>JAJCXO010000017.1 GCA_029263395.1 Acidobacteriota bacterium | reverse complement strand
GTGCAGGTTGGAGCCCACGGTCAACGCGAGGGGCTGGCAACCCATTGGGAGATGTGGATGTTCCATCAAGGTGGCTTCACACCGTGGGAAGCCTTGCGTGCCGGCACGATCGATGGCGCTCGTTACCTCGGACTCGACGGTGATGTCGGTTCGCTCGAAGCTGGCAAGCTAGCTGACTTGGTGGTGATCGACGGCAATCCCCTCGACGACCTGAGGCGTTCCGAACACGTCGACTACACCATGCTGAACGGTCGCTTGTACGACGCCCGCACGATGGCTCAAGTGGCACCGGACGCGGTCGAACGGCGGCCCTTCTTCTTCGAAAAAGAAGGTGGCGACACTATTCACCCGGCGACCACCGAGCGCCTCCAGGCGCTGCAGCGCACCCATCGCTGGGTTCACTGAGACTTCGAATCGACGGGTCTGTGTTGACCGCCAGAAACTCAGTACTGCTTCTAGAACCCTGTACTAAATCAATTTAGGAGATAGGATAGGACGACGTATCAAGACTTTCGGATGGAAAAAACGGACCGGTGCCGAATGCCGACCCTGACGATCGGCCCCAACTTGGAGGCATGCCGAGGCGATGAACCACTCTCCAAATGCACCGTTCCGCAACCTCTCCCCAGGCCTCAGCAACAGGCTGACCGCCTTGGTGGCGACCGCACTCCTCGGCTACTCACCGGCATTCGCTGACAACATATCCTCCCCCCTGGACGACGAAGAAACCCGTCGCCACGGCATCTTCATCGACTCCCTCGACGTCAGCCTGGTTAATGTCGAAGTGTTCGTGACTCGGAACGGCGAACCGGTCCCTGATCTGACTCGGGACGACTTTCGGGTCTTCGACGACGGCCAGCCGGTCGACCTCACCCATCTCTATCGGGTCGACGGTGGATACCGTGCGGACGAGCCCAAGCTACCGCAGGATGTTACCTCCGATACCGGTCCAGCGATCCCTGCCGAGCCATCGTCGATCATCGTGCTGGTCGACCACTCTTTTATCTCACCGATGAGCCGCAAGCTGGTCTTCGACAACCTCTCGACGTCCCTCGATACCTTGATGCGCGACGGCACCCGCGTCATGGTGGTCAGCAAAACTCGCCAAGTCGAAATTGCCCAAGGTTCAACCACAGACCGCAACGACGTCCAAGCCGCCCTCGATCGACTCGCAATCACCGCAACCGGTACCTACGCCTCCGAAGTCCGGCGCACCGTGCAGTCGATCGAACAGAGCGCCGTCGCCATTCAAGGCCGCCAGACCGGTCGCGGACCAAGTGCCACCACCGAAACCGCAGAAAGCGACGCCCGACTCGCCTATCAGGAAGCCCAGAGTCACAGCCAAGCCATGTTCGCCGACGTCCGGGCAAGCCTCGGCCTGTTGCGTGACTTTCTAGCCTCCCTCGCTGGGCTACCGGGGCGCAAAGCGGTGCTTTATGTCGCCGATCGTCTGCCGGCACGGTCCGGGGAGCTGGTGTGGCAGGTGTGGCACGCCAAATATGGACGCGACTGGGGAAGCCAATTTGGTGCCAGCTCGGTTGACGCCGTTCTGCGCGACTTCGACTCGACCGCAGAGATCCGCGAGCTGATCGCTGATGCCAACACCAACCGGGTGGCGTTCTACCCGATTGGTGCCGGTGCCGACGCCGGACCAGATCTCTTCGGCGCTGAAAGCCGCGGTCTCGCCCGGCCGACCAGTAATTTCACCCGGCTGAGCGAAAGCGACGACGGCCTGCGGTGGCTAGCCCGTGACACCGGTGGTCGAGTTGCCATCGGACGTGGCGATGTCAGCGACTTCTTCGATCAGCTGAGCCAGGACCTGACTCACTATTACTCCTTGGCCTACCCCTCACCGCACCGAGGCGACGGCCAAACCCACACCATCGAGATCCACCTCCGGCAGCCCGACGGCTCGTTTGCGCCGCCGGCTGGCGACCTCGAGATCCGCTACCTCGCCGAGTATCGCGACAAGTCGGCCGATCAGCAGATGGCCGACCGTACCTTCGCCGCCTTGGTGCTTGGCGTCGCCGACAATCCTCTCGAGGTGAGGGTCAAAATCGGTGACGGGAAACGCCAATCCGACGGCCATTACTCGGTGCCGTTGGAGATCCAGGTGCCGGTTGCCAACCTGGTGATGATTCCCGACGCCACGTCCCATTGGGCCAAGGTGACCATCCAACTCATCGTCCGCGACCAAGCTGGTCGTGTGTCCGATCCCCAACGCATCCGGCTACCGATCGAGATCCCCCATGCCGGGCTGTTACAAGCCTTGTCCGAGTCCGCGGTTTACGCCACGGAGCTGACGTTGCGGGGCGGCGCCCAGACCTTGGCGATTGGCGTCCATGACGATCACAGCGCCACCGCATCAACGATCAACCTGCCGGTCGACGTCGGAGGCCGTGGATGAGGCGGGGCCGTCGACGGACGATCCAAAACCTGCTCGTTCTAGTGTTCTCGACCCTCGGGGTCGCCTCGTCAGCAGCGGACCTGCCCACCTTCGAGTCGCGAGCCCTCACCGGGTCCCGTATGGACGTTGCGGCGCTGTTGCTTGCAGGCGGCGAAAGCGGCGCGCTGTGGGCGGCCGCTCGAGCCATCCCCCGGCCGGCTGACGGCGACACCGCACGGGTCGACTTCTGGGTCGAGATCGACGGCACCAGCTTGCTCGCTGCGATACCACCGGTTACCCCCTCCGACACCGAGCCAGCACAACGTCTGCGGCTCGAGCTCCACGTCTACGCCATGACCCCAGACCGTCAGTTGGCCGGTAGCTGGAGTCACCGGGTTCGCCTACCGATCGACGAGCTGCGCCAACCGCTAGCCACCGGTGGCGTCCGCTTCGCAGGACACCTGAACCTACCGGCCGGCAACCTCGAGCTCCGGCTGCTCGCCCTGGTGCCCACGTCCCAACGGTTTGCCCTCCGCATCCTGCAACTCACTGTGCCGACTCCCCTGCCGAGTCGCCTGGCACCTTCTATCTCGGCCGTGCCGACTCCCCTGGCGGCCGTGCCGACTCCCCTAGCACCCATGCCGACTCGCCTGGCACCCTCCCTCTTAGCACCCCCGCTTTTTGCCGATGCAGAGACCTGGATCCAAGTTCACGAGCCCGGAACCCCGCCATTGATTGGCATCCCTGCGATCGATCACCCGGCGGCGCTGCCGGTGTTACGTGCGGGCACACAGCACAGCGTGTGGTTCGAAGATGGGTTTGCCGCGCTGCCGAACCACGGTCACCTGATTCCTGCCGATGCGCCAGCCGAGGCTTCGACCGGAACCACCGTCGAGCTGACCATCACGGCAACCGACGGCACGCCCCATCATCTGGCTCAATTTGATGTGCCGAGGATCGCCAGCGGCACCTATCGTTTCGGGGTGTCCAATCGGCTCGACGTATCCAAGGGAGACACCGCCCAGGGTGGTCAGCGGGTCTTCATCATCGGCGACGATGCGCAGGACGCAGAGGACCTCCAGGGTATCGCCTGGCCATCAATCCGCAGCCTAACCGTCGAGTCAACACCAGCCGCCGATTCCTTCGAACCGCAGCTCGAGCTTGGGGACGGACAGCGCGGAGCCCAACAAGTCGCCAAGATCACCGACGCCTACCATGACGTGCTGACGAGACTGACAACTCATGGTGTGGCCCAGGCACTCGACGCTCTCTGTGCAATGGAAAGCCAGGCCCTCGCCACCAGCGAAGACCGTCTCCGGGGCCGTACCTGGATGGAGTCTGCGCAGGACCGGGTCATCGAACGGCTCGCCGCCACCGACCCCGAGAGCCTGATCCCGGTGCTCGCCCTCCATGTCAAGGCCCACGATCGTTACGTCGAACAACGCGACACCGATCCATTTTTACCCGGGGCGAGTCGCAATCGAATCCTCATTCTGGCTGAGCTCTACACCCGCAAGGCGACCAGTGCCGTCGGCCGCAACCTGGCCGCCTCGGCGCTGGCCGAAATCGGCGTGGCGATCGATCGTTCCGGCATGCCAACCACCTCCCGCCGGATGTTGGAAGAGAGTCTCGCTCTGGATCCCAGCCAAACCTCGGCCCTGCTTTATCTCGCCTATGCTCATCAACGCCGTGCCAACTTCGAACATGCCATACCCTTGTTGCGCCAACTGCTCGACGTCGCTCCACAATCGCAACAAGGCAAGTTGCGGCTGGCTCACAGTCTTGCACAACAAGGAGAGGCCACAGAGGCAGCACGCTTGTTACGCCAGGTCTTACGAGACAGCAACGTCGACTGGATGCTAACCATTGCTTATCAAGAGCTCGCCAGCCTGCTGCAAGCCCAACAGCGCTACGTCGAGGCAGCCCGCCTGTTGGAGGCAGCGGTGGCGCGCTTGCCATCCCAGCAGCGTCTCCGCATCCAGCTCGCGTACGCCCTCGACCGAATCGGTGAAGGCCACCGGGGCCGCGAGGTGCTCGCCAACCTGCCGGCTGATCGCGGCCAACCCTCCCCACGAAACTTTTACAGCCAACGGCCACAGACCGCTGGCAGCGACGGCCGCAGTGCCCTACAGCGCCACGCCATGGCCCGCCTGCCGCTGCTGGCCGCTGCGCTCGAGCAGACTGCGGAGACGCGATGAGATCATCAACTCTCAAACACTGGTTGACCGCCGCGCTGCTCGCCGTCATCGTCGCCCCGGCCGTGGACGCCATCGACCTTTTCGTCCGCAGTCCGCGGGACGGCCAAGTCGTCTTCGGCGAGATCGACGTCGAAATCGAAGTCCTCTCCGCCGCGCCGGTGGCCGAGATCACCATCACTCTCGACGGTGAGCCAGCAGCGAGGCTCACCGCGGAGCCGTATCGCACCCGTATCGATGTTGGCCAAGACAACCGCACGCATACGTTCGAGATCACCGCCACCGACATCCACGGCGAGAGTATTTCCCAGCGAATCGTCACCGGCACCCTCGCGGTCAACGAAGCGATTGATCTCGAGCTGCAACAGCTTTACGTGACCGTCACTCGTGGCGGCGACCCGGTGCTCGATCTCGACCTTGGTGCCTTTGACGTCGAAGACGACAACCATCGTCAAAAGCTCGTCACCTTCGAGCGCGGCGATGTCCCCCTCACCGCCGTGTTGCTGGTCGACTCCAGCCACAGCATGAAGGGTGAAGCCTTACAATCCGCCCTCGCCGGAGCGCAAGCCTTCGTGACGTCGATGGCCAAGCTCGACCAAGCCAAGGTGGTCGTCTTCTCCGACCGACTACTCGCCGCCACGCCCTTCACCGGTGAACCCGAGGCGGTGAGCCAAGGGCTCGCGGGTGTCGAGGCCTCCGGCGGCACCGCCGTCCACGATCATCTCTACCTCGCCCTGAAACAGCTCGACGGTCGCCAAGGGCGGCAAGTCATCGTCCTGCTGAGTGATGGCATCGACGGCGAGAGTGTGCTCGACATGGCCGACGTGGCGTGGAAGGCTGGTCGCAGCCCGAGCCTGATCTACTGGATTCGTCCGTCGTCTAGTAAAAACAACAGTCACTTCTCGATCTGGCGCGACACCGAAACCTCGCGACAAGAGTTCGATCGGCTGGAGCAGGTGGTGCGTAACTCCGGTGGCAGAATTCGCGAGATCGACCACATCGGCCAGGCACCCGATGCCTTCCGCGAGATCCTGCGCGAGCTACGTGAACAATACGTGCTGGGTTACTACCCGAGCCTCAATCACAACGACGGCGCCTGGCACGAAGTGAAAGTCAAAGTCCGAGCCCCCGGCGTCCGCGTCCGCACCCGCGGTGGCTACGTCGACGATCAACTCTGAGCCAGCTCTAGTTAGCCCGTCGATCAACCCAGCTGCTTGATCAACCCTTCATCCAGCAGTTGAAATTTCGGCAAACCTAGACGTTTCTGTCGTGGGACGCCACAATCCGACGATTTGAGGCCACGCACGAGGCAAATCTCGCAGCAAGACATAAGCTTCTCCTGACGAACCAACGGCTCGGAGCCGATGATCGCCCCCTGTTCGTAAGGAGAAGCTTATGCCTAACCGTGTCCTACCCAACCCCGTTCCATCCATTGTCCCTGTATCCAAAGGGGTGCGAGACCGAATCTCGATCAGTCGGTCGGTGACGCTCGCTGGTTACCTCTATGCCGGTGTTGTCGCCGAAGCCTGGAGTCGTCGGCTCAACGACTTCCTGTTCGGCCTGGCGTCGAACGGTGGCTGGCGGCGCCTCGGCCAATGGTTGGCAGGCGAAGACGAGGCGAGCTCGTCACCGGCCAATCTCTTCCGCTGGATCGCCTGTGACATCGAGGAGGCCAGCGAGGCAATGGTGGATGCCGACGTCAACCTTGCCAACCTTCGAGCCGAACTGCGGCGAGCCCAGCAGCGCCGCAACCGCCTGGCCAAGTCCGTTTATCGCGAGCTGTCCAGAACCCGCCAAATCCTCGAACAATTGCTGGGCACCCAACCGGCCCGCGACTATCTCGGCCTGAAAGGGCCGACGCCACGAGATCCGGCGACGTTGTTACATTGGGCACAATCGACCATCACCGTGCTGAGCAACCGCGAGCAAACTCCAGCCTATGCGAACGCCGAGCATGGCAAGCTGAACACGTTCGAACTAGCGGAACGCCTCGCGATTCGCTGCGTGCCTCTACGCCAAGCGATCAACGCCACCAACGCGGCCTATTGGGCCGAGGGAATCGCACTAGAAGCCCAACGCGAAGCCATCACGGCCTTCGATCAGGTGCACCTGTGCGGCGCCCGAGTGCTCGAAACCTTCCTCGACGTGCTAGGGCTACCGTCCCTCGCATCAACCGTGCGCCCCGGCGTCCAGCGTCGCGGTCGCCCGCCCAAACAGCAACCGGTCGACGCCTACCCCGATCTCGTCGAGCAGGTGCTAGGTGACAGTAGCGTCGAGCTTCCAGCGTTCAGCTCGAAGCAAGAGTCTTCGAAGACTGCAAGCCGCATCACAGTGGCCAAGGACGACCCCACGAGCGGCGAGGAAGCCGATCCGGCAACCAGAGGCGTGCAGGAGAAAATCGAAAGAGCCTCTCACAAGCTCATTTTCGGCGATTGGAAAATCGGGAAAGGTGTCCGCAAGCTCTCCAGCGGCGATCGGAAAAGCGAAATAGGCGCTAACAAGCCGAACGGACGTCTTTGGAAAAGTGAAAGAGCGACGCGCAAGCCGTTTTGGAGGGTCTCGAGCCCTCCGGAAGGCTCGAGGTGCCGAAGGCTCGCGTTCCGAAACTCCCGATCGTGTTACTCGGACCAATGAAACTGTATGACACGCTAGCGCGGTGTAGGGTCATTCCGACGCCTGAAGACTGAAGCTCTTGAAGCTATTACAGGCTTAGTGAGATGGTCCGGTTATCCGAGTCCATTGAATAGATTACCTGTCTGAATGAGTGGGTGCGCCACCACCGACACAAGCACGCGCTGCACGAATCGATTCTGGAGTTGCTGCATCAAGATATGGAAAATACACGAGAACGAGTTAGACTACTGGACGAATGTCGAAGACCCGAATCCCGAGCATTGGTGGCCAATCACCAAGAACATTCTCGACTGGCGAAAGTCAAAGGGTAGCCACTCCGTTGCGAACTAGGGAAACAGCGAGCCCGGACAAAGTTCGAGTCAATGGCACCCAACAAGGCGCTGCAAGCGACGCGCTACAGCTTGGTCGTTGGGCCGCGGAAGAACCATGAAGAAGGCGACCTGTCCGATCTGTTTGAGACACCTTGGCGACGGCAAGTGGATCGGCCATGCGAATTATAAGGATCGCGCCCATATCCACATATACGAAGCATGGTGTCCAGACTGCCATATTCAGCTGCGCCGCTCGATCGCAGGCCGCGAGGATAGCGGCTGGACCGGGCCGTCTGAAGATGTATCGAGAATCCAAGAGTACCTGGACGAAGAAGCACTAGCCGCAGTTTCGACGAAGCTTTCGCGGTATCCAGCATTGTTTGCCCGATGGGAGCGAGAATTTGTTGGGGTAAGACGTCCCAGCGATAAGATCGCTCGATACGTGAGCGAACATGACGAAAGGACTGCGCTTGCAGTTATTCGCGGCAATGTTGTTATTACGACCTTTTCTACGCTCACGAGCCTATGAACTACAAAGTGGCGCCCATCAACGACACGACACGGACGAAGATATGCCAGATAGATGAAGCAGCGTTTACAGACAGCTTCGTGATTATTGAATCGGGTGACCCGTATCTCAACTTCTATAAGGTTGCTGGCGGCAAGATGTGCGCCTATGTTCGGATGGGAGCGGGATCGAGGACAAAGAATTCAACATGGCTGTAATGAGAAGCGATAAGCAAAGAGACTGGCGTGTCTTGCGCTCTTTCATAGCTGGAGTACCCTGGGCCAGTAGGTGCCTGCGGTGCAAAAATACTAAATTAGTGTTACTAAAGCATTTTGGTCTATGGTCTCGAGACTGCATCTCATTCTTTGAGTGTCCATCCTGTCACCGCCAATACGCACAGAAGCGAGGCCGCAAGCTCACGTTCCGATGGTTGCATCCCATCTCGCTACCGCTCTACGATATCTTGTTCGAGCCAAGCCCCCTATCCGTTGCGGAACAGATCGCGCAGCAATATCTCAAGCAAAGGCCGGCAACTCAAGTAGAGACGATTGCAGACGAGATCGAACTCGAGCTGAACGAACCGACTCAAAACATCCGAGCTATTCTAGATAACCCCCAGTCAGAAAAGACGTGCCGTGCATACCTTCGTGAGTTTGTACGTTGCCTTCGCACTAACTCGTAAATCCTGTTGGAGAGTCACTCTGAGCCTAACGGCTCTCCTGCTTACCGCGTTACTGTTGATCCTACTGCGGTCGCCGGGATTGTGCCTAGACCGCCGCTTTAGAAGGCCGTCTCCAAAGACACAGCGCCACCACAAGACGGGCTCGCGGACTACGCTTCAACCGTCTGGATGAATCTCGGACGTGCGTCGGAGGAATGGGGGGTCGCTCCAGTCCCAGAGCCGGGACGGATCGCTACCGATGTTTTCCGGTTCGACGTTCCAATCCCAGGTCGCCCAATATAAAGCGCCCGAACGGTGCATGAAGCAGGACGCCGCGATGGCGATGGCCAGGGCCGCCGCCAGCACCCGACCTTGCAGCCGCGGTCGTTCGAGCTGCTCGATCACCGGGATCAGGAAGTAGGTCAGGAACGGCAGCATGTCGGCGAACAGGCGCGGGCCAAAAACGGTGCCTCCCCACCAGACTTTCCACGACGAAATGATGAGCCAATGCAGCACCAGGGTGACCGCCAGGCAGGTGTCGAGTGAGTTCCATCGCTTTTGCCGCAGCAGGAGGGCGACGCCGAGGAGCGAAAATAGAAAGACCGGGCTGTAAACGAAGAGGCCGCGAGCGGGACTCACCAGATTGCCAGCGGCGGCCTCCAAGAAGCTCGGGTCGAACAAGTTGAAGCTGCCCGACGCCTGCCGGTAATACCACGGCAGCGGGCTGCCGAAGATCGCGAGGTTGTAGCTGACAAAGGGTACGGCGACGAGGGACGCCCAACCGATGTAACGCCAAAACCAAACACGGTGCACCGCAAGCACGTAGAGCGTCACGGAAACAACCACCAGAGCGTTGGTCGGACGCATGGCGTAGGCGAGGGCCAGGAACAGTCCCGCATACTGCGATAATCGAGGCTCATCCCGCGCTCGAATAAGCCCATAAAGGGCAACGCTCAGGAACAGCATCGAGGGCGCGTGCTGCCACAGGGCGCGGCTGGTAACTGACCAAGCAGACGTGCCAAAGGCAAACAATAACAGCACCAGCATGGACCATCCGTAGCTCAGCCGTAAGCGGGCGATGTAAAACATCACCACCGCGGTGAGCGCAGTCATAAAGGAACCGATGAACCGTTCGATACCACTCGGTTGATTGCTGCGGAGGAAAACATCTAGATCCCAGATGTAAAACACGTACTTCCCGACGGTCGCCAGGATCAGCACCACGGGCACCGCCACCACCGACGGCCCAACCGGGTATCGGGACTGCAGCACACCATCAATCTCCATGACGCGATAGTCGGAGGCAGGGATCACGTCGCGGTATTCCTCGAGGTCGAGATTCCCTTCTTCGAGCAGACTGACCGCCATATGGATCGCGTAGCCCGAATCGAACGAGGTTGCGACCCGGCCTTTCACATAAACGGTGAGCACAATGGCGAAGATGAGCCATAACAGAGATGTGCGTGACCTCGACACTTGGGAGACCTCGAGTCAACTAGTCGACTTGGTTGTTTGGAGGATGCTGCACGGTCTGCCGTCACCCCCCTTGTCGCGCCACCGGGACAAATCCTTCGCTCAATGTTCACTTCGAGGCTCTAACCTTGGTTAACCTAAAATCAATGTTCCGCCTATCGCGAAGGATGTGACGCGCTGGCGCGACAAAGACAACAATGGGGAATGAGCCGCTAATTGGTGATCGTCACGACGAGCTACGCTTGGTCCGCCGCATGGCGGGCGGTGACAGGTCCGCTTTCGACACCTTCGTCGCCACCTACACGCCGGTGCTGGTGCGTTATGCTCAGGTTCACCTACGACACCATCCAGAGGCGATGGCCGACGTCATCCAAACCACCTTGGTGGCGGCGATCGAGCGTCTCGAGTCGTTCCGCGGTGAGGGTCCGCTCGGCGCCTGGTTGGTCGGTATCTGCCGGTTTCAGGTCGGCACCTTCTTGCGGCGACGGCAAGTGCGGGATCGTTGGGCAACCGACGGTACGATTGATCTCGACCAGCTCGAGGCGCCGGAAAATTTACAATCCGAAACCCTCGAACAACGCGAATTGACGGCGACGATCCACAGCACGTTGGATCTTCTGCCCCCTCCGTACGGCGACATCTTAGAGTGGAAGTATCTTGAAGAGCTGCCGGTGAAAACTATCGCCCAACGCCTCGAGCTCAGCCCGAAAGCCGCCGAATCTCTGCTCACCCGGGCGCGCCGGTCTTTTCGCCGCGTCTTTGCCTTGTCTGCGGGCCGCTCAGGAGAAAGCTGATGCTGAAACCTCCACATCCTTCGAACGAGCCGGATCCGATCGCTGAACAATTGCGTGCAGCCGGTCCTCGGTCGCCGTTGCCGCCCTTCGATCTCGAACACCTGAGCGCACCCGCCCTGGAGGCCTGGCAGCACAAGGTGGATCGCCAGCGATTTCGCCGACGCTCGATGATGGCGCTGGCTGCCACCATCACCCTGGCCACCATCGGAGCCTGGCTGCTCTGGACCTCTAGCCCGGCATCCATCGCCACCGTAGAAGCCTACAGCGGCAGCCAGCCCACACACTTCCCGGTCGGCTCTGCGCTTGGCGGTGCTAGCCGGCTGACCACTTCGAGCCAGCCAAAGGAATGGCTGGCGGTAAGGCTGGCCTCTGGTCATCGGTTGCGACTCGACGCTGGCACTGAAATCGAGCTGGTGTCGGCCAGCCGGGTCGATCTGCTAGTTGGCGCGGTCTACATTGAAGCCGCGCCGGCCGAGCTTGCTGTACACGCCGCCGGTACGGTCAGCACCCACCTCGGCACGCGCTACGCGGTCCGCATCAACAGCAACGGCAACGTTGCCATCCACGTCCGGGAAGGGCACGTCCGAGTCACGTCGGGGCAGCAGACGACGGAGCTCGACCGTGGACAAGTTGGCTCCGCTGAGGCGGACGGCACGTTGATCGTCGGCGCCTTTCCACCTTATGGAGACGCTTGGCACTGGACCCGGCAGGCTGCCCCGGTTTTCGACGCCGACGGCCAAAGCCTCGAGGCCTTTCTGGCCTGGGTGGCGGCGGAATCTGGCTGGTTGGTGAACGTCGACCCGGAGCTGCTGCGAGACCAACACGACCAGCCGATCGAGGTGCGTGGGTCGATTGATCATCTGACCCTGTCGGAAGCTCTAGATCTTGTGCTCGAGGGCGCTGGGCTGGGCTACCAACTCGACCGTGATCAGTTGCGGATCTACCCGCTACCAGGAGAGCTCGACGCCCCACCGTAACTGACGGCCGAGCTCGAGCTCGGCGGGTAAGGCCGCTGGCAAATTCGAACCATCGCGCAGCTTGATCAGGTCGAAACCTCGAACGCCCCGGTGGTCATAAACATTGTCCAGGCCGATCTCTGTGGTCAGCTCGAGAGCTCGCCAATGCCAACGCTTGGAGACCCGCACATCGAGCTGGTGGTCGGTGGGGAGCCTCGTGGTCTGGTAATCGCCAACCGCGGCGAAGAAACTCTCGGGCACTCGATTGATATCGAACGGCGTGGTCGGGCGCCCCGAAGATCCACGCCAGTTCAAGTCGGCATGGAGTCCGTGCGGCAGCTCGATGGTGAGCCGACCCTGCAAAGCGTGTCTGCGATCCGACCGCCGTGGTCTCCAGCCACCGTCCAACAAGTCCTCGGAGCGGCTCAGCTCGTAGGTCAGATGGCTCTGCCAGCGCTTGGTGCGGCGCGTCCACTGGATCTCGAGGCCATCACTTCGCCCTGTCGCCGGCTCGAGACGCAGGCGATCGATCTCCAGCTCAGGAAAACGACTGATCGGCTTGTAGAGGTTATCGAAGCGGACCCGGGGATTTTTGATCCGCTGGCGATAGAGCTCCACTGCGAGAGCATTCCGCGAACCGTTCAGATGGTAGCCAACCGCAGCGTAGTCCGCCGTCTCCGCCGCTGGCAGCACCTCTTCGCCATCGGCCAACGACAACTTATGGGTCGCCGACGCATCGCGAACCCGGGCCCAGACGGCGCGTAGCACTCCCTTGCCGGACTGGTAACTGAACGTGAGCCGCGGCGCGAGCCCCGAGTCGTCGGCCAGGCCGTGGTCATCGAACCGTAAACCAATCCCGACGGTCAAATCGGAGCGCGGTCGCCAGGCACCTTGGGTGAAGGCGCTGACCTGTCGCTGATCGAGCCTCCGATCAAACCCCGTCAGCCGGGGGGCGACGGGATCGATGAAGTCGGCCACAAACGCGGCAAAACCCAAGTAATTGTAGGTGGTACGCTCCTGCCTCGAGTCCAAGCCCCACTCGAGATCGAATCGATCGCTCAGCGACGACATGCCCTCGAGCCGTTGGTCGTGTGCGCGAGTGACCCGATGATCGTTGATGATGTACTGGCTGGACTCGGTGTCAGGAGTCAACAGACTGGCCTCGATCTCCAGCCCGTCTCGTCGGCGATCCACCAGGACATCGGAAGCCAAAGCCTCGATCAGGTGGCGGTGCCCCACCGATGCGATGTATCGCACCCCCACATGACGGCTCCGCTGCCCGACGTTGAACTCCTGTGACAGGAATTCAGGCTCCTGAAACTGAAACTCATCGCTCGCCCAAAGGCCTTGTACGCTGAGCTCCTGGTGCGCGGAGAGCGATATCGACGTCTTGGCCATGGCATCCCAGTAGGTCGGCTTCGAGTCGAGCTCACTGAGCTCCTGAGGCAGGTCCGGACGGCCGTCCCGGTAGGCCGTCAGCCAACGCAGCCGACCGCTGGTGAGGGAGCCGTCGAGGGCCAGCTGACTCGCCTCGGCGCCCCAACCGAGATGACCCGAAAAACGACCCCTGGCAGTCTCGGTGACCATTTCCAGAACACCGCCGGAGCGATTGCCGAACGCCAACGGCGGACTGCCGCGATGCAGGTGAACATCGGCGATCGCGTTGGGCGTCACCGCGCCGGCCAGGCTGCCCAGATCACGAAAGTGATACGGCTCCACGATCTCCATACCGTCGACA
>JAJCXO010000016.1 GCA_029263395.1 Acidobacteriota bacterium | reverse complement strand
GACGTTGCAGGTTTCGGTGCCGTCGCAGAACAGACCGTTGTCGCATTCGCCGTTGGTGGTACAGCCACCCGAGGTCTCGACCGCAAAAACGACGTCGTCACGATCGTTGTAAGTGCCGGCAGCACACGAATCGTTGGTGCTCTGGTAGCGGAACTGAGCCCGCACCGCCTGCAAGCCGCCTGACGGCAACGTGTACTGCGCCGTCAACGTCTGCTGACCCGCCGCCGATGGATTGATCGAGGTGATCAGCGTCCACGTCGGGTTGTTGGCGTCGGCAGCGTAGAACAGGTCCAACGTATCCTGTGCCGGTGTTGTCCAGGCCCACACCGTGGCTGCGATCTCCACTGTGTCACCTTCGGAGAAGTTGCCACCGTCGAGAGTCGAGATCACCACACGGTCATTTGACTCGTCCGAGTGATACGTGCCCGCGGTACCGTCGGCGCAGCTGTCGGCGATAGAGTTGGGCTGGTTTGGTTCCGGACCGTTACTGCCACGGCCGTCGACCAGACCATTGGTGTCACAGGAGCTACCCGCGACGAGACAAGTCGGCGCCTGGTAGGTGGCGTTGAACGCCGCATTCTGTGGACCGTTGGAACCCGCAGGAATGACGGTGACGGTCACTGAGTCCTGCGCACTGTTGCAACTGGTGGTGGCGGTCACGGTGTAGATGGTGGTGCTGGTCGGCGAGACGGTGATCTGCGCCGTGGTGGCGCCACCCGGTGACCAGGAGTAGCTGTGGCCGGCTTGGGCCCCGGTACCAAGGGTAGTCGAGCCGCCCTCGTTGATCGAAACATCGGCGCCTGCGTCGGCAACCGCACTCGGTGTACAGGTGGTGCTACAGGACGGCCTAGTGCCGCAAGCGATACCATGGGCGTCGAAAGCATCCCAGATCCGGCAGGCGTTGGGCGTGCCGTTGGCCAGGTTGCCGTCGTCGTCATCTGCCGCCAAGTAGACGGTGTACCAGTTGGTGGCGCCACAGCCATCAACATTCGCCGACGGGTTACAGAGACCACCCGAGGCGACCCGATAAGCCGCCTTACTGGGAGTCAAGCTGCCGTACCAGATGTTGTCCATCGCCGCCCAGCCGGCATCGGTGCCGTATTCGGCGATCAACATCTGCGCTAGATCCCAGTTGGCACCCGATGCAATGTAGCTCTCGCAGTGGCCTTCGTAGCCCATGATGCCCTGGTAGGCAGTACAAGGGCATGATGAACATGCGTTGAATGCCCGGTCACAGTTCATGCCGCTGTTGACCTCGACCACCGAAGGCCGGGCCGGGCCATTGAGACCACCGATGGTGTAGGCGGCCATATCGCGGACGCCGGTGCACGAGGTGTTGCAGTTGTTGCAGGGCGAGCTCAGGAAGTTCTCGCCAATGCAGGCATCGCGGGTCTCGAGGAAAGCAAAGGTGTCACCCACCGCTTCACCTGAGGCACGGTCACTGGCCGAGCCACCGGAGTTGGTGTCCATGCCGTGGCCCCACTCGTGGAGGAACACCGCGGCCAACTCACCGGTGTTGGCGCAACCGCCGCCAGACCGATAGAAGTTCACCGTCGAGCCATTCCAGAAGGCGTTGCAGGTGAGGTTGATGTTCATGTTGGCTGTCACCGTCGAGTTCAGCCAATTGTTGGTCGGGAAGAAGCTTGCCGCCTTGCGGTTGATGTTGGTCAGATGGTAGAAGCCACTGCGCGACGCGTGGGTGTTGCCGGCGCCACCAAACCCCGGGGTGGTGCAGTCGGTACCGCCCGAGCCACCGAAGTCGAGATTGCCGTCAGTGGAGTTCGACAACGAGATCGAACCGCAGTTGTCGTTCATATTGAAGTAACGGCCACTGAGGGTCGAAGTGGCGGTGCCACCCGAGTAGGTGTAGTTGCCGTCGGCGTCCGTGACCTGGGTGCCACCATTCGAAACCGAGCACGAGGGCAAGCCGACCGTGACCAAAGGATCGGTGTTGGTGACCGGGTAGATATCACCCTGGACGGTGGCGAAGAGGGTCTCGTCAGTGAACTGGAGAACTTCACCGCTGTGGGCATCGATCACCACTTTGAAGGCGTGGTCATCTGCGCCGATGTAGCCGAACTCCCACACCAGACGGTGGCTGTAGCCGAGGCCAAGCCCACCCTTGTAGAGCTCTGCGACACCTTCGCCGCTATTCGCTGCCGGGTAGATCTTGAGCGCGGCACGATCAACCTTCTGGGAGATTGTGCTGTCGAGCTGTGCGGTGGCCATCGCAATCGCCTCGCGGTCCGTCACTGCCGGGTTGGTGTCGATGTTGATGTCCGCGGCCTTGTTGACACCAAATTGCACGATGTTGCCGTGGTTGATGCGGAAGAAGACGTGTGCACCCTCGACCGGAATACCCTTGTAATACTGCTGGAACTCGATCGACCAGAAGTAGTCGTTCTGGCCGTAAGCGAGGCTGCGGCCGGTGTCGAGGCGCAGGTCTCTGTCGTCGGTGCCGAGCAGGCTGGCATTGCTCTTCATGAAACGCTGGAGCAATCCGGCAACATCCTCAACCTTCAAATCGCCACGCGACTCGAACTTGAGGTTGCCGGCCGCGAGATCGCGACGGGTCAAGCTGTTGCCTTTACCCGGAATGAGTGCAATACCCGCTCCCTGGATGAGGTGCGGCAAGTTGTTGCGAGTGTCGTAGCTGACTTTCCAATCGGACGAATGTTTTGCGAAGAACGCCTGAAGCTCGGAATTGGCGAAAGCCTTGTTCGAACCCGGCTCATAAGTCTCAATTGATGGCGCAACCTGGAGCTCGGGAGCTGAGATCGCGGCAGTTGACCCATCCTTGTTGAGTCCCCCTCCCTCCGGCGGCACAATGCCCACTGCTGTTGTCGCGAACAGCGTCAAGAAAATTAGAGTCGGAATCGAACGTTTCGAGGTTTGGGTTCTTCGATGCATGCGTCCTCCTTGTTTGGGGTGGGAAGCAGTCTGTTTGACTGCCCCCTGCCTGTTGACCGACACCTGCCGTTGACCAACACCGTGTCGGTGCTTGCTTGAATTCTCCTGAACAGAAACGCCAAAACAGACAGCCTCACCCTTGACGAGCTAGGTCGCAAGAGCTCGACTGACCGATGGCAACTTCGGACCTGCTCACCAGCAGGAACCGATCACTGATTCATAATCGACGTATTAGCAGAGCAAGAATCGAGCCACGTCGCCGCTACAGGTGAAAGGGCAACAGGCCGTGCACCCGTCTCGGAAACATCGCATTTCTACGCAATGTGGAGGGTCGATAGGTCGATTTGACTGCTGCCTCATGGCCACCCATTCTCAAGGTTGAGATTAGGCTGTTGCAGACTTGATAATCGACCCTCCCCGAATCCAGTGGCTATGCTCATTCGTAACTGCAGACGTCCATAGATCGATCCCTGCCCGCTCTTGAACCGTAACCCTTGCCCAGGGCATATCGCCGCACAGCGAATGCCCCAGGAGAACCCAGATGACACTGACCCACTGGGTGACGCGAGCCGCGTCATTAGCCCTCATCGTTGCACTGACGCCGACCCCCGGCCAGGCAGCCGAAGCCCCTCAGGCTGACCGAGTCCAGGTCGGCCAAGCCGCTCCGGATTTCACCTTGCCCGACCCCGATGGGGACAACAACACCCTGTCGACCTTACGCGGTGAAAAGAACGTCCTACTGGTGTTCTTCCGCGGCGCGTGGTGACCATTCTGCCGTACGCAGCTCGGTGAGCTGCAAGCACAGATCGAAACCTTCAACGCTCTGAACACACAAATCTGGTCGATCAGTCCTGATGAGCCAGATCGTCTGCGGTCGTATCGCGACAAAGAAGAGGTCGTGATTCCTTTGCTGATCGACGCCGATTCCGAGGTCATCAAGGCCTACGGCATTCTCAACGAGAAGCAGGGTTCAGTTCCCCATCCAGCCGTTGTTTTGCTCGACCGAGAAGGCAACGTCAGCTTCTTCCATCTCGACGAGGACTACAGCAAGCGACCGCCGGTCGAGACCTTGATCGAGGCAGCCGAAAAGATCGAAGCTAACAAGATCGAAGCAAAATAGGTGATTGAGACCGAGCAGGTTTCGCAGAACCCAGGGCGGACACCCAGGTCCGCCCTCCTCAGTCTTCCTGTTCGATCCCGAGTTCCCGCATTCTGCGGTAGAGCGTCGACAGCCCCATCTTCAGATCCCGCGCTGCAGCGCTGACGTTCCAGCCGTTCTGGCTGAGGGCCTGTCGAATCTCGCGGCGCTCGACTTGTTCGAGCCGATCTTTGAGACTGAGTGATTCCTGGGGTTTGGTGGAACGAATCGCCTCTTGCAGATGGGCGCTTTCCAACAACTCACCCTTCTCGAGAAAAAGCGCCGAGCGCGCCATTTCGCGTTCGAGCTGACGGATGTTGCCTGGCCAATCGTAGGTCTCGAGCAGCTCCATGGCACCCTTCGAGATACCCGCAATCCGTAGACCACGACGTTCGACCTCACGGGCCAGAAAGAAGGCCGCCAGGTTGGGAATGTCGGCGCGACGCTCGACCAAACTGGGAATGAGCACCGTCCAATCTGCGATGCGATGGTAAAGATCGGAACGGAAGGTGCCGTCTTGCAGCATCGCATCGATGTCGCGATGGCTCGCCGCTACCACCCGCACATCCGCTATTCTCGGCTCTTGGCCACCCAGCCGATAGACCTCACCCTCTTGCAGTACCCGTAGGATTCGCGCTTGGGTCTCAAGGGCCATGTCGCCGATTTCGTCCAAGAATAGGGTTCCGCCGCTCGCCATCTCGAATTTTCCAGGCCGCGACGCGACGCCGGTGGCAACGCCCTGCTCGATACCGAAGAGTTCGGATTCCAGCAAATCCCGGGGGAGTGCAGCGCAGTTGAGGGCTACAAACGGCTGCTGCCGACGCGGCGATGCAGCGTGCAGATAACGCGCCAGCACTTCCTTGCCGGTGCCTGAAGCACCGCGGATCAACACGCTGACATCACCTTGGGAAACGCGGTGAGCATCGGCATAAATTCGACGCACGTCAGGCACGACGGTCGGTGGCTCGGGCAGTGGATTGGGAGCCTCGGGCGGGGACAGTGGACTCGACATCGGCTCACTGTCTCCAGCGAGCTGGATGAGCAAAGCCCCGGTCTCCACAAGTGGAGCATAAGAACGGGCATGGGACGGGTGGACAAGCGCCGCAGTCACCACCACGCGATCGTTGGTGGCGACCGCTCGATGCACCATGTCTGGCTCGATCTCGTCATGCCGGGCACTGAATAGGATGCCTTCACCGTCGGCCGCAACCACATCAACGGCCAAACAAGGCAAAGTCTCGAACAATGCCGCTCCGACTGCCTGCGCCATTGCTAGCACTCCGCTGCGACGGGTCAAGTGAGTCAGCAGGCCAGGCAGCTGTTGCAGCGCGAATACCCGAGCGGTACCGACCGACGCGGTGGCTGCTCCGGCGTCGGGATCCGGGCTCACTGGATCCGGCGTCCGCGTCGGAAACTTGACTGCCGCCTGCAAGTCCTTCTCCGAGACCTCCTCCAAGGTCGCGCTCACGCCTCCCAAAGCCAAACGATCACCGACCGCCAACGGCACACTCTCGCCAACCTCGAGACGGCGGCCGGCGATGCGAGTGCCATTGCGCGAGCCTTGATCTTCGATCTCGACCTGGTCACCTTGGACCAAAATCAGGGCGTGACGCCGCGAAACCGACGGATGGATGACACGCAAGGCACAGCTCGGGCTCGAGCCGAGTTGGTTCAAACCCTCGACAAGCGGGAAACGCTGCTTACGATCACCGTACTCCACAATCAGCCGAAAGGACATCGGCGGCAGCGTAGCATAGCGACACGCGGTGTGTTCGCCTGGCGTTTGAACGATGTGCCTAGGTTCGAGAATGTCTCATTTTTGCTTGAGCCTAGAGTCCCAATGACAACCGGTGTCAGGCGACCGCAATCTCCGTCTCGGTTCCGGTTGAGTCACTACGTTCAGCCAGCTCCAAGGTCTCGAGGGCGAAGGCTATGACGTCCTCCGCTCCCTTCTTGATCGCCTCGAGATGGTCGGCCTCGGGCACCAAGAGATAACGGCCCTCCGCCAGCCGAGCGAGCTCGCAGGTTTCCACCGGCAGGACGCCGCGATCCCGCTCGCCCCCGATATAACCGACGCTGCGAACGTCGAGATGGGGCGCATGCCGCCTGAGATCCATGAACCGATAGGCACCGGTCAGCACATGCCGGAAGAAGGCGTAACAAGGTTTGCCCCAGGGCGCCATCCGACTCGACCAGTCGATGAGATGTTGCGGCACATCTTCGAACACCGCGCCTTCGACTGCAACCCGGCTAAGCAGCGGATGCGCCCAATACCCACCACTGCTCACCCCCCACAAATGCACCGGCAAGTCGACCGCCCGGCGTCGCAGCTCGGCCAACGCATCCTCGATATCGCGATCATAGAAGGCGGACGCCACCGGCGAGCTGCCGCCGAAACCACCCATATCGAATGTCAGAGCATGGTAGCCGGCGGCACGTAACGCACCGAGACGCCCCCGACGTTCGAAATAGCCTTGCCCCCACTGGATCCAAGGGTGCACCAACAAAACAGCGCCGCGGGCGGTGCCGATTGCCGGGTACCAGGTGGCGGACAACTTGCCACGCCCTTGCGAGCGCTCGATATCGAAGCGCTCGTATGGTTCCAGCGTTCTCGACGGCATCCCTTGTCGGGTCGCCTTGAATCGTGGCGACAGCGCTAGGAAAAGCCGGTTGGCCAACATTTCTTGCCGAGCCGCAGGGCGACTCGGCGGCCCACCAGCCGGATCAAACCGCAGGCCGCTTGTGGACTTGCGAGAGATTTCTGGCCGTTGGGACGGTCGTTTCGCGGGCAATTGGGACAACGCCGAGAACCATGAAGAGGCTTGCTGCATCATCGTGACGGCCTCGATCAGGCCACTTTGCGCTCGCTGAGGCTCTGCATGACGACATCCACCGCATCTTGCACCGACTGGATGTGCTGCAGTTGTTCTTCCGGCAGGCCAAGCTTGAATTCGTAGTCCACATCGACCCCAATCTCGAGCAGGGTCAACGAATCGAGCGCCAAATCGTCCTGATATGAGGCGTTGTCGGCGATATCTTCAACCGGAATGCTGCTGACGGTAGAGATGATCTCTTTGATTTTGGTTCGAACTGTCGAGACTTCCATGATGAATCCTCCAAGTTGCTGAGGTCTTGAGACGGTAGGCCTCCTGTTGGGAGACGTCCCTCTTGGGAAAACGAACACTGTGTGTGAAACAGCACTCGATGCCTCCAAAAAAACCGTATTCGAAGAGCGCGACTCTAGGCGGCTATCCGCGCCCCTTGGATGTAAACGTCGGTCGCTTTGATATTAGAGCAAGGATCGGGCCAGCTCAAAACCCCCTTTGGAGTTTTCCACTAAATCACCCAAACACATTGTTTTCAATGCTTTAATCGACAACTCTTCAAGGCCAGGCAGATCGAATCTTTCTCGCAATCAAGAAGCCTTGTCGGGTCGAACAGACCTATTGATACGCAACTCTCTATATATCCACACGGTCATGCCGCGCTTCTCGGAAGTGAGACGCAGTTTCTCCCAACCGAGATGGCGGCGAGCTGCGATCAACTGATGACGCAACTGGACTAGAGTGCGAGCCGCTTCCCCGTTAAGATGCCTGGACTGAAACTTATCCAGACGGTTGTCATCCCGACCGTGGATCGAGCACCCGCATAACGCAGGACCTAATAAGGGGATCCGTGAAAAGCGTCGTCACCGCTATCCTTGGAGGTGGACAGGGTAGCCGCCTTTGGCCGCTGACTCAGCACCGCGCCAAACCGGCTGTACCGGTCGCCGGTAAGTTCCGGCTGATCGATGTCCCGATCAGCAATAGCCTGCATGCTGGTATCGACCAGATCTTCGTCCTGACTCAATTCAATAGTGCCGGCTTGCATCGTCACATCGCGCAGACCTTCCGCTTCGATGTGTTTTCCCGGGGCTTCGTCAACATCCTGGCCGCCGAGCAAAGCCTCGAAAACCGCGACTGGTACCAGGGCACCGCCGATGCAGTGCGCAAGAACGTCGACCGGTTGACCTTCAACCGACCACGCGACGTGCTGGTGTTGTCCGGTGATCAGCTTTATCAGCTGTCGATGGACGAGTTTGTGACCCACCATCGTGAGCGCGAAGCCGATCTCTCGATCGCGGTCAAACCGGTAGCGCGCTCGGAGGCTGCCGGCCTCGGCATCATGCGGGTCGACGATGACGGTCAAATTGTGGATTTTGTCGAGAAGCCCAAAGATCCGGCGGAGCTTGATCGGTTGGCGCTCGACGCCGATACGATCGCCAAGCTGGGGCTCGATGCCGAACCCGGAACGCTACTCGCCAGCATGGGCATCTACGTCTTCAAGACCGGCATCTTGAAGCAGATCCTGGGCCAAGACGCCAGCACCGATTTCGGCAAGGAGATTATCCCGGCCGCGATTCACAAGCATCGTGTCCAGGCGTTTCTCTACAATGGCTATTGGCGCGACATCGGTACCATCCCAGCTTTTTGGGAAGCCAACCTCGAACTCACCGATCCTGATCCGCCGCTCAACCTCTACCACACTGATTTTCCGATCTACACCCACGCACGATTCCTGCCCGGCCTCAAGATCCACAACTGTCAGGTCGATCGGTCCGTGTTGTGCGAAGGCAGCGTGCTCGGCGGCAAGACGATCCTCCACTCGGTGATCGGCATCCGTTCGCTGGTGCGCTCGGGAACGGTGATCGAGGAAAGCATCATCATGGGCACCAGCCCGGATCAACGCTCCGACGACAGTGACGAAGTCCCGTTTGGCATCGGCCACAATTGCACCATTCGTCGTGCGATCGTCGACAGTGGCGCCCGCATCGGCGATGGGTGCCAGTTGGTCAACGAAGCCGGCGTCCAGGAAGCTGACGGCGAAGGCTACTGCATCCGCGGCGGCATCATCGTCGTGCCGGCCCACGCCACCTTACGTCCCGGCACCGTGATTTAGGTCCGCCATGGATCCATCTCCGTTATGGACCCTCTGAAGATCTGCTTTCTCGCCTCCGAGGTTGCGCCCTTCGCCAAGACGGGGGGTTTGGCGGACGTCGCGCAGGCGTTGCCGGCCCATCTGCTGAGTCAAGGTCACGACGTACGGGTTTTCATGCCCCTCTACGGCAAGATCGACTCCGAGGCCTACGAGTTCACGCCGGTCGACTTCCTGCACGACGTCCACCTGCGGATGGGTGACCACACCTTTGTTTTTTCGGTATTTGTCGGTCGCGCCCCCGGCAGTGACGTCGACGTGTACTTCATCCACTGCCCACAGCTTTATCACGGCGACCACGTTTATACCGGCGAATGGGACGAGCACTTACGCTTCGCCCTGCTGACCCGCGGCGCGATCGAGTGTTGCCAGCGCATGGGTTGGGGTCCCGATATTTTCCATTGCAACGACTGGCACACCGCCTTGGTTCCGATATACCTCAAGACGCTCTACAGCTGGGATCAGTTGTTTGCCCGCACCAAAACCGTCTTGACGATTCACAACATCGCCTACCAAGGGGTCTTCCCGGAAGAGGTGATAACCAACCTCGGGCTCGATGAGTATCGCCATCTGTTCTTTCAGGCCGATCTCGAGAAAGGCGCCATCAGCTTCATGAAAACCGGCATCCTCTATGCCGATGTCATCACTACCGTCAGCAAAACCTACGCCCGCGAGATCCAGACCGACGCTTACGGTATGGGCCTCGAAGGCCTGTTGCGACAACGCGCCGGCACCGTGATCGGCATCGTCAACGGCGTCGACTACAGCCAGTGGAGCCCGCAGGAAGACACCCTCATTCCCTACAACTACGGTGTGGATGACGTCGCCGAGGGTAAGGCCAAAAACAAACACCATCTGATCGAGGCCACCGGCCTGATTTACGACGAAGACGCACCCCTGATCGGTATCGTGTCGCGTCTCACCTCACAGAAAGGCTTCGACCTGACCTTCGAAGCGTTGCCTGAAGCGCTGCGTTACCTCAATCTGAGGGCCATCATCCTCGGCACCGGCGAAAGCGGCATCGAAGATCACTTCCATTGGTTGCAGCGTACCTTCCCGCAGAAGGTCTGTTTCCATCGTGGTTATAACAACGAACTCGCCCACCTGATCGAAGCCGCCGCCGACATCTTCCTGATGCCGTCGCGCTTCGAGCCCTGCGGCCTCAACCAGATGTACAGCCTCAAATACGGCACCGTGCCTATCGTCCGTAAAACCGGTGGTCTCGCCGACACCGTCGAGCCATTCAACGCCGCCACCGGCCAAGGCACCGGCTGCGTCTTCGAGCACTACGACCGCACCGGCTTCGCCTGGGCCCTCAAAACCGCCCTCACCACCTACCAGGATGGCCCCAATTGGGAACGCCTGCGCCAAAACGGTATGGAAGTGGATTACTCCTGGGACAAACAGGGCGCCGAGTACGAGACGCTGTATCGTCAGCTGGCGGGTTGACTAGTCCGGGGTGATGTCCCACTCTGGCGCCCTCTGTGGTGCATGTTCAGCGCGTTAGTTATCGCATCCGAGACTCCCCCGAAGGGGTCCAATCGTAGAGCCCGGGGCTGGAGCCGCGGTGCGACGTGGCGTGAGCCCCGGGTTGAAGGTCGTCAATTTCCCCCGCCCTGAAGGGGCGGAACCCGGGCCGGGCAGAATCAAGCCATACTGCAGTTGACCGTCCCAGGAGGTGTAGCAGATCGCCGGGTGATCTCCACCGGCCACCATGCTCAGCATGTGGCAACGGCTCCGGTGTGATTCAGGGGCAGGTGCCTTGGACCACAGGCCACCACCGTGCTCCGGCATGAGTTCCACCAGCAGTGCGTACGGCTGACTGACAGGCCAGCCTACAGCAACTCTGCTCAGAAGATCCACGAAAAATTCTCTATACTAGGTGAAACAACTTCCCTAAAGGAGAATCACATGAAATCAAAACGCATCCACCGCCGAACTCGCGAGGCACTACCGATCATGTGGGCGGCATTCGCCTGCGCCGATGTCGTGGATGAGGGAATTCGACGCCTGTTCGAAGGGGTGGTCACTGAACACGTCTCAGGCCGAGTTTTCGTCAGCATCGGCCGGGCCATTCAAAGTCTGATGCGGACGATGCTGGATGCCGATGCGCGGTATCAGGCGCTACGTCAACGACAACGGCAACGGCAAACTCGGCGTGACCAAATCGTGAAGCGGCTATACGGTGAGCTGCGGGACGCACGAAGATTCTTCAAGAGTCTTCTCGGCAAAGAAGACGACGGTGGCTGGTTGACCGGGGCTGTTGGCCCAACCGAGCGGGACCCGCTCCCACTGCTCTTACAGACCCGGAACGTCACTCATAGTCTGTCCAAACGCAATGCTTGGCCCGACTCCGCGAGGCAGCACCCACTGATCGATGCGCTGGCGTCGAAACTCACCGCTTCGGCACAGGACCTCGAAGATGCACTCGACGCGATCCTCGACGGGCGCGCAGAGACGCTTTCGGCGATGTTCGACCAGCGGGAAGCGATGCAACACTTCGACCGGATGTGTAAGGAAGGTGGCCAGATCCTTCAAGACCAACTGTGCCTCGCCGGCCTGCCGACTCTCGCCGATGCTGTGCGGCCCGGTGTCGGCCGCCTGGGTCGACCATTGAAGCATCGACCGGTCGATTCTCATCCGGATCTTGTCGCCAAGGTCTGTGAGGCAGGCATGGTGGACGCTCTGAACCGTCCGGCGAGTCGAGTGGAAAACTCGGCACCCGCAGAAAACGGGATCGAGGCTCTCTCGAGACCATCCAGCACCGCTCGGGACGGCTCGGCGCCTCTTGGGGAGAACTCCACGGCCCTTCAGGACCGAAGAGTGACCGAGGCAAAAGTCGAACACACCCTCCACAAGCGTCCGGCGGAGGAGGAAAAAAACCAACATCCCCTCCACAAGCGTTCGGCGAGCGAAGAAAAAAGCCAACATCCCCTCCACAAGCGTTCGGAAAGCGAAGAAAAAAGCCAACATCCCTTCCACAAGCGCTCGGCGAGCGAAGAAAAAAGCCAACATCCCCTCCACAAGCGCACGGCAACCGGAGAAAAAAGCGAACACCCCTTCCACAACTTGCCGAGAGATCCTGTAAACCTCTCTAATACAACACTTAGCGCATCAAAACGGGATGCAACAAGCGGCCGTAGATACCCTCGTTCATCGGCTGAGCTACGCCGGACCCGACTTCGCAACGCAACGCGCCGTCCAACTGCTCCGAGCGGTCCAGAGGAGCGTGATGCTGCCGAGACGCCAAATGTCGGACCCGTGCGTCGAGCTGCGTCGGCCTTGTGGCAACGACTGCGGGCGAAGTAGGAGCCTGCATGGTCTGAGACGTCTTGCAGCATCGGTTAGGTTTTGGACGATGATCTGAGAAGATCGGACGAGAACCGAATCCTTTTCAAACTCTCGATCGTCTTATCGGCAAGGACTCGAAACACACCGATTGCAACCTCTGAAGTTGCAGGAAGACCAAGGAGAACCGTTTCATGCACGATCACATCAAGTCGGTAGCCGATATTTATGCCTTCAACACCCGCATTGTCAGTGCCAGCCTCAGTGATCTTTCGAACGAAGACGCCGGGCGCCAGTGGCGAAAGGGCGACGGCAGCTCGATCAGTTTCCTGTTGGGGCACATCATGTCGTCCCGCGTCGGCTTGCTCAAGCGCTTCGGCGAGACCGAAGACAACCCCTACGCCGAGCTGTTTGGCGCCAAGGCCTCAGCTCAAGACGTCGCCGCTTATCCGGCGATCAGTGAGCTGGCAGCCGGCTGGACAGAGGTCGCCGCCCGCCTCGACTCAACGCTGGATGGCTTGAACGAAGATCAACTTCTGGTGGGTGTCGAGGGTTTTCCAGTCTCCGATCAGACAGCCCGCGGTGCGCTGATGTTCCTGGCCTGGCACGAGTCGTACCATGTCGGCCAGATCGGCCTGCTGCGCACTGAGCTGGGGTATCCGTCGATGCAGGCGAGCCTTTACAAAACGATGGGCAAGTAGAACCCGCGCCCCCAGAGCCTGTGATGCCACAAGTAGACGGAACCCTACTCTCGACGACGTTCACCCAAGCCCGGGCAGAATTCGATGACCTGGTGAAGGAGATTCGACCGGAGCTCCATCGCTACTGTGCACGCATGACAGGCTCTGTAATCGATGGCGAGGACGTGGTGCAGGAGGCTCTCGCCAAGGCGTATTACGCCTTGGCGACCACGGCTTCGATCTCGAACATGCGGAGCTGGTTGTTTCGTATCGCCCACAACAAGGCAATCGATCATCTGCGGCGTTACGATTCGAACCATTCCGAACCGCTGGATGACCAGCTGCCGCAGACGACGCGAGAACCGTCCCTCGAGAGCAAAGAGCTCGCACGGGTGGCCCTTTCACGCTTCCTCGAGTTGCCACCGATGCAACGCAGCTGCGTGATCTTGAAGGACGCTTTGGACTGTTCCCTGAACGAGATCGCCGAGCTGCTCGACGTCACCCTCAGCACGGTCAAGGCCGCCTTGCACCGAGGTCGAACCCGCGTGCGCAGCCTTGCTTCGGAGCTCGAGGCCGGCATACCAATGATGGCGGCGTCGGAGACAGCGTTGTTGCACAAATACGTCGAGGCTTTTGAGGCGCGAAATTTCGACACCGTGCGAGCGATGCTGGCCGAAGACGTCCGGCTGGATCTGATCGGCCGCGCCCAACGCCGTGGGGTTGTGGAGGTCAGTGGCTACTTCACCAACTATGACCGGCTACAGGACTGGCAAATCTCCGTGGGATCGGTCGAAGGCAAACCCGCCGTCATCGTTTCCGATTCCGCTGAACCCACTGTCGACTACTTCATTCTCATCGAATGGGACTGCGACCGCGTCGGCATGATTCGCGACTATCGATACGCCCGTCACGTCATGGACGGCGTGGAGATCGCCGTCGGTAAATAGGCTCCTTCCTTTGCGGAGGGACTACTGAGCCCGCGCCAGCCGGTTCAGATAGATGCCGTTCAGGCCGTCCGAGTTGGCAACACCGATGTCGGGGAAGCCATCTGCATTGACGTCACCAACCGCGACGCCATAGGTAACGTTGTCGCCTCCACCGAAACGGAGCTCGACAAAAGCCTTGCCGGTTCCATCGTTGAGGAACACCGCGTTTTGCGTGCCGCGGTTGCCGACCACGACGTCGATGTCACCGTCTTGGTCCAGATCGGCGATCGCCACGGCATAACTGGCCCCGTCCGCCCGCCCGAAACGATGCCCTGCATCGAAACGGCCTGTACCGTTGCCCAGGTAGATGCCGTTGGCCTCACCGATGTTGGCGGTGACGATATCGAGGTGGCCGTCGCCGTTCATATCCGCAACAGCAACCGCCCGAGTCTCGTCACTGCCGGTGCCGTAAGAGTAGGACTTCGCGAAACTCAACTCGGCGTCGTTCAGGTAAACCGCGTTCCCTTGGCCATCACGATTGGCGAGGATCAAGTCGAGACGCCCGTCCGCATTAATATCGGCAATCGCCAACGAGATGGTCGAATCGTCCGAGGTCCCAAAGCCGCGCTTGGCTCCAAACTGGCCCTGCCCTTGGTTGAGATAAATTCCGTTCTCTTGCCCCCGATTGGTCACCACTGCATCCAACCGACCATCGCCGTTCAGATCCGATAGGGTGACACTCCGTGTCGACTCGACTTCTGGACCGAGAGCCCCGGCCAAGGAGAATCTTCCCGCACCGTCATTGAGGTAAATCTGATTCGGCGCGAGATCGTTCGCCACCACAACATCGGGATCACCATCCCCATCCAGATCTCCAGCGGGAACGGTATAACTGGTGCTGAACTCCTCACCGAGCGTGTAGCCGATGGTGAATCGACCGCTGCCATTGTTGAGGAAAACTTCGTTGGCCTGAGGCCAGTGCCGTCCGTTGGCCACAACCACATCGAGATCGTCGTCTCGATCGACATCGACGAAAGTCAGTGAAGGAGATCGGTCGGTCTTCAGACCGAGGAGGATCTGCGGCGACTCGGAGAAAGACCGGCTCTGCGCCACGGTTTCTCCAGCACCGAAGCCCTCTCCAGCACAGAGCAGAGTCAAGACTAAGACGAGCCTGCGTCTGATCACCAGAGTTTCCATTGAAGTTGTATCCGCAACAGCCAAGGCACAATGCATGCCTGCACGACCAGATTACTCGCGGCCACCCGCTTCGCAATCAAACCCCTGGCGAAGGCCAGCCAAGGTGGTCCACACCGGGTGCGACGCGGGCTGGGGTGAAAACCCAAAGAAAACCGCTTGGTGAGACCCGCAGGGGATACTCTCGATATTCACCTCGAGGTGGACACTCTCGCGGGTTGCAAAGGCGTCGAGGGTTTCGACCTGACCACTGAATGCCCGATTGCCCTGCTTGACCTCGAGCTCGGTAATGCTGGCCTCGAAAACAGGGGCCTTGGGTTCGAAGTCATTACTTTTGGCAACCGCAAGGCCGAGCCCACGGAAATAGGCTTCGAGCTCGGTGGCCAGCTTGGCGGCTTCGATTTTGGAGCTGGCGGGGATCCACCAAATGAAGGCGTAGCTCCAGAAATCGTCTTTCTCGGGGTCGAACATGCCGGGAGAAAAGCGCAGTTCCTCCAATCCCTCATACTCGATCTCGGGCGCAAAGCCGAGCGGGAACGGAATGGTCTCGGTTCGCCAACCCTCAGGTACCGGCAAATGGAACGGCAGCTTGGGGGTGTCCTCGGCCAACGCCGTGACCGTCAACAGCCCGATGAAGAGCATTGAGGATAGGAGCCTGCCCCAAGCCAGCCGCAACCGTGTCGTTCTCATGGTCATGATGCTGTCCTCACCGCGGGCGGCGGTGTCGAGGCTCTATCCCAGACGTTCTGTCTCGTGCTTGCGCCAGAGCTGGATGAGACCCCAGAAATGTTCGGTGAACTGCTCGTGCTCGTGTTTGGGAAACAGTGATTCGACTTTGGCACGCACCGCAGCCTTGGCGATATCGGTGGCAAAAAACTCCAACGAAACCTCATCCAGATGGCTCAGATGCTCGGCACAGAACTCGTCGAAACGTTCGGTGTCCAGACGTTGATCGGCGATCTTGCCGTATTCTGCCATACGCTCTTCATAGGGCAAGTCACGATCTGCGATCTCGTAGAAGGGCTCCCAGTCAACGTTCTGCCGCATCTTGCGGCCAGTGGCGGCACAAAAGACCGACCAGCGGATCTGGGCGTTGATCAACCACGGGAAGTGGTAATGCAACGAGGTGACCTGGGAATCTGGGCAGGCGTTGGCAAAGTCGATCGGGTGATAGACGCCGTTCAATCGCAGCGCTTCACAGGAGTTGAAGTCCCAGCCAAAGAAGGTGTTGATGGTGAGCGTCATCTGCCGCATCAGGCGCAGCTCGTCTTCCGAAGCGAAGTCACTGGCGACCTTGTAGCGATCGTGCAACGGTGCTGCCGGATCGTAAACAATCGGATTGACCTGCGGACCGACGCCCACACAGCGCAAGAAGAGGTCAAAACCCGAGACTGCCTGCTGCAAATGCATCAGCTTCTTGCCACTCTCATCGTAAGCTTTGCGCAGCTGCTCTTCGTCGTCGATCTTGTTGACCCCGACCCACGCGCCACCATCATAGGGTTTGATGAACATCGGATAGCCGAGATCTTCGCCCACATCGCCGAGATTGAACAACCGCGCATAACGCTCGAGAGTTGGCTCGAGATCAGCATGTCCTTCGTAGGCCTTGGGCGGCACCATCCAAGTGCGGGGAACTGGCAGGCCGAGGCGCATCATGGCGCAATAGGTGGTCTGCTTTTCCATCGACTGCAGGGTCCACGGG
>JAJCXO010000015.1 GCA_029263395.1 Acidobacteriota bacterium | reverse complement strand
CGTCGCCACAGATAGGGGCGCTGTGTCAGGCCACCCTCGACTACATCGGTCCGCAACCGCCGCCACCTGCCGGGCGGATTCACTTTGCTGTGACCGCAATCAACCCGCCAATGTCGCGGATCGTGGTCCAGATCAATTCCGATGTCGAGTGGGGCATCTTCGGCGACGGTTTCGAGACCGGCGATCTCTCCCGCTGGTCGTCGTCACGGTAGGTGCAGCACTTCAGCCCGAGGCGGTCGTTGGGCTGCCGTGCCAACGGGACTTCAGCCACTCAGTTGCGCATCGCCTCGGAGTGTGCGCGGTAGACCGGCTCCATGATCCGCTCAACCGCCTCAACAAGGCACCAGAGGAATTCTGGGACCGCGGCGCGCATACAGGCGCTACAGACCGGCTCATCATCGAGCGACCATGCGTAGCTGGTCTTGATCTCTGATCCACATTCGCTACAGCGTCTCATCCGATCCTCCTGCGGCAGACTCGAATCCCAACTCTGCGCCATGCTCCTTCACGAAATCTGCCCAGCTTGCTTCGGGGTTGGCTCGGTCTGTCAGGTCGAGCATGGCGTCCGCGCACGTCTTGCAGATTGCAAGGTGTTCCATGACGAGTTCTTCGGAAGTACCGGTGAGGGTGCCGTCGCAGAAGGCAGCCAGAAGCGTTGGCGTCATGTGAGCACTGGCCGTTCGCAGCCGTAGTGCATCGCGGTCGATGGTGAGAAGTTCATCAGCCGGTGGTGTGACTCCGGGTTTGGGTGCTAGGTCGGAACCGGCGAGCACATCATCGATGAATCCCATGCACTCGGAGCACTCGCCGGCATGGGCGGCAATCTCGGAGGCCATAGCAGAGTCGTCGAGCGCTCCTTTGGCCAGGGCTACCAGGATTTCGATGTCGGGACAGTCCGTCACCGCAATGGTGCCTCCTGGCCGGTGGAGGGTCGTCTGCGACCGACTCCTCGACCATCGCGGGCGAGTCCTTGGAAGCCAGTGATGTCCTTCACGAGACGCCCACACTGACGACAGCGTTTGATGTTTGCGGCCACATCGGCAGGCTGGTCACCCCTGGCGAAGTCGAGCAGCACCCTTGCGCTAGGACACTTCTTCATCGCGCCCATTGGGTCGCCGTCCGTCGCGGAGCACCCTCCGGGGGACGGCGCACAGCAGGCGGGCGGGAATCGCGCGCCTCCGCACCCTCGACATCGGTGATCATGGCGATCGCGTGCTTGTAGACGAGAACCTCCTTGACCCCAAAGCCCAGGACGATGGCATAGCGGTCGAATCGCTTCATCTTGCCGCCGTTCAGCGCTTTTCCCGTTGTCAGTAGCACGTCAAGCGGACGAGCCTCCTTGAGACTCTGGAATAGGAAGCTGTCCTGAATGTTGATGGGGCGTTGTCCTGGTCCTGGCATCGCCTGTCCCTCCCTAAGCGTCGGTTGTTTGTGGTCGGTCTCTACTAACTGCGTCAACCGCGCCAAGACATCCTCAACTTATGCCGCCTGCCACCTGGAGAACTGCCACCTGGAGAGCTGGCTTCGTTGCGCTTGGCAGCCAGCAGCTCGGCGGCGTAGTCGCCGATCGCCGCCTCTAGGGCTGCGTCATCAATGTCGAGTTGCTGCCGTACCTCGTCCACCGACGCCCCCTGTCTGAACATACTCAGAGCATCGCCACGGCCCAAGGTAGCGCCTCTCTGCTGTCGAGGTGTGCGCCTCAGTGTGCTGGCTACACGCAGTTAAAGCCGGCGGATGAAAACCCGTGGAAGCAAACCGACTCCGCTACCGTCATTTTCTGCTGCTCTGGTTCGGTCAATTCGTCTCTAGCTTCGGCACCGCGCTGACCAGCTTCGCGGTTGGTGTGTGGGTCTATCAACAGACCGGATCCACCACCAAGCTGAGCTTCATACTGTTTTCGGCGAGCCTGCCGGCGGTGCTCAGCGCACCCTTGATCGGTTCGTTGATCGACCGATATGACCGTCGCCAGGTCTTGCTGCTCAGCAACCTCGGGGCATTTGCCGGCATCGGGGTGCTCACGCTGCTGTTTGTGGTGAAGGAGCCAGGCTTGGTGGTGATCTGTCTCATGCTCGCCGTGGTGGCCGTTTTTCGGACGGCGCAATGGGCGACCTTCACCGCGCTGATCGCCTTTCTCGTGCCAACGGAGCGTCTCGGAAAAGCCAATGGACTAGTGGAGCTCGGGCGTTCGTTGTCTGAAATCGGCGCCCCGATCTTGGCAGGATTCATGCTGACGCGGTTGGAGATCTCGAAGATCCTGGCGATCGATACCGCAACCTATTTTTTCGCCGTGTTGATCCTTTGGCGACTCCGGTTCCGGGACGTCGTGACAAAGGACGGGCCTCGCCGGAAGACCCTGGCCGGCGAAGTGTGGGAAGGTTTCCGCTATATCTGGGAACGGTCTGGGCTGTGGACTTTATTGATTCTTTTTGCCTCGGTGAATTTCATCGCCGCCGTTTTGCAAGTCATCATGACCCCTTTTGTGCTCAGCATGGCGACGGCGCAGGAGCTCGGCTTGGTGATGGGTATCGGCAGCGGCGGGATGGTACTCGGCGGCTTGGCTATCAGCTTCTGGGGGGTGCCGCAGCGCAAAATTCCTTGGATTCTCTCCCTCTTGGCGCTGCAAGCGGCGATGCTGATCGTAATGGGCATCGCGCCTGGGGTGGTCCTTGCGACGTGTTGCCTCTTTGTGTACATGACGCTGTTTCTCATCATCAGCGGCATGAACGTGGTGATTTGGCAAACGCAGACCGAGCGGAGCTATCACGGCAGAATTTTTGCGATCCGCCGGACGATCGCAACGGCGACCGTGCCAGTGGCCTACCTGCTCAGCGGGCCGCTAGGGGACTATTTCAGCGGTCGCTTTGCGCCGAGCCTGTGGGGTGGCGCCGAGGTACCTCCGGAGGCACGAGGGCTCGGCTTGCTTTTTCTGTTGTTCGGCGGTTTGGCTTTGCTGTTTGTCCTTGGTGCGTCCGGCAGAAGAGCGCTCCATGAAATCGAGACACCCGCCGCGACCACCATTTCATAGACGATCATCACCCGCGCTGGGCTTGAAGGGGCTACCCGACTCGTTACGCGGAACGGACGTCTCGGCGGTCTGGATATAATCACCAACGAAAGGAGTTTCGATGCCCCAACTTGCTGAGAGAATCACCGTCGACCCCGAGCAGTGCGGTGGCCACCCCTGTGTTCGAGGCATGCGGATCCGCGTCGTTGACGTTCTGGATCTGTTGGCGAACGGCCTCGGCTACAAGGAAGTCTTGGAAGAGTTGCCCGATCTCACTCGTGAGGATATTGCTGCTTGTCTCCGTTTTGCCAGACAACGCATCGACCATCCCGTTTTGGCAGCATGATCCTCTGGATCGACGCGCAACTTTCACCACATCTCGCACCTTGGCTCAGCGATCACTTCGATGTCGAGGCCTTCTCAGCCCGTCGGCTGGGACTGCGAGACGCCAAGGATCACGAAATCTTTGCGGCGGCACGCGCGGCGAATGCGATTCTCATGACCAAGGACCGCGATTTCGTTTCGCTCGTCGATCACCGGGGCACACCGCCTCAGATCATCTGGATCACCGCCGGTAACACAAGCAATGCGTATCTCAAAGTTCTCTTCGGCAAGACTCTGGAAAAGGCATTGACTCTCGTTCAGCAGGGCGAAGCTCTTGTAGAGATCAGTGACGCGACGATCTAAGCGAACCATCCAGAATCGTTCCGCGAGATCGCTCGGAAAGTTGTGGGCCCGCCGAAAGATCGAACCGGGATGCTGTAATAGTTCAGCTTGCGGCGATTGTCCGGCTGGTCTGTCGGCTAGTGCCCTGTTTGATTAGAACGTTCCGAATCTTCTCGAGGATTTCTTGTGGCTGACAAGGCTTGCCGACGCAGGAATAGTGGGGCTCTTTAGAGGAGGCCTTACGCAGTCAGGCGCGAGAAAGACCGAGAATAGTGAAACGGATTAGTCAAACGGGGCACTAGTCTGCTGAAGATGTACCGGTCAACCCGCTGTGCTTCTCGCGAGCAGCAAATCAGCGGACCGCGACTAATCCGAGGAGCTGGGCACCAAAACCTTCCGCAACTCCACTGCCAACACTCGCACCTCTGGCTCGCGCATCATTTGTTGATGATCTCCCGGCACCTCGACCGCGACGACCCTAGCGACGAGCTGCGACCAGCCCAGGTCGTCGGGTAAACCGGGCGCACGCGTCTGGGCGACGAAAAGGTGGATTGACAGGTCGCTGGGGCGCGGAGAGTAGGCCAGCAGGGTTTCGAGATGCGACCGTTGGAGACGGAACGCCTGCCGCATCGTTTCGAGATCAAAATCCGGCGGCAAAACCTTGTGCTCGATGGCGTGTCGCCAGATCCGTTGCTGCAATTGATCTTCCGGCAGCTTGCTCCACTGTTCTTGCTCTGCCGCCGGCAGTCCAAGCTCCCGCAGCAACGCGACGGCGCCGATCTCTTCGCCCGCCTTCTCGCCGTGAGCCGCCCTTTCTTTCCGAGCCCACGCCAGCCGTGCGGGACCGCCGTCGATCAAGGCCAAAACATTGATGTCTTCCCCCGCGGAGCGCAGCTGGCAGGCCATTTCATAGGCGATCATCGCTCCCATCGACCACCCCCCCAGATGATAGGGCCCAGTGGGCTGCACCTGACGAAGGGCATCGATGTAACGCGCGGCCATCGCTTCGATGGTTGATTCGGTTTGTTCGGCCATCGCTTCGATGTCCGAACCGGTTTGTTCGGGGTCCTCGAGGCCTGGATCCTGGATGCCGTAGAAGGCCCCGGGAAGATCGAGCCGACGCGCCAGATCGTTGTAGCCGAAGAGCATTCCGCCGGCCGGATGGACACAAAAGAAGGGTGGGGCGCTGGCGGCGGCGCCGGGACGCAAGACCTGAACCGGCGAGGTGGCTTGCGGGCCTCTCTGGTTGCCGAGGGCAGGGTCGATCTGTGACGCCAAGGCGCTGAGGGAGGGATGTGCGAAGAGTGTCGCGAGCGGTAAACGCACCCCAAACGCTCGATTGATGCGGGCGACCAAGCTCACCGCGAGCAAGGAATGCCCGCCGAGGGCGAAAAAATTGCCATGGCGGCCGACCTGAGGAAGCTCCAATACGTCGCTCCAGATCTCGGCGAGCCGTTGCTCGATGGGACCTTGCGGTGGCTCAGAGGTCGTGCCGCCGGTCGGATCGTCGGAGGTCTCGAGGTTGAGCTCCAGCAGGGCCTGGCGATCAACCTTCGCCGTTGCGGTGAGCGGCAGAGCGTCCAAGACGTGGAAGGCAGCCGGCACCATGTAGGCGGGCAGACGCTCACCGAGCCAAGCACGAAGATCCTGATCCGGGACCTGATCCGGACCCTGATCTGGACCCTGATCTGGACCCTCGGCGGCGACAGCCTCGAGGGTCAGAAACGCGATCAGGCGGTGACCTTGCGCGAGCACCGCAACCTGCTCGACTCGGGGGTGGCGGGCCAGGACCGCTTCGATCTCTCCAGGCTCGACGCGGAAACCGCGGATTTGAACCTGGCGGTCTACACGCCCAGCAAAGGCGACCTCACCGTCTGGCAGGTAGCGCCCGAGATCGCCGCTGCGATAGACCCGCTCGCTCGGCTCGAGGGATAGCCTGCAAGGGACGAAACGCTGCGCCGTCAGCGCCGGATCGCCCAGGTAGCCGACCGAGAGGTGTGGGCTGCGCACATGGATCTCACCCACTTCGCCGATGCCAGCGAGCTCGCCCGCTGGATTGAGAATCAGGAGATCGACGCCCAACATGCCGCGGCCCAGAGGGAGGATCTCGGGACGCGTCTCGGGCTGTGCCTCGGGTGTCCGAGATGCGGTGTGAAAGCTCACCGCGCGCTGGGTCTCAGTCGAACCATAGAGGTTGACGATCTGGGCCCGCGGAGCGAGAGCCAGCAAGGCCTCGACATCCCGCCGGGTCAAGGCCTCCCCCACCAGGAAGACGCAGCGCAGGGCGGGCAGGAGAGCCTGCGCATGCTCGGTGATCACCTGGGCGAGGGCCGGCGTCAGATGGCTGAGAGAGATGCGCTGGCTCGCCAGCCAAGCGGTGGCATATCCCGGTTCGAGGCGCTGCTCGGGATCGGGAAACACGGCGGCCGCACCCAGGCAAAGCGGTGTGAAGAGGTCGCGCTGCAGAGGATCGTGCGCAAGCCCCGAGAGCACGCTGACCCGGTCGCTCCCGCCGTGTTGAAAACGTTCCGCCTGCCAAGAGAGAAAATGCGTCAGAGGACCGTGGCGTCCGATCACACCTTTGGGAACGCCGGTGGAGCCGGAGGTAAAGGTCAGGATGGCGGGGTCGTCAGCGCCGAGGGGGAGATCGATCGGAGCCGCGCAGGCTTCTGAGGCTTTCCTAGGAACAAGCTTGGCTGTCGTCACGAGTGACTGGTCCCTCTGAGTCGATGCTCCCCCGCAGAAACTCCCAAGTCCCGGAAGGGACTTCATCACTGAGCGAGGGGTTTCAACCCCTCGTGGCAAAGGCTCGCTTGTTCCTTGGCGATGAAGCGCCAAAAGGCGTGAGGCTTTGGTGGAAGATACCTCGAAGGTGTTGCCGTCGATTTTGACCATGGCGTGGGGCTGCGCCACACGCAAGATCTCATCGAGACGAGCCGCGGGCAGGTCGGGATCGAGAATTGTGACCACCGCGCCGGCGCGCAGCACGCCGAGGACGGCGATGCCCAGGGCCGCGGTGCGCCGGGCGAGTATTGCCACCACCACTGGGCGGTGCCCGACGCCGTGCTCGCCACTGTGCCCGAGGCCGTGCCCGAGGCCGTGCCCGACACCGTGCCTACGCAAACGTCGCGCCAGCTCGGCGCTCTCTCGCGCCGTCCCAGCGTAGCTCCAAGTCACCTGCGGATCGCAAAGCGCAATTCTGTCGGGATGTTCCCTCGCCCGGCGCAGGAAAAGCTCCGGCACGCTGCCCACGAAGGCGTTGCTCTGCGGGCTCGGGAGATCCAAGGCTCGGCGCGCCGGCTCGCTGAGCAGGCTGATCTGATCGATTGGGATTTCCGGATCGGCTGCGACCTGACGCAGCACCCGCTCGAATTGACGCGCCAGCTCGGCGATCCGCTTGCGGTCGAAAAGATCGCGGCGATACACCAGATTCAGGGCGATTGTTCCCGCTTCGCGGTCAGCGGCATAAACCGTCAGATCGAATTTGGATTCCACACCGGGAAGATCCAGGGCTTCGATTTCAAACCCCGCGTCCTGAAGGAGCGCGGCGCTGTCCACCGGAGGCAGATTGAGCATGTTGAAGAACACCTGGAAGAGGGGCGTGCGGGAGAGGTCACGCTCCGGCGCGAGCGCTTCGAGGATCCGCTCGAAGGGCAATTCCTGGTGAGCGTACGCTCCCAAGGCAGTTTCCCGCACCCGCTCGAGGATGTCTTCGAAGCCTGGTCGCGAGTTGAAGCCCGGTTGCGAGTCGAAGCCCGGTTGCGAGTCGAGACGGGTCCGCAGCACCAGGGTGTTGAGGAAGCAGCCGAGCAGATGCTCGACTTCGGTCCGCTGACGCCCGGCGATCGGCGTGCCCACCAGGATGTCGCGCTCGCCGCTCAGACGGGAGAGAACGATCTTGAAGGCGGCGAGCAGAACCATGAAGAGGGTGGCGCTGCGTCCACGAGCGAGCCGCCGCAGGTCGCTCGAAAGCTCGGCGTCGAGCAGGTGCAGGCACGATGCTCCGCGGTGACTCGCGACCGGCGGGCGTTTGAAATCGGTGGGCAGATCGAGCGCCGACGGCGGCGCCTTCAGCGTCTCGCGCCACCAGTCGAGCTCTACCCGGCCCCCTTCTCCGTCCAGGCGCAAGCGCTGGGCGATTGCATGGTCGGCATATTGCTGAGGTAGCGGCGGCAAGGACAACTCGGGGCCGCGGATCAGGGCGAGGTAAGCCGTCAGGACCTCGCGCAACATCAAGCTCATCGACCAGCCATCGCTGACGATGTGGTGGACACATTGCAGCAAGACATGATGTTGCTCTCCGAGCCGGAGCAATGCGACCCGCAGCAGGGGCGCCCGGAGCAGATCAAAAAGATGCTGTCCGCTTTCGATTTGCCGGCGCCGGACCTGAGCCTCGCGATCCGGGGCTTCGAGGCGGCTGAGGTCAATGATCGGGAGATCGATTTCCAGCCGCGGAGCGATCCTCTGGAAGGGCTCGCCGCCGTCTCGGGCCGGGAAGGTGGTGCGCAGGATCTCATGGCGCGCCAAGAGCAGGTTGAAGGCGGCGCGCAAAACCTCGGGCTCGAGCGCGCCGCGCCAGCGCAAGGCGAGACGAATGTTGAGACTCGATGCCGCGCCGTCTTCGAAGCGGTCGAGAAACCACAGACGGTATTGTGCCCACGACAGGGGCAAGATCGACGGACGCTCCAGCGCCAGGGGACCTGGCGCCATAATCTCCTCCGAAATCGTCGGCCGCAAGCTCTCGCCGAGGCACCGTGCCAGGCCGGCGACCGTCGGCTCTTCGAAGACCGCACGCACCGGCAACTCCACCCGAAAGTCATCGCGGATCCGGGAGATCACCTGAGTGGCGAGCAGCGAATGCCCGCCGAGTTCGAAGAAATTGTCGTGAATGCCGACCTCGCCCCGCTGCAAAAGACTCCCCCAGAGGCCGACGAGGATTTCTTCCAGAGCATCGCGCGGGGCCTCCCCAGGGGTGGCGTTCTCAGCCTCCGCCGCCAGGTCTTCAAGGACCCTCTCGAGGACGGCCCGGCGGTCGGTCTTGCCGTTGACCGTGATCGGCAAGCTGTCGACGAAAACCCAGACGCTCGGCACCATGTGTTCGGGCAAGGTGCGCAGCAGAAAGTCTCTCAAATCCGCCGCGGCCGGCCGTTCCCCCGAGGCACTCACCGCCGCTGCCAGACGGCCGTCGCCCGCCGCGGACACCACAACGACGCAGGCGTCCGCCACCTGCTCATGGCTGATCAACCGCGCCTCGATCTCCCCCGGCTCGATGCGAAATCCACGCACTTTGACCTGATGGTCGAGGCGCCCCAAGAAGTTCAAGCAGCCTTCGGCGGTCCAACTCGTCGAATCGCCGCTGTGGTACAAGCGTGCTCCGGGCTCGCCGCTGAAAGGATCGGGAACAAAACGCGCCGCGGTCAGCGCCGGACGATTCAGGTACCCTCGGGTGACGCCGACGCCGCCGATGACAAGCTCTCCGGGAACCCCCTGAGGGAGCGGCTGTAAGCAGCGATCGGTGACGTGGGCCCGGACATTGGCGATCACGGTACCGATTGTGGGAGAGTCCGCGAGCCCGGGATCGAGAGGTTCGCTCATCGTGGCGCAGACGGTGTTTTCCGTCGGGCCGTAGGCATTGTGCAAACGACGCCCGGTGGCCCATCTGGCCGCTAGATCCCGCGGGCAGGCTTCGCCGGCGACCAGCAAGGTCGAGACCGAGGCGAGACTCTCCGCCGGCATCACCGCCAGGGCGGTGGGGGTCATCGTGAGATGGGTGATCCCACGTTCGTCGCAGAGCCGAGTGAGCGCGAGTCCCGGCAGCAACCGGTCTCGGGGCATCAGATGCAGGCCGGCCCCGGCGCACAGGGCCATGAAGAACTCCGAGATGGAGGCGTCGAAATTCAGCGAAGCGAGCTGCAGGATCCGGCTCTCCCGGTCCAGCTCCATGCGAGCTCTCTGGGCCCCGACCAGGTTGCTCAGACCGCCGTGGGCAACCACAACCCCTTTGGGCCGGCCAGTGGAGCCCGAGGTATAAATGACATAGGCCGCTTGATGCCGAGAGCGGCCGCTCGACGGCCGGAACAGCGTCTCGGTCTCGCTCGTCGCGGTCTTCCATGTCTCGGTCTCTGATTCCTCGGCGCCCGTGTTGGCGTCGAGCAGGATTCGCCGACAGCCGTCGAGTCCCTGGGGAATACGGCCGGCAAGCGAGGAGGTTGTCAGCACCGACGAGCAGGCGCTGTCTTGCAACATGAATCTCAGGCGCTCCTCGGGGTATTCCGGATCGAGAGGAAGATAGGCGGCGCCGCTTTTGAGGATCGCCAGCAGGGCCACGATCAGGTTCGGGGAACGCTCCAGAAAGACTCCAACAACTTCCGGGCCGGCCGGGCCCTCCCATCGGGCCACTCCCGGGTGGAGGAGGTCGCACGCCATCTCGTCGCTGCGCCGGTCGAGCTCGCCATAGGTCAGCATCTCCCGGCTCGACGCCACGGCGATCGCGTCCGGCCGCTGCACGGCCTGCTCGTGAACCTGACAATGGACAGGCTCGGCTGGCTCGAGCGCCCCGGCGATCTCGTTGAAAGCCAAAACCTCTCGCTCTTGCGCTGCGGTCAGGATCGAAAGCTGGTGCGGCTTCTGCTCCGGCCGCTCGACGAAGCCGCGCAGCAGCTGCACGTAGGACGCGGACAGCCGCTCGATCAGGCCTCGATCGAACAAGTCGGTGTTGTAAACCAGCTCGCCAGAGATTTGATGCTCGGTCTTGTCCTCGAGCTCGATGAGGCTCAGGGTGAGGTCGAATCTGGCGGCGACAGACTCTTGACGCCAGGGGGTGACGGTGAGGCCCGGTAGCGCGAAGCCGTCCTTGGAGGCGGTTTGCAGTGCAAACATCACCTGGAAGATCGGCGAGCGGCTGGGGTCGCGCACCGGATTCAGCGCTTCGACCAGCTTTTCGAAGGGTAAGTCCTGATGGGCGAAGGCGTCGAGGGCAGTGTCGCGGGTCTCGGCCAGCCGTTCCCGAACCGTTGCCTGGGTTCCCAACCGATGGCGCAGGACGAGGGTATTGGCGAAAAAGCCGATCAGCGATTCCAGCTCGACGTGACGACGGTTGGCTACCGGGGTGCCGACGTGGACCTCACGGGCTCCGCCGTAACGGCCCAACAGCTCGGCAAAGGCCGCTTCGAGCACCACAAAGAGGGTGGACCGGGTGTGCAGCGCCAAACGTCGGAGCGCTCCCGCCAGCTCCGGGTCGAGACGCAGGCGCAGGCGCTCGCCGCCAAACGTCTGCATTGAAGGCCGGGGACCGCGGGTCGGCAGGTCCAAGGATTGTGGCCCGCCGTCCAGTTGACGCACCCAAAAGTCCCGTTGTGAGCGTAAGGCCTCGCCTTGCAACCAGCCGCGTTGCCAGATCGCAAAATCCGCGTATTGCAAGGGGGGTTCCGCGAGGGGCTTGGCGGCGCACGGCTCCAGAGCTGTCGGCTCGAGAGCTGTCGGCTCCAGAGCTGTCGGCTCGAGAAGACCTTTGTAGAGCACCTGCAGCTCGCGGCGCAGAATTCCCATCGACCAGCCGTCAGAGACGATGTGGTGCATGTTCACCAAAACGAGATGGTTGTCCTCGCCGAGGCGCAGCAAGCGGGCGCGAAACAGCCGACCGCGCTCCAACGCGAAGGGCAAGACCGCGTCGTCTTCGGACAACCCGCGCGCCTCGGCCGCGGCCGAGGCCGCCGTCAATGCGGACAGATCCTGGACGCTGAGGCAAAACTCGGGATCGTCGAGAACCTGGCGCGCCTCTCCGTCGATCTCGACGAAGCGGGTGCGCAGAATTTGATGGCGGCGAACGATCTCGCCGAAAGCCCGCTCGAGCGCCGCGATGCTGAGGTTTCCGGTGAGGCGAAACGCCCCCGGCATGTTGTAAACCGCGCTGGCGCCTTCCAGGCGATCGAGGATCCAGAGCCGCTCCTGCGCGAAGGAAAGTGGCGGCGGCGTCGAGCGCTCGGCGGGCCGCGGTGGATCCAAAACCTGCCTTTGGCCGCGCAGGCCCGGCAAGCAGGCCGCCAACGCGGCGAGGGTGCGCCGGGCAAAAATTTCTTTCAGCGGCAGCTCGACGCCGAAGGTCTGCCGCACCAGGGCGGCCAGCCGCGTCGCCGTCAGGCTGTGGCCGCCGGACGCGAAGAAATCGGACTCGACGTCCACCCGCGAAGCTTCCAGATCGAGCACCTCGGCCCAGAGTCCGCGGAGCAGCTCTTCTTCGGGGGTGCGCGGGATCGTCAGACTTTCGGCGTCCGTCGACGCGGAGCCTCGGGCCAGCTCCAGGACCGCCCGACGGTCGATCTTGCCGCCGACCGCGATCGGCAGGTGGTCCACGAAGAGGTAGGCGCTCGGCACCATGTATTCCGGCAAGCTCCGCGCCAGAAAATCTCTCAACTGGGTTGATGTCGGCTTCTCCTGGGTGGATTTCACCGCCGCGAACAGCCGTCCACCACCTCCGGCCGGGCCGCCGGCCGAGTCGCCGGCCGAGTCAATGACAACGCACGCCCCCGTCACCAGCTCATGGCTTGCCAGCCGTGCCTCGATCTCGCCGGGCTCGACGCGGAAACCGCGCACCTGCACCTGGCGGTCAGCGCGGCCGACAATGGTGGCCTCACCATTCGGGAGATAACGGCCGAGATCGCCGGTGCGATAAACCCGCTCGCCGGGTTCGAGGGCAAGCCGGCACGGGACGAAACGCTGCGCCGTGAGCGCCGGATCGTCGAGATAGCCGCGGGCCAGGTGCGGGCTGCGGATGTGGATCTCACCCAGCTCGCCGACACCGGCGAGCTGGCCCGCTGCGCTCAGAATTAACAGCTCGGCGTCCCGCATGCCGCGTCCCAGGGGCAGGATCTCGGGCAGCAGGATCTCGGGCTGATCGTCACATCCTTCACCTGCCATGTGATCACCGGCCGTGTGATAACTCAACGCACGCTGTGTTTCCGTCGCGCCGTAAAGATTGACCACACAAGCGTTGGGAGCGAGGGCGCGCAGGGCCTTCACATCGCGGCGGGTCAGGGCCTCCCCCACCAGGAAGAGACAGCGCAGCGTGGGAAGCTTGGCGCCAGCATGTACGGTGCCCACATGCACGGCGCCAGCATGCTCATGGATCACCTGCCCGAGGGCGGGCGTCAAATTGCTCAGGGTGATGCGCTCCCGTGCCATCCAGCCGGCAAGGTACCCGGGCTCGAGGCGTTGCTCGGGATCGGGGAAGACGGCAACTCCGCCGAGGAAAAAAGGCGTGAAGAGATCGCGCTGCAAGGGATCGTGGGAAAGCCCCGAGAGCACGCTGACTCTCTCGTCTGGCCCGTGCCCGAAATGCTCCGCCTGCCAGGGGAGAAAATGGGTCAGCGCGCCGTGGCGTCCGATCACGCCCTTGGGAACACCGGTGGAGCCCGACGTGAAGGTCAAAACGGCAGCGTCGTCGGCCGTGAGGGGGAGATCGATCGCAGCGTTGCCAGGTTCTGATGTGCTACCAGACTCTGACGTGCTGCAAGACTCTGATGTGCGCATGAAAGACGCTTGGGTCGACCGGGAAAGCGGCCGAAGGTGCCAGATCTCGCCGACGAGTTCTACCACCGCCCGGGGTCGTGCCAGACGCAGGATCTCCTCACGCCGAACTGCGGGCAGGTCGGGATCCACGATCAAGACGACCGCGCCGGCACGCAGCACGCCGAGGACGGCGACGCCCAGGGCGACGTTGCGCCGGGCGAGAATCGCCACCGTCACGCCAGGACCTGTGCCACGACCTGCACCAGGACTTGCGCCACGACCTGCACCGAGCCGGCGCAGCTGCCGCGCTAGCTCGCCGCTGGCTCGCGCCACCCGGGCATAACTGAGGGTTGTGAGCGGATCTTGGAGTGCGATCTTGTCGGGATGTTCGCTCGCCCGGCGCAGGAAAAGCTCCGGCACGCTGCCGACGAAGGTGTTGCTCTGCGCCCTCGGGAGATCTCCCAAGGCGCGCCGCGCCGGCTCGCTGAGCAGACTGATCTGATCGATCCTAATCGCCGGATCGTCTGCGATCTGACGCAGTACCAGCTCGAATTGACGCGCCAACTCGGCCATCCGGTCGCGACCGAAAAGATCGCGGCGATAGACCAAGTGCAAGTCGATCGCGCCGTCTTCGCGCTCGCTGAGATAAACCGTCAAATCGAATTTGGATTCCACTTCAGGTGGGTCCAAGAGTTCGACTTCAATCCCGGCGTCTCGGAGCAGCTCGCGGCTCTCCACCGGCGGCAGGTTGAGCATGTTGAAGAACACCTGGAAGAGGGGTGTGCGGGAGAGGTCGCGCTGCGGGGCGATCTCTTCGAGAATCCGCTCGAAAGGCAGTTCTTGGTGGGTGTAGGCGCCGAGGGCGTTCTCCCGCACCCGGTCGAGGATGTCTTCGAAACTTGTTGGCGCGTCGAAACCCTGTCGCGAGTCGAAGCCCGGTCGCGAGTCGAAACGCGTCCGCAGCACTAGGGTATTGAGAAAACAGCCGAGCAGATTTTCGACCTCAGCCTGCTGACGCCCGGCGATCGGCGTGCCCACCAGGATGTCGCGCGCACCGCTCAGACGCCACAAAACAACCTTGAAGGCGGCCAGCAGAACCATGAAAAGGGTGGCGCCGCGGCCGCTAGCGAGCCGCAGCAGGTCGCTCGAAAGCTCGGCATCGAGCCTGTGCAGACACATCGCTCCGCGGTGGCTCATCACCGGCGGACGTTTGAAATCGGTCGGCAGATCGAGCGCCGACGGCGGCGCGTTCAACGTCTCGCGCCACCAGTCCAGCTCTACCCGGCCGGTCTCCCCTTCCAGGCGCAGGCGCTGGGCGATGGCATGGTCGGCATATTGTTGTGGTAGCGGCGGCAAGGTCAGCGACGGCAAGGACGGCTCGAGGCCGCGGACCCGGGCGAGGTAAGTCGTCAGCACCTCGCGTAACATCAAGCTCATCGACCATCCATCGCTCACGATGTGGTGGACACAGAGCAGCACGACGTGATTTTGTGTTGTGCTGTCCGGTGGTTCGAGCCGGAGCAGGGCGACCCGCAACAGGGGCGCCTGAAGCAGATCAAAGAGATGCCGCCCGTTCTCGATCTGCCGTCGCCGGAGTTGGGCCTCGCGATCCGGAGCTTGCAGGCGGCTGAGGTCGATGAGCGGGAGGTCGATCTCGATCCGCGGAGCGATCCGCTGGCAGGGCTCGCCGTCATCCCGCACGGGAAAGGTGGTGCGGAGGATCTCATGGCGCGCCGGGAGAAGGTTGAACGCGGCGCACAACGCCTCGGGCTCGAGCGCGCCGCGCCAGCGCAAGGCGGAATGTATGTTGAGGCTCGAGCTCGCGCCACCTTCGAAGCGGTCGAGAAACCACAGGCGGTATTGCGCCCACGACAAGGGCAAGACCACCGGGCGCTCCGGCAAGAGGGGGGCTGTGTCTCCCCCTGTGTCTTCCGCTGTGTCTCCCCCCGTGGGGATCTCCCGTAGGCTCTCGGCGAGGCGTCGGGCCAAACCCGCAACGGTCGGCTGTTCGAAGATCGTCCGCAACGGCAGCTTGACGTGGAAGTCGGCGTAGATCCGAGAGGCCAACCGCGAGGCGAGCAGCGAATGCCCTCCGAGCTCGAAGAAGTTGTCGTGGATGCCAACGCCGACGCCGTCGCCGTCGATCGTGTCGATCCTCAAGAGGCTCGTCCAAAGCCCGGCGAGCCTCTCTTCGACCGCGTCGCGGGGGGCCTCGCGCTGCGCTGCGGCGTCCTGATTCTGCGCCCGTAGTAATTGCCGCGCCTGCCGCAGTAACGTCCGGCGATCGACCTTGCCGTTCGGGTTCTTGGGCAGCTCGGCGAAGCTCAGAAGCGCGGTCGGGATCATGTAGTTGGGCAACGATCCCGCCAGAAAGCTTCGCAGCTCCTCCGCTTGCGGTTGTTCCACTCGCGGCCCTTTTGTGGGCCCTTCGGCAGCGGCTCGGATCACGCCGATCAGCTGCTTGCCGGAGCTGCTCTCGTCAACCACGACGCAGGCTTCCTCAACTCCCTGGTGGCGGGAGAGCCGGGCCTCGATCTCCCCGATCTCGATGCGGAAGCCGCGGATCTTCACCTGGTGGTCGAGGCGTCCGAGGATCTGGATCTCGCCGTTGTCACAAAATCGGCCCAAATCGCCGGTGCGGTAGATACGTTCGCCCGGCCCGCCCAGTTCGCCCGAGTAGGGGTCGGGCACGAAGCGCTCAGCGGTCAGCCCGGGCCGGTGCAGATAACAACGGGCCAGCCCTGCTCCGCCGAGGTGAACCTCGCCGACCGCTGCCGTGGGAACCGGACGGAGGCCGGCGTCCAGCAGGAAGAGCCGCCGGTTGTGCAACGGCCTGCCAACCGTCTGGGGGCCTCCGGCCCGCCGCAGGGTGTAGGTGGAGTGGGTGGTGTCCTCACTGGCTCCGTAAAGGTCGCAGACCTTCTCCACCGAGGGAATTGCATACATCGCCTGAACCAGCTCCCCCGGCAGGGGCTCGCCGGCCAGGACAAAAACCTTGATCCCAGGCGGTACCGCCTGGGCGCGGACCAGCTCCGCGGCCACCGAGGGTACGGTCTGGATCATGGTCAAATGTTCCCGCCCCTCGAGATCCTGGATCGCCAGGGCGTCGTCGGCGAGATAAACCGTTCCGCCGACGCTCAAGGGGAGAAAAATTTCGAACACCGAGAGGTCGAAGCAGACCGAGCTGATGGCCGGCACGCCCCGCAGGTCGTCGACCTGAAAAACCGTCTGTGCCCAGTCGAGGAGAGCTGTAGCGGAGCCGTGCTCGATAGCAACAGCTTTGGGCCGGCCGGTGGATCCAGAGGTGTAGATCAGATACGCCAGCTGGCGGGGATCGACGACTACCGCGGGAGAAACGGCCGCGGCAGGCTGGGTCCATCCCGCAAGCGGCGGATCTTCCGCCAAGAGGTCGTCCTCGAACAAAACCGCACAGGTGGGCTCGAGAGCACTCGCCGCGAGCGCTTCGCGGCTCGTCACCAGAACAGCGACGTCAGCATCGTCCAGCATGAATCCCAGGCGGTCCCGGGGATAGGCGGGATCCAGCGGGACGTAAGTGCTTCCGGTCTTGAGAATCCCAAGCAGCCCCGCGATCAGGGCGGGAGAGCGCGGTAAGAGGATCGCAACTCGCGTCTCGCACGCGATGCCCTTCTCCAGCAGGTGGGCGGCCAGCAGGTGGGCGGCCAGCTGATCGGCGCGGGAGTTGAGCTCGCCGTAGGTTGTTGGCTGCCCGGCATAAACCAGAGCGACGGCCCGCGGCGACCGGCGTGCCTGCTCCTCGAAGCCGGCGTGAAGCCCCGGCCATGGGCGGCGACGGACGGCCGTGTCGTTCCACTCGCCGAGCACCTGGAAACGCTCCGCCACGGTCATCAAGCTCAGATCCCCAATGCCGCCATCAGAGTGTGCGGTGAAGCTCTCCAGCAGGGTGCGCAGTTGCCGGGCCATCCGCCGAATCAAAGAGAGGTCGAAAAGATCGACGTTGTATTCGATACCGGCGGCCAGGCCGTCGCCGTCCTCCATCAGGTAGAGGGTGAGATCAAATTTGGCGGTGGTGGTGCGCTGGGGCAACTCTTGGACGGTGAGACCCTCGAGCTCCAAGGCCGGCATCGAGGCGTTCTGCAAGACCATCATGACCTGAAAGATGGGAGAGCGGCTCGCGTCCCGGACCGGATTGAGGACTTCCACCAAGCGCTCGAAGGGCACATCCTGATGGGCGAAGGCGTCCAGGACAGTCCCCCGCAGCGTGTCGATGCGCTCCCGTACCGTGCCGCGATTCAGCGTGTTACGCACCACCAAGGTGTTGATGAAACAACCGATGAGCGGCTCCAGCTCCGCGAACCGTCGATTCGATACCGGGGTTCCCACACAGACATCCCGGGCCCCGCTATACCGTCCCAGCAGCTCGGCGAAGGCCGCTTCCAGCACCAGGAAGAGGGTGCCGCGGGTCGCTGCCGCCAAGCGCCTTAGACCCTCCGTCAGCTGCTGGCTTAGCCGGAACCTCTCCATGGTGCCGCGATAGGTCCGGGTTGCTGGGCGCGGACCCCGCAGGGGCAGGTCCAGGGATTCCGGCGCACCTTTGAGCTTGCGGACCCAATACCCCAACTGCCCCTCCAGGGTCTCACCTTGCAGCCAATCCCGCTGCCAGAGTGCGTAGTCGGGGTACTGAACGAGAAGCGGCTGCACCGCGAGCGGCGGCGCAACGGTGGAGGGATCAACACCCGCACGAAAGGCCTTGTAAAAGGCCGACAGCTCGCGATTGAACACACCGAAGGACCAACCGTCGGACACGATGTGATGCATGCTAAGGACCAGCACATGGACCTCGCCGCGCAGACCCAGCAGGGAGGCGCGCAGGAAGGGGCCCTGATCCAGGTCGAAGGGGGCAACGGCGTCCCGCCGCACCAGCGCCATCGCGCTGTCCTCGGCAGCGGCGGCAGGCAGGCCGGAGAGATCCACCCAGGGCAGGGGGAAGTCTGCCGGCGGCTCGATCTTCTGAGTCACCGTGGAATTTTCGTCCGTCAGCACAACAAAGCGGCTGCGCAGACTTTCATGACGAGACACGATCTCGCCGAGGGCGCGCTCGAGGGCGGCGACATTGAGCTTGCCTTCGAGGCGCAGTGCGTGCGGGATGTTGTAGGTCGCGGAGGGACCTTCAAGGCGATCGAGGATCCAGAGTCGCTCCTGGGCGAACGAAATCGGCAGCAGCCGCGGCATCGTCATCGGTCGCGGCTGCGGCGGAGTCAAGGTTGGGCCCTGATGCCGCAAGCTCGGCAGATACGAGGCCAGGGCACGGATCGTGGGCCTTGCGAAGACCTCGCGCAGCGGCAGCTCCACGTCGAAGGTTTGGCGCACCAGTGCGGTCAGGCGGACCGCCGACAGGCTATGGCCGCCCAAGGCAAAAAAATCCGTCTCCACACCTATCTTGGAGGCGTCTCTCCCCAACACCTCTGCCCAGATCTCCGCCAGCAGCTCTTCTTCGGTGGTGCGCGGGGCCGTCACCTTCTCGGCCACATGCTCCCTCACCTTCTCAACCGCTGCGGCTTCGCGGGCCAACTTCAGGACGGCCTCGCGATCTATCTTGCCATTGGCCGTAAGCGGCAGACTGGTGACGAAAAGCCAGACGCTCGGCACCATGTAGTCGGGCAAGTTGTGCGACAGAAAATCGATGAAATGACTCGCCCCGGGACTGTCCCCCGCAACTCTCTCGCCCGCACATCCTTCACCTGCGCACCGTACAACCGCCGCCAGGCGTCCGTCACTCCCCGCTGGCTGGTTGTCCATCGTCACAACGACGACACAGGCGCCCGTCACCTGCTCATGGCTCACCAAGCGCGCCTCGATCTCCCCGAGTTCGATGCGGAAACCGCGCAGCTTCACCTGATGATCGATGCGCCCCAGAAAAGCAAGTTTGCCGTTCGACAGCCAGTAGCCGAGATCGCCGGTTCGATACAGGCGTTCCCCAACCGCCGCGGCGAAGGGGTTCGGGACAAATTTTTCAGCGCTGAGACCGCGGCGGTGCAGGTAACCCTGAGACAGACCGGTCCCAGCAAGACAGAGCTCCCCTGCTACCAACGGCGGGACCGGGTTCAGGTACGCGTCCAGGCTGTAGACCCGAGCACCGGGAATGGGGCAACCGATGGACGGCGGGTTTGCCGCGACTGCCGCCTGGGCAGCGCTCGAGACCTGGACCGCGCTCGAGACCTGGGCCACGCTCGAGACCTGTGCCACGCTCGAGACCTGGGCCACGCTCGAAACCGTGCTTACCGTGGACACCACGGTACACTCTGCTGGCCCATAGTTGTTGACGATGGCAAAGGGGAGAGCCTCCGCGGGCCGGCTCATGAGCCGATCCCCGCCGATCTGCAGATACCGCAGGGTGCGGATGCGATCGAGACACTGCGTTCTCAGCATCAGCTCCATCAGCGGCGTCGGCACGAAGGCGTGGGTGGGCCGCTTCCGGTTGAAAAATTCCGCCAGCAGCTCGGGCACCAAGAACTCGTCGTCGACCACCTCCAGGGAAGCGCCGCCGCAAAGACAGGGCCAGATCTCGAAGACCGACGCATCGAAGGCGGGGCCGGCGATCAGCGTCGCGTGATCGCCCTCTCGCACTTCGTACTCGCGAAGGTACCAGGCCACCAGGCCGGCCAAGCTCTGATGAGAAATCACCACCCCTTTGGGATTGCCGGTCGAGCCCGAGGTGTAGATCACATAAGCCGGCGCATTGCCGGGCAGCGTATGGCCGCCCGGCGCATTGCCTGGCAGCGTATGGCCGGGCAGCGTCTTGCAAGGCAGTGCATCGAACGTCGGGGCCGGGACGCTAGCCCAGGGCGACGCTAGGATCCCGCCGACCTCCGCCTTGGTCAGCCGCACCTTACAGTCGGCGTCTTCCACCATAAAGCGCAGGCGCTCGGTGGGTGACTTCGGATCCAAAGGAACGTACACGGCCCCGGCTCTGAGGACCCCCAGCAGGCCCGTCACCAGCTCGATGCTGCGATCCATGACCAGGGCGACCCGTTCCCCGGGCCTCACACCCTGGCGGACAAGGTGATGCGCCACCTGGTTGCTGCGCCGGTCGAGCTCCCGGAAGGTGAGTGATTTGCGGCCCGACCTCAAGGCGAGCGCGTCGGGTCTCCGCGAGGCCTGATCGCGAATGCGCTGAGGAACCGGGTCGGAGTCCCCGAGCGGGGCGGCGGGAGCGTTGAACTCCTCCAAAACCTCACGCTCCTGCGCCGCGGTCAGCATGGAAAGCTGGTGAGCCTTCTGTTTTGGTGAGCTCGCCGCAAAACCTCGCAGCAGCTCGACGAAACACGCGGTCATGCGCTCGATCAGGTCAGGATCGAACAAGTCCGTGTTGTAGATCAGGTCGCCTGAGAGGCCGTCGTCGCCGGCCTCGGCCAGGTTCAACGTGAGGTCGAACTTGGCGATGTTGGCGATGGAATAGTCGATCCCCCAGGCTGAGGAGCTGGTGCCCGGCAGCTCGAACTCGTCCATGGACTCGCCCTGCAACGCGAACATCACCTGGAAGAGGGCTGAGCGGCTGGTGTCGCGCACCGGGTTCAGCGCTTCGATCAGCTTCTCGAAAGGCAGGTCCTGGTGGGCGAAGGCGTCGAGAGCGGTCTCGCGCACCTGCGCGATCCGTTGCCGCACCGTGAGCTCTCCATCCAAGGTGTTACGCAGGACGAGGGGATTGACGAAAAAGCCGATCAAGGATTCCAGCTCGACGTAGCGGCGGTTGGCCACCGGGGTGCCGACGTTGACTTCGCGGACACCACTGAAACGTCCGAGGAGCTCGGCAAAGGCTGCCTCGAGCACCAGGAAGAGGGTGCCGCGGGTCTGCAGCGCGAGCTGCCGCAGCGCCTGGGTCAGCTCGGAGTTGACCCGAAAGCTCCGGACCTGGCCGCGGAAGGTCTGCATCACCGGACGCGGGCCGAGGGTGGGCAGGTCCAAGGATTGAGGGCAGCTCTCCAACTGCCGAGTCCAATACGCCAGTTGCCCTGCCAGGGCCTCGCCGCGCAGCCAATCCCGCTGCCAAAGGGCATAGTCGGCGTATTGGATCGGCAGCGGCGGCAGGACCGTGGACGGATCTTCCCCAGCGCGGCATGCCCGGTACAAAAGCGGCAGCTCGGTCTGGATCACCCCGAGGGACCAACCGTCGGAAATGATGTGATGCATGTTGAGCGACAGCACATGCAGATCGTCGCGGAGCCGCAGCAGGGTGACGCGGAAGAGAGGTCCCCGATCGAGCTCGAAAGGAGTGGCGGTGTCGCGGTTCACCAAGGCTGTTGCCGTCGCCTCGGCCGGGGCGAGGGGAAGGCCTGAGAGATCCACCACCCGCAAGCCGAATCCTGCCGGTGGCTCGATGATCTGCCGGGCGGAGTCGCCGGCCGAGGCGGCGAAGTGGGTTCGTAGGCTCTCATGACGGTCGACCAGGGCCCGCAGAGCGCGGCTCAAAGCCCCAGCTTCCACGGCTCCCTCGAGACGCCAGGCGTAGGGCATGCTGTAGGTTGTCGCGGGCCCCTCCAAGCGATCCAGGAACCACAGACGCTCTTGGGCGAAGGACAGTGGCTGACTGAAGGACAGTGGTTGGGTGAAGGACAGTGGCAGCGGATCCGGGCGGCGGGCGCGAGTCGGCGGCGCCAGGACCGGGCTGTCAATCTGGAAGGCTGCCAGCCGGATCGCCAACGCTCCGACGGTGGGGTGCGCGAAGATCTCCGCCAGAGGGACTTCCACGGCGAAGGTCTTGCGGATCAGAGCACACAGCCGCGTCGCCGTCAGGCTGTTGCCTCCGAGCTCGAAGAAATGGCTCTCCGCCCCGATCGACGCCGCCGGTGCAGTTAAGCCTTCCGCCCAGATCCCGCACAACAGCTCCTCCTCCGTCGTCCGAGGAGCGATCCGGCCCGACCCACCTGGCGCGGCAGCGCCGGCCACGGCCCGCTCCTGGAGGGCCCGGCGGTTCAACTTGCCGCTGGGCAGGCTCGGGAAGCGGGACAAGAAGACGATCGCCGAGGGAACCATGTAACTCGGCAGACGGCTCGTCAAGATCCGGCGCAGCGATGCGGCCAACACATCGTCGATGATCTCCCGGCTGTCCCCTGACTCGGCACTGACCGACTCGGCACCGCCTGGCGCGGCACCGGTCGGCTCGGAACCGACGGGCGCAGCACCGGCCGACACGACAAAAGCCGTCAGCCGGCGGTCCCCGGAGGACACCTCGTGGACGACAACCGCGGCATCTCGCACGTTCTCCTGGCCGCTCAGCAGGGCTTCGATCTCTCCCGGCTCAATGCGGTAACCCCGGACCTTGACCTGGTGATCGCAGCGCCCCAGGTACTCGATCTGCCCGTCCGTCCGCCAACGTGCCAGATCTCCGGTGCGGTAGAAGCGCTCGCCATGGGTGTTGGGATCGGGCACAAAACGCGCCGCGGTCAGCCCCGGACGGTCCAGATAGCCCCGAGCCAGATTGGCGCCGGCAATATAGAGCTCTCCGCAGACCCCGATGGGTACCCGGTGCAACCGAGGATCAAGCAGCTCGATCCGTGCCCTGGCGATGGGCGCACCGATCGGGGGTAGGGCCGTCCAGTCGTCGGAATTCCGCGGCAGATCGAAGGCCGTAACCACGTGGGCTTCGGTGGGCCCGTAATGGTTGTGGAACGAGCAGTCTGGCAGGGCCTTGAAAAAGCTCCGCAGCGGTTGGCTCGCCTGGAGCGCTTCGCCCGCTGTGTAAACTTCCCTCAGAGAGGTGGGAACGATCCCCCTTCCCTCGTCGGCCACATCCTCAACGGCAGCATCCTCAAAGGCCGCAGCCAGAGCCTGCAGGCCAACAAAAGGCTGGTGCATGCGCTGGATCCGGCGGTCGCGGAGGAAGCCCAGCAAGGCGTTTGCGTCGCGCCGCAGCTCTTCGCTCACCAACACGACCTCGCCGCCGCTGCACCAGGTTTCGAAGAGCTCTTGCACCGAAACGTCGAAGCTCAGGGACGCCAATTGTACGGTGCGTAGTCTCGGCCGGAAGGTCTCGAGACCGATCTGCCAGCGGATCAAGTTGGCGATGGCACCGCGGCTCATGGCGACACCCTTCGGCCTGCCGGTCGAGCCGGAGGTGTAGATCACGAAGAGCAGGTTCTGGGCCGAGGCCACCTCTGCAAGAGCGGCGTCTTCTTGAGACAGGTCTGTCGTGAGGCCAACATCGCTGAGGCCAAGCCCGGTGAGGCTAGCCTCGGTGAGGACCACTCCGGGGGCGGCGTCTTGCTCCATCCTTAGCAGGCGCTCTTCCGGGTAGGCCGGATCCATCGGCACCCAGGCGCCCCCGGCCTTGAGCACCGCCAGCACGGCCTCCGCCATTGCGATCGAGCGCTGCATGCGGATCCCGACCCGCACGTCGGGACCCACTCCCATCTCCCGCAAACGGCGCGCCAGGCGGTTGGTCCGCCGGTCCAGCGCTGTGTAGGTCAAGACCTGGTCTCCGAAGCGCAGGGCCGGGGCGTCGGCAAAGGTTGCGGCGGCGGCGGCAAAAGCCGTTTGAAGACTGACCGTCGACCCCTCCAGGGGAGGGCCGTGGCTGTGGGTCAGCAGCTGATGCCGCGCCGCCCCGGAGAGCCATTCCAGATCGAGGACCCCCGTTTCTAGCCCCTCGGCGAAGCCCGCGAGCAAAACCTCGTAATGTTCCGCCAGGCGACAGATCCGCTCCCGATGGAAGAGGGTGGGATCGTATTTGAAGATCAGATGGAGGTGGTCCTGGAGATCGAAAATCTCCAAGCTGAGCTCGATCTCGCCGACCTGGTGAACGCCTTCGACCGGTTCCAGGGAAAGTGCGTGGTTCTCACGTCCTGGCCCATACTCCCGGCTGAGATTGGCACGCAGATTCTGCCAGATGAAACTGGCCTGGCAGAGCGGGGAATGATCCGCTTCCGGCAGGATGCCCAAGGCTTCGACGAGGGCCGGGAAGGGAAGATCGGCGTGCTCCAGGAGCCCGAAAACGGCCTTTTGCACCGCTTTGATCGCGCTCCGCAGCGGCGGATTTCCCGCGAAGCTCATCCGGACCGGCAACAGGTTGACAAAATAGCCGACGACCCCCTGCCAGCGCTCGTCCGGCCGCCCCGTCGCCGCGGTGGCGATCACCACCTCCGGCTGCCGGGTGGTACGCGCCAAGAGAAGGCCAAAAGCCCCCAGGCAGAGGCTGAAGAGATTCGTCTTGCAGCTTCGGGCCAGACCCCGGAGCTGCAAGACGAAGCTGCTATTGAGCTCCACGTCGAGGGTGGCGCCGGCGAAGCTCCGCCTCGCCGGGCGGGGCAAGTCCAGGGGCAGATCGAGCTGCCGCGGGGCGTGCGCTAGCTGCTCGCGCCAGTAGGCGAGGAGCTTCTCGCCTGCCGGCGAGGCCAGCATCTGCCGCTGCCAGGCCTCAAAGGCGGCGAAGCTCTCCCCCACCGGCGCCAGACCGTGTTCTGGGCCGGAGTGTTCTGGGCCGGCGAGCTCCGCTCCGTAGACGGTGAGGAGCTCGTCGATGAGCGTGTTGTAAGAGACACCGTCGAAGACCAGGTGATGGATGTTGATCAGGAGAATCGGCCGCTGGCGGCCGCGATGGAAGAAGAAGACCCGCAGCAGCGGTCCCGTCTCCAGATCAAAGGGAATCCGAGTCGTCCCCAGGAGGTGCGCGATCACCGCGTCGCCGTCGAGGTGGGAGAGATCCTCCTCTTGGAAGCTGACCTCGCTTGGCTCCATGACGTATTGCCGGGGTTCTCCGTCGATCTCTCGGAAGACGGTCCGCAGAGCCGGATGGCGATCTTGGAGCACTTGCAAGGCGCGCCGCAGCTTGCTGGGATCCGTTCCCCGGCCGACGTGGAAGGCGAAGGGGATGTTGTAGGCGTAGGCTTCCGGCGCCAGGCGGCAGAGGAACCAGATGCCCTGCTGGCCCTTGGTGAGGGGATAAACCGTCTGGTGAAGCTGCCGCCGCGGCGGATCCGGCAACTCCGCGGCCGAAGCTTCAAAGAAGAGCTCGCCGCGGGCGTAGACGTCGCGCGCATCCGCCGATCCTGCGCCGCAAATCTCGAAGCGCAGATGGTCTGCCACAAGCTCGAGCTCGATGAAAATCTCTTTGCCACATTCGGCGAGGGTGATGGGTTTGGACCTGACGATGTTCTCGAGCCGCCTTACCGGACGGCCGCAGGCCAGCTCACCAGCGGCCCGCGCCATCTCCAGATAGCTGACTTCCGGCAGCATCGGCTCGCCGCCGATGACGTGGTCGCCGAACACGAAATGTTCGGCGTCGAAAACCTTGCGGTAGGCCTGGCGTCCGAAGGTTGACACGTTGGCGTCGATGAAGGTGTGGAGCGCCTGCACCGTCTGAGCGCCGCGGATGGGCTCGTCGGTGCCGATCCAGTGCTTTTCCAGAGCGAAAGGATAGGTCGGAAGCGAGACCCGGCGACCGCTGCGGGGATCCCGAACCTGATACCAATCCGGCAAAATTCCGTCACACCACCGGCGGGCCAATTTATGAGGATTCCCTCCGCGCACCAGGACGCGCACGATCTCTTCCCGGTCGTCGCCGTCGATCAAACTCGCAAAGGAAGAGGCGTTCTTGATATCTCCGGTCATCACTTCGACGTTGCTGCGGCCTTCGAGAAAGAAGCGCAAACCGACCAGGAACTGCTCATGCGAATGTGCCACCACCGCCAGGCGGTGTCGCCAGCCGGTGCGGCCCAACTGCAGGGTGTAGCTGATGTCACAAAGCTCGAGAGCGTCGAGCCAGCCGGCCGAGAGGGCCCCGGCGAACTTCTCGGCGTAGGCCGTGAGACGCTCCTCGCTGCGGGCGGAGAGCACAAAAACCTCGCTGCCTCGTTGCGGTGCCACGGCGCGCCGCTGGGAGACCGTGGCATCCTCTCGCGGATCCGCGCAGCGATACTCCTCCAAGATCAGGTGCGCGTTGGCCCCACCGGCTCCGAAGGAGCTCAGACCGGCCCGCCGCGGCATCTCGACGCCGTCGATCACCGGTCGTTTCCAGAGCCCAGCCCGGCGCTGCACCACGAAGGGGGTGCGCTCGAAGTCGATCAGCTCGTTGAGCTCCTCGGTGTGGATCGAGGGCGCCAGCTGACCGTGGCGAAATTGCAACAGGACCTTGGTCAGGCCGGCGATACCCGCCGCCGCCTCCAGGTGGCCGACGTTGGATTTCACCGAGCCGATGGCGCAGAAGCTAGTGTCCTGGGTCTGGTTGCGGAAGGCCTCGCTCAACGCCTGGATCTCGATCGGATCGCCCAGCTTGGTGCCGGTGCCGTGGGCCTCCACGTAGCTTACCGTTCGGGCGTCGATGCCGGCCTGGTCGAGAGCCCTGGTGATCAGCGCTTTTTGTGCCCGAGCCCGCGGCACGGTGAAACCGCTTGTTTTGCCACCGTGGTTGACGGCGGTGCTCAGGATCACCCCGTGGATTTGGTCGCCGTCGCGCTCCGCATCGGAGAGGGGCTTGAGCAACACTGCCCCCACACCTTCTCCGGCCACATAGCCGTTGGCCTTGTTGCCAAAGGTGAAACAGCGGCCGTCGGGGGAAAGGAAACCCCCGCCGGCGGTGACCACGCGCTTGCTCGGATGCAAGTCCAGATTCACTCCACCGGCGATAGCGGCGCGACATTCACCTTGGCGGATAGCCTCGCAGGCCATGTGCAGGGCCGTCAGGCTCGAGGAACAGGCGGTATCGATCGCGAGGCTAGGGCCAGTGAGATTGAGCGTGTAGGAAACCCGGTTGGCCACCGCCCAGAGATAGGAATTGGCCCCAACAACATGGCCCTTGAAGGCTTCCTCGGCTCCCACGGTCTGGTAGAAGGCCCAGACCGCACCGACAAACACGCCGACATCGCGGTCTTCCCCCTTGGCAACCAGCGTCTCCGGCAGATAGCCAGCGTCTTCCAGAACTTCCCACACCACTTCCAGGAAGATTCGCTCCTGGGGGTCCATGAGGGCCGCCTCGCGGGGCGAGATGTTGAAAAACAGAGAATCGAAGGCATCAACGTCATCGATAAAACCGCCCCAGCGTAGCTCCGGCTTGCCGAGCGCCGCCCGCTGGCGATAGTCCCAGCGGTCGCGCGGAATCTCCCGGATGCAGTCTTTCCCGGCCGCCAGGTTCTGCCAGAAGCGGTCAACGCAGTCAGCTTCCGGATAGCGGCCCGCCAGACCGACGACGGCGATAGGCTGGGCGTCTGGGCCGCGGTTGCCGGTTTGGCCGCGTTGGCTAGTCATCCGTCGCCTGTCATCCGTCACTTCTCCTCGCCCCGCCTTGCACGGCAGAGCAAGACGGGCCGATGGCTCGTCTCGATTCGATGCGTTCCTACATGGGGAGCGGTGGATCTTATCGAGGAGCAGAGTCGGCCGGTAGCGAAGGAGCGGCAATCGATCTGGACTATGAGCTTTTCAAAAAAAGATCCAAGGCATCGTCGGCCACCACCGACGCTTTCAACAAGATTCAGAGCATCGAGAGCGGCCACGGACTTCCCATTTCTGAATCAAGAAGCCTCCAGCCCGATGAGGACACTCTGCCCCCGCCTCGAGCAGCCTCTGCTCGCTTCACGACACGACACAGGAACTGATCGAAGGGTCACGGTCGCCCATCACGGCCTTCTGAAAATACAGTCGCGTCGAGACGGGTCCAGGACACTGCTCTAACGGCGCAGTAACGCTCGGGGCCGAATAGGACGCGTCTCCACAGTCCATGGACTCTTTCGGAGCCGGTGGCCGGGTAATTCTCGACGCCAAAATGCCGAGGCCACCCGGTGGCTTGGTAATTCTCGACCCAGAAACGCCTGGGCCACCCAGTGGCCTGGTAATTCTCGACCCAGAAACGCCTGGGCCACCCGGTGGCCGGGTAATTCTCGACCCAGAAACGCCTGGGCCACCTAGTGGCCCAATAATTCTCGACGCCGCAACGCCTGGGCCACCCGGTGGCCCAGCTGCGCTCGACGCCGGACCGCCCAGGCCACTTGCAACGGGTTCAAGCGGCGGACGACGGACGGCCGCGACGAGCCGCTACCGCCTCGAGGATGGAACCTGGGAAGGCGCTCGCCTGTGAAGGTTCGGTGCGCGCGTGGGCGGGAGCGGAGGAGCTCTGCCGCCGGCTTTTCTTTGACAGATATACAGGAATACGGTTTACTACAGGCATGAAAGCGACTGTCGAGATACCTGACGAACTCTACCGCCAAGTCAAAGCGAAGAGCGCCCTAGAAGGCCGAGCCGTCCGAGAGGTAACCGAAGAGCTTTATCGAGGCTACGTCTCGGGACCAACACAGCTCGGGCAGGCCAACGACACAACAACTGCGGAGGTTGTCTCCTTGCCAGCAGGCGTGGAGACTTTGCCCTCTTGGTTCGGAGTCTTGCGGCACCGTGCACGTCGCGTGAGTCGACATGATTTATCGTCGATCCGCGCTAGCGTCGCGGCTGGTATTTGAAACCGGTTCAAGCGGCGGACGACGGACGGCCGCTGATCCAACCGATAGCGGAGGACGCGGCGGAGCGTAAGGTCTGTTGCAGTCGACCTTCGGCCCGGGCCGCACGCGCTTGGCGCGCCCGGTGCGCCAGCGTTCGGCGCTGATGGTAGGCCCGCAATTTGGCAGTGAACGTCCCGCTGCAACCCGCAAAAGCCATGGTCGCTTGCAGCCAGCGCAAGGCTTCACCATAGGCCGCGTCGAAGGCCGCCAACGCTTCGTGTTTCTCGTCCCGCGCCGCCTCCACGCCCAGCTCCAGATCCGTCAGCTCGTCTAGCCGCTCCGTCAGCCGGTCGTAGCCTGGCTTGATCGCACCCAGCCAGGTCTCGCGATCCGCCGCCATACCGTCGAGCAGGGGTCGCGGGAGCTCGCTGTGGCCATCTTCGAGAGCCCACACCAAAAACTGTAACTGGCCGTGCAGGCGACGAGCCTTGCGCAACGTTTTGCCTTGCATTCGATGGACGTCGAACCCGTCTGCCTTACCGAGTTGGGCGTCGATCAGCTTGCGGACCGACACCACCCGCGGATAAACCTCTTGTCGCGCCAGCTGTTCCGTCTGGCGACGCACCGCCGCGCATCGGACCTGCAATGTGCCACACCGTCGATCTGCCTTTTGCAGCTGACCGAAAGCGCTCGCAACCGATCGACCCACGAGATCGAGTGACAAACCGAAGTCCGGCAGCATCTCGCCATCACCCAATTCGGGCACAAGCCGAGTGTCGAGCCCAGCCACAATGTGGGACTTGAACACCTCGATCGACGCTTGAACTGCCCGCGTATCAGCAGCTCGCTGAAGCACCATCTTCGAGACGTTGGCGTTGCTCTTCTTCCAGCCTTTGGGGCGTCCAGGGCGGCGGCGATAGTTGGTAGAGGTCGTCATGATGGACAAGGCTACGCTTCATAACCACCCTCTGTCAAGAATTTTCTTCGCATAAGTAGATATTGACCGACTATGACAGTACTCGCCTCCTGCATTAGCGATCCCGATGTCCGCATCCTCTTCCATGGACTCGCGATCTCAGCTCGAGCCCAGCCTGGCTGGACGATCGCCTGGCGGAGGAGTTGCGACGGGCCCGTCGGTCTGGGGATTCGCTGGCCGTGATTCTGGCCGACATCGACTACTTCAAGGCCTACAATGACCACTTCGGCCATCTCGAAGGCGACGACTCCTGCGACAGGTCGCCCAGGTCTTCTTGGAACAAACCCGTCGACCCGGAGATCTCGCCGCCCGTTACGGCGGCGAAGAGCTCGTGCTCCTCCCACCGGGAACGCCCCTAGCCGGGGCAGTCAAGATCGCGCAGGCTCTCCACTAAGCCTTGGAGAAGCTAGCCATGCCGCATCCGGCCTCGCCGACTTTCGACCGCGTTACCCTCAGCGTCGGAGTGGCGGCAGCGTGGCCGGAGGAAACGTCGGGGGACGCTCTCCTGAACCGCGCCGACCAGGCGCTCTACCAGGCCAAGGGACTGGGGCGAAGCCAAACGTCCTCAACGAAACGACCACCATGGGTCCGGCCGGAGCCGCCGTCTGATGAGCGTACGGCGCCACTGTCATTTGTATCCTCCTTCGATTGGACAGGATCCAGGCTGTCCAGCAGCCCCAGCCTTCGGCTGCCAGCCTACCCCACTATGTATGCGCCCAGCATCACTCCAGGGGAGGCAGGTCATCTCCACAAGACAGGAAAAATCTTCTCCCCATCGCGCTCCTCAACGCTGTGAAACACCGTCGCAGGTGTCGCACAACAGCTGACCCTTTCCATGAATGCTGGAGCCCACGGCCAAGTCTCACCTTTTCGGTGTCCCGGCTCGAAGGCCGATAGAGAGCCAGCCTTCCTTGGGCCAGCCACCTGGATTAGGCTGTTTTTGTCGGATCACAGGCCATCCTTCACCATCGACTGAAAGCCAGGTGTGATCGAGCCGGGAGAGCACTTGCGCGACTTGGCCAAAACCCCAAGGGTTCGAAGAATCGGGACTCTCAGGTCCAGCAACCTTCGGCCCGGTTAGCATCTCCTTGGCGATGAGAAAGCTCGGCAAGGCTGTCAAGAGCCCCAGCAGCAGGCATACGATCGCCAGCCGCAATAACCCAGCCTTGCGGACCGTCGCGTACCACAGTGCCCAGAGGTTGTAGAGTTCCGCTCGGAACACGGGATTCGAGACAGCCTCCAGAGTGCCGTTCTGGCGGGAGATTAGTCTGCGGGCCACAACCGATAGGGTCTTGTCATCCCTCGGCTTTGCTCGATCCTCTTGGGCGCGGCAGGAACAGAAGAAGCCAAGCCAAGTCAACAGCCGGTCGAGGCGATGGTCCTGCGAGAAGAAGTGCCGGCCAACGAGCGGCGAAACGACAGCCAGTGCCAGCATGAACGCCGACATGAGGAATGCACACGTCACCCCAAAGAGAATCCATAACGGCAAGCTAGCCTTGTCGGCGAATTCACTGACTTTGCCGCCGAATGATCCAATCAAAGCCCCGCTTAAGACGATAGCGAGGCTGAAGATCACCTGCGCACGGCTCTCCTGTTGAAAGTAGACCGCCCGCAAGTGGTCCCGGCGCTGGCGAACAAGGTCGATGTCCGCTTGAATCTCGTGCGTCAGAATTACTGGCGGCGACTCCTGAATTTTCGAACCACTCATCAACGGGCTCCATACGGCTGGTGTCAGGAGACTTCACCTGCTGCTTCTGGAACCTGGATCTCTCGCTTCTGGATTCCTCGTCGCGGATTGCCCGAGAGTTCGTAGATTCTCAGCGGTGGGACGTCTTGATTCCTGGGCACGAGGCTAAATTTTTCTCGGAAATGTCTCATCAAAGTAGAGCTCGCGGTAGTGATCACCAGCCGCAATTCCAAAATTTCTCGCCCTTCCGAACCGGCAGTCATCGCATCTAGGGCGAGGACGCGAAAAGTGTCGAGCAAAGCGACGCGGTTGAGATCGTCGAGATGGATCAAAGGCTCATCGAGGAAAAAACTACCACCTAGACTTCGGGCGCGTGCCAGAAAGACAGCCAATGCAAGATCCTGCCGCTGACCGAGGCTGAGCTGAGAAACAGCAAGCTCCTGTCGGCCAATCCGAGGTCGCCAATTCAGGAGTTCCCCGTCATCTCCACCCTGCAATCGATGTTCGATGCGGTCGACAACTTCATTGCTTTGAGCCCGCCGAAAGATCGCCGAGATCAGCCCGCTCAAGGGTTCGATCTCTTCCTGAATGTATTTCCGCTGCTCGGCCTCGAGCATTTGTCTCGCGGTCTTGAGATCGTCAACCCAGGCTTGGAGCCCATCACGCCTCCGTGAACTATCGGCAAGTCGCTCAGTACGGCTTTCTATGTCTTTGTGGGCTTTCTCACTCTTATCTGCTTCACTAAGAAAACGTGATGCTTTCTCGAGGGCAGCTTCGGCACGATCGACAGCGGCCGTTTGTTTCCTGAGGTTCCTACGGGCTAACGTCAAGGCATGCTCGTCAGGAGAGGTCCCAGGCGCCCCGAGGACCCTCCACTTCTCGACGAGAATCTCGAATTTCTCCAATGCTTGCTCCAAGTCTCCTTGCGAGGATCGGAGCTCTTGATTCGTTGTGTCATGCCTGTCTTGAGCAACGCTGCGTTCCTGCATCAACGTGCTTTTTTTTGCAGCAGCCTTAGCAAGGTTTTCTGTCGCCACTTGCTGCGCCTGCTTGATCGCGGCTTCAAGTTCGGTCAACTGATCAAGCCACTTGCGTGGAACTGAATATTCGATCGGTGTCAGATCCTTGGCGACAATCTGAGCCGATCGTTCAAACAACTGGACCAAAGCCAGACCGGCACTTTTGAGTTTCGCCCCTAGTTCAACCTCCCGGCGTGCGGCCCCGGCCTTCGTGCGATTCTCTTCGAGGGTACGCTCTACATCTTTGCGGCAACCCTTGAGATAGGAGTCTAGATTGGGCCTCTCAAGCCCACTTTCTGTAACCGACTCCAGAAGAGCTTCCTCCAGCAGCTCGATTGCGTCCTTGAGCACAGCAGCCCGTTGTTTCTGTTGCTTCTCACGCCTGGCTATTTCCTGCTCCAGCTGATCTTGTTCTTTTAGCCGACTATGGTGTGTAGCAATCTCTTTCTGAATGGACTCGACCTTCCTGGAACGGAACCTCAGAGCCTTTGGTGCAGACTCCACCACTCTCGAAATCTCCAGCTTCAGGGTATTCGGCGAATCATGGTCATGGCCACAAAGAGGGCACTGCGACAACTCGGTAGCACCGTCTGCAGCGAGGCTATCTTCGCCGCGGCCTTTTGGATCGCCTTCGGCTCCGAGCAATAGGCGTAGGCGATCGAGAGCGTTACCCATCTCATCTTGCTCTTCAATAATCTGTTCGCGTCGCTCGACTAGATTCTCCAAATCCCGCTGAATCTCGCTGAGCGCTTCGGCTGACTCGAGTTTCCGCCGTAGTTTCGCAACCCGCTCAGTCTCTTTGCTCCGCTCAGCGTAAATCCGCTGCCAAACGGGCAGCTCTTCACAACACCTCGTTAGCAATTCATGTCGGCTATGAGCCTCGGCGTACTCGCGCTCAAGACCCTCCAGAGCATGTTTGACCGCCCCTATACGGATCTCTCGGGTAGCCTCCTTCTCGAGAGGTAGCTCGGTCCATTCTTGGAGCCAATCCTCAAGCTCATGACGCCACCGCACAGTTTCTAAAACGATGGCCTCTAGCGCTTCAAGGAGCGAGCTATGCCAGCTATCGGCGGCCGACAACTTCTCAAGAGACGGCTCAAAGGCGCTGAGTTCTTTTTGGAACTCAGCCACACGGGTCTCAAGCTTGGGAATTGTCTGCCCAAGCTCCTCAATTTGACCCTCGAGGCGCTCCCAGCTTGAGCCCTGGGCCGTCAGAAACCGGACAGCTTCAGTCTTGTCCTCCAGCTCACCCTTCTCAGATTCCAAGGCTACACGCAACACCGGGATGGCCGCGAACGGATCGTTGACCTGCTGTTCCACCAACAGCCTGACAGTGGCGAGTTCTTTTTCTGCCCGTTCTCTGAGGTCGGCCGGAAGAGATCCGAACGCCTTCGCCTCGTTGCAAAGCTTGACCAAATCAGACTCAAGACCTGAAACCTCTTGCCCGAGCTCGTTTAAACCGCTTCGCAGAGGTTCAGTGCTTTAATAGGTGCCAGCGACCTCGGAAAGAGAGCAGAGCAGCGTTGTTGATGGCCGGTTCCGGTGCTTTAACGATTCCCTCCTTTAACGATTCCCTCGATGTAGTCTGAAGCCCTCTGCTGGCCATCAAGAAGAGTCGAAACCAAGAGGCCGCTTCGAGTCGATTCCGATTGCCCGGGCCGTCCAAATTCTCCGGTTTTTCGGTAGAGCTCAGACGCACCTACCCCAGCAATCTCAGATAACAAGATTCAATAGACGGTTGGCTACCGTATCGGGGTCGAAAATCGACC
>JAJCXO010000014.1 GCA_029263395.1 Acidobacteriota bacterium | reverse complement strand
GCCCCCCCCCCCCCCCTCCCCCCCATCCCCCACCCGGTCGCAACTCGCCACCTGGAGGCCTACCATGAGCAGCTTTCCCAGGTAGCCCTCTACCGCATGATGCGGGACGCCACACATCGGCACCTCGTTTGGGGTGCCTTTGCCCCGGGCGGTCAACGTCACTTCCAAGATTGGCGCAGCGCGCTCCGCGTCTTCGAAAAACAGCTCGAAGAAGTCTCCCATGCGATAGAAGATGATCGCGTCGGCGTGCTGTTGCTTGATCTCCAAGTAGTGCCGCAGCATCGGCGTCAGTTTGGCGGTTTTAGTCGCGGTTTTTGCCATAGCGGGCGAAGTATAACGAGCAGATAGGTGGATAGCTCAGTGATTTCTTTCTTCTTCAGTGCAACCGCCGCAGGGAGCGCTCTATCTCAGTGCCACTGTTGTTCACCTGACCAGATATGATCCGGTGGCAGAACACGGCAAAGCTAAGTCTGAGAGGTCCCATGGAAATCCGTGACATCAACTCCTTCCTGAAGTACTGGGAAAGCATCCGCGGTCGGACTTCGCGAGTCATCCAGGCGATTCCCCGCGAACACATCGAGTGGACCTATCGCACCGACAAATGGACCCTCGGTGACTTGATCCGCCATCTGGCAGCGCTCGAGCGTTATATGTTCGCCGAGAACGTGCAGGGACTCCCCAGCCGCTATCCCGGACACGGTGAGGAGTTGGCATCGGGTTACGACGAGGTCATCGCTTACTTCGATCGCATGCATGACGAAACTGTCGCCATCCTCCGCTCGCTTCCCGACCAACGTTTAGAGGAGACTTGCGAAACCCCAGGTGGTGCCAAGCTCAGCGTGTGGAAGTGGTTGCGGGCAATGATCGAGCACGAGATCCATCACCGGGCCCAGATTTACACTTACCTTGGTCTGCTCGACGTCGAGACGCCGCCGCTTTATGGCCTCACCTCGGAACAAGTCCACAACCGCAGCCTTCCCAAGGACTGACAACTCGTGAAAATCGCCGTTGTCGCCTACGAGATGGAGGGAGATCGCACCGGCGTCGGGCGTTACCTCGAAGGTTTGCTGACCGGAGTTGCCCAAACCAACGACACCTCGCAGTGGTTGCTGTTCTTCAAGGGCGAGCCGTTTGATCATCCGCTGTGGACTTCGCCCCCAAACAACGGAGCACGTTTCGAACCGATATTCGACCACCGACCGGACGCCCGACCAATTGTTTGGGAACAGCTCCGGCTGCCTGGTCTGATCCGGCGCCACAAACCCGATCTGGTCTTCTCCCCAGCCTACAGCTTACCGAGTGCCACCGGCACCCCTGGTGTGGTGACCGTACACGACCTGTCTTTCGAGATCTTGGGTAACGAATTCTCCCGCCGCGAGCGGTGGCGCCGTCGGCTACTAGCACGACTGGCGGTGCGACGGGCACGTCGGGTGTTGACCGACACCGAAGAGATCTCACGGGACCTGATGCGGCTCTACAAGGTGCCCTACGATAAGGTCAGTATCGTACCCCTAGGCATTGATGATCGATTCTTTGAACGTCCCCAGGAACTCGATCCCGAAGGCACTGGCGTGGCCGGTAGCGAAAAGGCCGCTACTGAAAGGGCCTTGGCGGCCTACGGTATTAGTACTCCATATCTGCTTTACGTTGGCTCGATTCTCGACCGTCGGCACGTTGAACACGTGATCACCGCATTTGCTGCCGTGGCTGAGCAGCACCCGGACCTGCGGCTGGTCATCGCCGGTCGGAATCGCCTGCGTCGACGCCAGAACCTCGACGAATGGATCGCCGCCTCCGGAGTCAGCGACCGGATCATTGTCGTCGGCTACATCGCCGAAGACGACCTGGTCCCGCTTTATCGCCACGCGACCCTGTCGTATTACCTCTCGACCTACGAAGGGTACGGTTTGCCGCCCCTGGAGTCCCTAGCTGCCGGCACGCCCACCATCGTCGGTCGGGGTTTGGCTCTCGACACCTTGTGGCCCGACTACCCCTACCGCGTGCTCACCCTGGACGCTGGGGCGGTCACCCGTGTCACCCGCACGGCGCTCGACGACCCGGCCCAACGTCGGCGAATATCGCAGCAAGGCATCGAGCGCATGCGCCAGCTCGAGTGGCGGCGCGCCGCCGAAGACTTTCTCAAAGAGATCCACCGCCCATGATCTCGGTCCTCGTCGTCAATCACAACGGCCGCGAGCATCTGCACCATTGTCTGAGCCAGCTGGACACGCAGCGGACGACTTTCGACGAGATTGTGGTGGTTGACAACGCGTCCACCGACGGCTCACCCGGCATGGTGCGAGAAGACTTCGAGAACTGTCGCTTGCTGGCCCTCGACGACAACCTTGGATTTGGTGCCGCCAACAACCTGGCGGCGGCAGCCGCGGCCGGCGACTACCTACTGCTGCTCAACTCCGATGCCTGGCTCAGTGAGCATTCCCTGCCCCGCCTGACCGACGCTCTCGACGCTGACGCACACCTCGCGTTGGCCGCGCCGCAGCTGCGGTATCCTGACGGTCGGCGACAGTTTGCCTGGGCCCCCGAGACCGGCGTGTTCGGCGAAGCACTCCAGATGGTGCGCAACCGCTTCGAAGATCGCGCTTGGGTGCATCAGCAACCGCCACTCTGGCTGCAGCCCCTGATCGGCCCGGGTTGGTTTTCAGGCGCTTGTGTGCTCGTGCGGCGCACCGCCTTTGAGGAGATCGGCGGCTTCGACGAGAACATCTTCATGTACTTCGAAGACGTCGATTTGTGTCGACGCCTGCGCCAGGCGGGTTGGACGCTACGATCGGTCGACAACGCTGAGGCTTACCACGTCAAAGGCGGATCGCGACCCAGCGCTCGCGGCGAGCTCGAGTATCGACGCGCCCAGCTTTATTACTACCGCAAACATCGCCCCGCCTGGGAGCAGCGTCTGTTGCACTGGAAGCTGCGTCGCAAGTTCTCCCGCTGTCGCGACGAAATACAACGCCACCAACTGTTGGGACTGCTGACGGCTAGTCTTTGAGACGCACTCAACGAAACGGGCCAACTCGATCTAAGCTCGATCTCGTCCAGCTTCGGACCCCTCACCCCCCAACCCCTCTCTCGCCCACGCTTCACGCCCGCCCGGGCGAGGGGGAATCAGAAGGAAAAGATAGCCAACTTCGCCGACCTGAGCACTTGGTCATGCCTAAGACGCCCCTTGAAATCGAACCCTGGGTCGGCAAACATCACCGCATGCGAAGAACGCTTCTGTCTCGCGCTCTCTCGAGCCTCCTAAGGCTCGGAGAGACGGCGCCTGAAACGAACGGGTCAACTCAATGATCGCCTGGATCGCTCTGGCTTTTGCTGCTGGCGCCGGTGTGGTCGCTATCGGTTCGATAATCTTGCACCGACGCGCCAGCCACGCCCGCCAAGAGCTTGCCCAACGTCTCCACGATCATGCCCTGGCCCTCGATCAACGGTGTGACACATTGCAGCACCAACTCGACGCCACAATTCGCCAACAACGGATCGACCATCTCGGCGACCTGGTCCAACGGTCCGAGCGCCAAGGTAAGCTCGGCAGTAGAACAGCGCGTGCCCTCGAACTTTATGCCGATTCGCTGCGAGACGAGACGGACTGAAGGCACGCGATGCGGATTGGATTAGACGTCAGTAAGGCGCGCACTCCCCGCGATGGGATCGGGCGCTTCACTCAGGAGCTGTTGCAGGCGATGCTCACTTCAGAGTCAGAGCACCAGCACACCTTCGATCTTTACGGCTTGGCTGCCGAAGACGACCTCGATCAAGCGCGGGAAGATTTGGGACTGTCCCCTGAGGCTCGGCTACACCGGGGCTGGCCAGCACCAGATCATGCGCTCGACGTCTTCCATGCCACCACTTGGACGGTGCCACCAAGTGCCAGCGGTCGTGCCACCACCCCCCTGCTGTTCACCTGTTACGATCTCACTTTCCTCAGTCATCCCGAACATCACACCCTCAACAACAAGATCCACTGCCTCACCGGTCTGCTGCGGGCCAATCTACGCGACGCCAACTTTGTCGCCATCTCGCAGTCGACCTCAGACGCCTTGCAACACCACCTTGGTATTGCGCCGGAGCGTATCCACTTGATCTATCCGGCAGCCAGCTCGGCGATCACTCCCTTACTGAGGGATGAAGCCAAACATCGCCTGCGCGAACGCTTCGGAATTGCGGATCCGCCCATCGTCACCGTCGGCACTCTCGAGCCGCGCAAGAATCTGCCGCGCCTGCTCGACGCATATGGCGGTCTCGAAGCTTCCCTGCGTATGGCCCATCCGCTGTTGGTTGTCGGAGGCGGCGGATGGAAAAACTCAGCGATGTTGGAGCGTTGCCGCGAACTCGCCACGGTCCACTTGCTAGGCCAACTCGACGACGAGGATCTCAACGTGTTGTACAGTGCGGCGGAGGTTTTTGCTTACCCTTCGCTGGCTGAAGGCTTCGGGCTGCCGGTGGTTGAGGCCATGCACTGTGGCGCACCGGTCCTGACCTCGAACATCAGCTCGCTGCCAGAAATTGCCGGGAATGCAGCGCTGCTGGTGGATCCAACCGATACCCTGGCCCTGCGTCAAGGTTTGCGCGAACTACTGGAGAACGACGATCGACGCCAACACCTGCGCGATCTTGGACCCGAGCGTGCCGCCACCTTTTCCTGGGCTGCTACGGCTCGCCAAACACTCGATCTTTATCGTCACGTGACCGCTGAAGGAGCCTCATGACCCTCGCCGCCTGCACCATCGTCTCGAAGAACTACATCGCCTATGCCCGGGTGTTGGCGGATTCCTTCTTCGAGCATCATCCCGGCGGCCAGTTTTTCGTCTTGCTGGTGGACCGCAACGACGGTTACCTCGATCCCGCTACGGAACGGTTTGAGCTGCTCGAGATCGAATCCCTCACCAACGTGCCGGACATCCGCTCTTTCATCTTCAAATACACCTTGCTCGAATGCAACACCGCGATCAAACCCTACTTGCTGGAGCATCTGTTCGAGCACTACCAGCTCCCCAACCTGGTCTACTTTGATCCCGACATTCTGATCACCGGCTCCCTCGACGAGCTCGACGCGCTGGTGCAGCAGCACTCGATTGTCCTCACCCCCCATCTCTTGGAATCGATCGAGGATGAGGCTTGGCCGAGTGAGCTAGCCTTCCTCCAAAGCGGGACCTACAACCTGGGTTTTGTTGCCCTCAAAGGCGGTGACGTCACCCGCAAGCTGCTGACTTGGTGGCAGAAGCGCCTTTATGACCAATGTGTGGTGCGCATCGAACAAGGGTTGTTTGTTGATCAGAAGTGGATGGATCTGGTGCCAGGCATCTTCGAAGACGTCCATGTGTTGAGCCATCCCGGCTACAACGTGGCCTATTGGAACCTCAACGGCCGCACCGTCACCGTCACCGACGACGGCCCTAAGTCCAACGGCCAGCCGCTGATCTTCTTCCACTTTTCAGGCGTCGATCCCCACAGCATCGACAACGTGTCGAAACACCAGGATCGGTTTACGCTCTCGGGAATTGGTGAAGCCGCCGAGCTCTTCAAGCGTTACCGTGACCTGGTCCTCGACGCGGGCTACCATGAAGCGAAACCTTGGCCCTACGCCTTTGCGACCTTTGACAACGGGGCGCCGATTCCAGAGATGGCGCGCTCGCTCTACCACTCGCTGAGTCCGGCCAAACGTCAGCGTTTCGGCGATCCCTTTGCTGCTGACGGCAAAGACAGCTTCTTCCGCTGGCTCAATCGGCCGCAAAGCAAAACCGCCACCCAGGCACCCTATCTGTCGCGGCTGCTCTACCATCTCTACCAGACACGGCCCGACCTGCGGCGCAGCTTTCCTGACGTCGAGCGTAAGGACTTCCCGGCCTTTTGTTCCTGGCTGTCCGACTACGGGCGCTTCGAGTTTCGTCTCGATCCAGCTTATCTCGGCACCGTCCACCGGGAATCGCGGGCGACGTTGTTGACCGTCGGTGGCCTCAAACGCCGCCTCGAGAACCGCCTCAAACGGATCTATCACTCCGACCTCGGCAAAAAGGTCAAGTTGGCGTCGAAGCGCATGCTGGGCCACCAACGTGCAAAGTCGTTGCGTCAAAAACTGCGTCCGACCTATGCCATCGGAGACGGCCAGTTACCGACTGGCCCACGCCTCCCTACCCCGGAGCGCTTGGAGCACGTGGGCGTCAACATCGTAGGGTATCTCGAAGCCGAAACGGGCATGGGTGAGGCCGCCCGTTCTTTGGCGCGGGCTTTTGCCACCACCGACATCCCAACCTCGTTGCACAGCATCGACCTCAACGTCCTGGCCCGCCAAGGTGATGCCACCTTTGCTGGCGCCAGCAGTGACTTTCCCTACGACATCAATCTGTTTGTGATTAATGCCGAGCAAGTGCCCGCGGTCCGTCAGCACCTGGGCGACGAAGTGTTTGGTGGGCGCTACAACATCGGCTTCTGGCTGTGGGAGCTGGAGACTTTCCCCGGCGATCTATGGGGCGCGTCGTTCGACGTCTTGCACGAGATCTGGACGCCGAGCAGCTTCTGTGTCGACGCCATCTCCGCCGTCTCACCAATTCCGGTGCGACGGGTACCGCTAGCCGTTGAGCCGCCCCCCGAGCCGGCTCGCGACCGCGCCGCCTTTGGCCTGCCGGCAGACCACTTCGTGTTGCTCTTCATGTTCAACTTCCTGAGCTACTTCGAACGCAAGAATCCCCTGGCCGTGGTCGACGCCTTCCGTCGCGCCTTCACCTCGGAAGACAACGCAACGTTGGTGCTCAAGACGTCACAATCCGAGTTTGCGCCGGAAGCCTTGGCCAGCCTCCAAGAGCGGATCGGCGACGCCAACGTCAACATACTCGACGGCTATTATTCCCGCGATCAAATCGCCAGCCTTACTGCCAGCGTCGATGCCTACGTTTCCCTCCATCGCTCCGAGGGTTACGGCCTCACCCTGGCCGAAGCCATGGCCTACGGCAAACCCGTCATCGCCACCCCCTACTCCGGCAACAGCAACTTCTTCGACGCCAACACGGGTTACCCCGTGCAATACCGTCTGATCGAGCTCGAACGCGACGAAGGCCCCTACCGTGCCGGCACCCGCTGGGCCGAACCCGACGTCGAACACGCCGCCCAGCTCATGCGTCAACTCTACGAGCGCCGCGACCAACCGGACGCGATCGTCGAGCAGGGCCAGGCGATGGTGCGCGACACGCTGAGCGTCGAAGCGGTCGGTCGCGTGGTGCGGGAACGGTTCTCCAACCTGCTGCGCACCGTACATCGCCAGGCACCGCGGTTGCCAGCGGTGACTTGAGTTTCTGGGCTGCGGGCTCAGCCACGCAGCAGTCTTCGAAGGCCTCGCGTTGGCGCGCACAGAGACCTGGTATGCCGTTTTTCATCCCCAACGAAACGGCTTACTTTCTCTCACGGCAAGCCATTTTCACCGTCGCAACCGCTTACTTTCTCCCACGGCGAACCATTTTCATCGTCGCAACCGCTTACTTTCTCCCACGGCGAGCCATTTTCACCGTCACAGCGGCTTACTTTCTCCCACGGCGAGCCATTTTCACCGTCAAAACGGCTTGGTTTGAATTCCGCAACCGCCAGAAAAAGATCGAATCGATCGAGTTCTTAGCCAACCAGACGACAGATTTCGAGTTGGCAATCGAGCATCTCGGAGGCCCCGGCAAATACCTGGCTAAAGTCCGACTCAGCTCGCCAGAGTGGCAAGCCGTCGAGGCACCGGTGTCGATCATGGTTCGACACAACTGGTTACTTGCCGCGTTATTGCGGTGGATCCGCCTGCGACAGAAAATTGACGACCACGGCAACGCCCAACCCCTCGAGATTAAACTCCTCCCAGTTGGCCAGTGGCTACGAGCCTCGGAGCCAATAGCCGACCGCTCAGCTCAAATTACTATTCTCGATGGAATCGAAACCGAGCTAACTCAACTTCAGCGAGTTGCCAAAGTTGTGCCGAGTAAAGATCTACTAGAAGTTCCGACTGAGCCTATGCCTTCGTTCGCCGAACTGCGCAAGGCGTTGAAGCGTGGTGAATGCCTCGCCACGTTGGTTCTGACCATCATTGCCGTCGCTTCCGGATTGCAGATCCTGTACTTCAGATCTCTCATCTGGGGTGACACTAACGACCTTCTGATCGCTGTCTTATGGGGCTTGGGGATCCAAGTCGCAGGAGTCACGGGTTTCAGTGGGATTGACGGCCTTCGGAATTTGTTCAGTAGGGTCGCCGGCAGCTGAGTACGGTAACTCTGGCCCAACGCGGCCTCGGTGGTCGGCGGCTTGATCACGGGCTCCGTGGGCCTTGGCCTGTTCCGGACTCTCGGTTCTTCCCCTGAGAATGCGTGGCCAGCGAGCCAACAGAGGTCCAGCCCCCGGCACAAGACCCTTTCTACCTCCATGATCCTGTCCGATTGCGAAAGGGACGCCTGTTCTAATCTCCGACACGGGTTCTCGCGCCACCGTTGCTTGATCCTCGCCCTCAACCCAACAACCCCACCAAGATCGGGTGTCGTCTGGAAACGGCAAGGATCTCCAGGTGGTCATCAGGATCTCGAATGCATGATCTTCGACTCGAGCGGAGAGCTCTGAGGCTGCCTCCTTGGCCTCCCCGAACTCCCAACCACTAGAGCCGAGACGCATCCACCAGACGTCGAAACAAGCGAAGACCGAGCCGTTGAATCCGCACGATGAGACCGATCATCGGTGGATCGCCCTTCGCGTCCAAGAAGAGACGCCGGATCCGCCGCTGATCCGACCCCTATTCCGCAATCAGTCACAGGATCCCGCGATGATCGGGCCTCGGATCCGTTTCACGATGCTGGATCAAGCGATGATCGAGCAAAAGTCGGTCGACATCTCGCGAATCAGCCAATGATCCGGCAAATGTCGGTCGACATTTCGCAAATCAAGCGGTGATCCGGCAAATGTCGGTCGACATTTCGTCAATCAGGCGATGATCCAGTGTCTTGTCGTCGACCAAATTGCCGATCATTGGCTGTTGGAACCGCGATCCCCCTCCGGATGATCCAATATCCGGAGAGTGGCAGGTCACGGCGGGATTGATCCCTGCGTGACGGAGCGCGTCACTCAAGCAACCGAGTAGGGCATCGAAACTTGCTGCGAAGCCGATTCCCAACGATCAGTAGTCCTGATTGCAACGATCTCAAGTGCCCTCACAACTCCTCAACGAATCCTTCCAGGAATTGATCGAAAGAGTCTGCCACTCGCGAAAGGCTCGAATCGTCGTCTTCTTGGTAAACAACGCTTGGTTCGCCTTCATTGCGATAGTCGAAAAAAATCATCGAACGTTTCCCACTGACTTGTGAGACAGACAAGCTGAGCGCCGGAGAACACCAATGAACCAAGAACCATCTATGGCTGAATCCAATTCGGCGTCCGTTAAACTCGGGAACAAACGATCGCTGTCCTTTGCACCCCTTGGGACAGGATGTCAATCCAACCCATCGATTTGCCGCAACAGATTCTCAACATACCCTTGCAGACCCGCCGTGTTGGAAAAGTTCGCCGCCTCCAACGCTACAACTTCGCCTGAGCCGCAGGAGTTGAACTGAAACTCGAACTGGTCTGGAGGCCAATGAACCACTGTACCAACGAACCGACAACCATCCAGATCCACGGCAGTACAGGTTCTTGATTGATCCCGATCTTGGATTCGACATTCATATCCTGCCGCTTCCAACTGACCTCTTGCAAGAGTCAACCACTCGAGGAGGAGATTCAAATCAGCCATCTCTTTTAGAACTCCTCGATGTTTGTGACCTCGGGCATTTCGAAGTCAGCCCGGGACCGACCTGGCACTCATGCATCCGGAGATGCCTATAGCTTATGGGTTTGGCAACTTCACCCGCTCGACTCGAGCCCGTCCAGGCCCGTTACAGACTCAAATAGAAGCGAGGGTCTTCCAGCATGCGATTCACGAAGCTCAGGACGTTGCGAGCCTTCTTTCACAGAATATTCAGAAAGAATTTCGAACACTCGGTCAACCGCCGGTAGCCTTGACTAGAAGGATTCGAAGCCGAGCTCCTTCACCCCAATGCCCCGCATCAATATCGGGTGTCCTCTGGAAAGGGCAACGATCTCCAGGTGGTCATCAGGATCTCGAAAGCAAGATCCTCGACTCGAGCGGACAGCTCTGAGGCTGCCTGCTTGGCTTCCCCAAACTCCCAACCGCTAGAGCAAAGACTCATCCAGGCGCCCGCCAGGTTGCCATCTGAGAGCAACGGGTAGAACACCTCGCGCTGGTTGGCGCTGGTGTCAGCCAAGGGGGAGCGTCTTCGGTGCCCCTCACACGGTCTCTGACGTCGAGAACAGGCATGCCAGCGCTGAACCGACGGTGCACTTCGAAGGAACACGTCGAGTCGAGGGGTGCGCCGGCCGTGGCAGTGAACACCGGAAAATCTCCGCGATAGCCACTCATATCCTCGTCAAAACAGGACTGTGGCAAATCTTCGACAAAACTCTCATGGGTCACGAACGCAGAACTGTGGTCGCCAAGCTTTTCCCACATCGCGAAGACAGCATTCAAATCCGCAATGCCGAGATGTCCGGCAACTTCTTCAACTTCCGGCGACAGCTCAGCTTGGGATTCCAGGACGTTCTGCAGAATCAAATAGCCGAACTGTTCGTAGGACCGAGCCCACTCGACGGCCAGGCCTGACTCTGGATAAAAGCGGACGATCACGGGCTTGCGCTCGTTGAACCAATGCCGCCACTCACAGATCACCACTCCACTGAGGGTGCTCCACAGCGGAATGGCCACTGGCGGGAGCAATGCCGGGATCTGCTTTTCGTACCCGATGGGAGACACGCCGTGCACCACCTCGCGCACTGGAGCCGGGACTCCAAGGGCTTTGTAGGCCGCGCCGAACTGCTGATCACAGGCGTATAGAACCTTCGAAGCCAAACCCAGGCTCCCCTACAGGCTCAAGTAGAAACTAGGATCCTCTAACAGCCGGTTTACGAAGCTCAGGACGTCGGGGGCAACCAATCCACCAAACGCCATATGCACAGCGTCGGGCTCGTCTGAGCCTGGACGCAGCACAAAGTACTCCTGGTCGCCGACCTCGAAAAACGGTAACTCGCCGGCGTCAAATCCTTCTTCTGGAGCCGATTCGGTAGGTTCTCCAAGGTAGAGATCAACCATCTCTGACGGCCCGAGAAAACGGTTCAAGAAGTTCGAACGGGTGAACTCTCGTTCTTGCCCCTGCGGCGCTTTGATGGTGCCTGAGCCTGCCTCAACCAGAAGGCTCCTGAGCTGTTCAGGAAATCGAAAACCCGCCCGGTCTTCCGCCCGTGTTATCAGCGATTCCTCGAGGTTCCAGAACGCGTTGGGACCTCGTTGCGAGCCTTCCTTCACAAAATAGTCAGAGAGCATTTCGAACACTGGGTCAACCTCCGGATGGTTATCGTTGGGTGGCGGAAAAAGAGCTTCAGTTGTCAGATTCGGCAATCGTTTCGAGCAACGTTCTCAGCGGACTACCGGCGCCATGGATGCCACCCTGATGCTGATCCGGGAATCTTGCGGGATGGATATTCCACCATTCCGCAGGCCCGCCAATCTGATTCTCGATGATGTGGTGAGCATCATAGGGATCACCAGCATATCGGCTGAAGCCGTCACCAGCCTTTGTTGGCAGATCCTCCGTGTAGCGGGGCCAAGTCTGCCCAGTATTGGCCTCCCACTCTTCGATGAGATCGTTTTTAACCCGGTTGAAAGCTCGGCGATGACGTGCAACGTCTGTAGGAGACATCGGGCCAAAGCTCTCTTCCCTCAAAGCTTCTTTCAGTGGTCCTTTTTGAGACTCGTGGATCCTTACGCCGGTTTTGGCCTCGACGTCTCGCAGATAGGACCGGATCCCCGGTGGGAGCGTTGCCCCTGTCGGCCCGGTGGCAACGTCAGGTGTATCCGGAGCTTTAGGAGCTGAAGGCCCTGGTGACCGGGGCGGCCCGCGTGGCAAATCGGGCACCGCATCATCCAGCACTTCAATGACTTTGCCAGCTCTCGAAAACGCGGTGGCTTCAGCAACCGCCACTTCCGACGCCAGTTCGGTGGCCATCGCAATGATATCGCCTTGGGCGTTCTTGTCTCCGGCGGAAGCCTTAACGACCGTCTCCAGCCCCTGCATCGCGACGCGCTTCACCTCTTCTCTAGGTATCTCCAGCGTGACGAAACCGACCGGGTCTTCGGCCGCATACACGGCGACATCATTTACTGCTGCTACAACCTGAGCCTTCGCCTGATCAAATTCAGCTTGCGCTTCCTGCCCCACCTTGCTGTCCGGTGTGGCGTTTACCGCGATCGTGTTGACCACAAAGTTGAAGACCCGCAGCACGTTCTCACCCGCTCCAATCAAACCTCGGGTGATGCTCGTCTTGACGAGCTCCTCGTCGGTCGAGTTCTCATCGACGCTGAGGTCCAGCTCTTCCTGAAGCTCTTCCGCTTCTTCGATCAGGCCAACAATGGCATTGGTCCTGCCATCTGGATCCACGTACACGGTTGGGTTTTGAAACGCATAGAGGTAGCGATGCAGACTCGGCGGATTGCTCGACTCTCCGAATGCCGGATCGTGGCTGAGGAAACGTCCCACTTCGGGATCGTAGAACCGCGCCTTGGCATAAATCAGGCCGGTTTCGTCGTCATGTTCATGACCGGTGAAGCCGAATGGATTGGTGCCATTCGCCACCTGACCGCGACTATTGCCCCAGGCGTCCCACTGGTAGCGTCCGAGGATGCCGCCGATCGGCGTGGTCATGTCGGTCACCGAGCCTAGGGCATCATGCAGGTAGTAGGCTCGGGCATCGATAGAGTCATCCACCGAGATGAGACGACTGGGGCCATAGTCGTACTTGGTCGTGCGACCGCTATCGCTGGTGCGTACCAGCACACTCTGGTCGTCATAGACGTACTGCTCTTCCCCATCCGCGGCGGTTTGTTTGGCGACCCGCAGACCCAGGAAGTTGTAGCTGTAAGTACCAATCGGACCCGACCCTTGATCGACGACAGCCAGGCGATTGCGGATGTCGAAGGTGAAGTGGGTCGACCCAATACCGGTAGCGCGGGTGATCTGGTTGCCGTTGGCATCGTAGCTATAGGTGACACTGGCGGCAGGATCGAGCGCGTTACTGACTTCGGTGAGCTGGTTGCGGCTGTTGTAGACGTAAGTCTTGTCGACCAAGGTGGTCACCCCGGCAACGTCGGTCGCAACTTCGGTGGCTCGGTTACCAGCCGCGTCGTAGGATGTGGTGGTGATCTTGTCCGGGTAGGTGACTTGGTGCAGGCGATCCGCGCCATCGAAGGTGTAGGTTGTAGTCTCGGCGGGGAGACTGCTGTGGGTTTCGATCTGTTGGGTGCGGTTGCCGTTGCGGTCATAGCTGTACACAAAGCTCGACACCTCGGCGGCGGTGTTGTGGAGGTTGTCGATCCGTGTGACACGGTTCGAGCTGTCATAGGTGTGCTCGGAAGTTGTACCGTTGGGGTAAGCAACCTTCTCTAGGAAATTGTTCTTGAAGTAGTCGAATTGGGTGGAGCCAGCCCCTGGAATCAGGACGCTGTCGACCCGGTTCAAGGCGTCGTAGGTGTAGGTCGTAATCAGCCCGTTGGGATCGGTCAGGCGAGTGCGATTACCGTTGGCGTCGTAGGTGTAGACCAGGGTGTTGCCCCACCGGTCGGTGGTCGACTCGAGACGATCAAAGTCGTCGTAGGTGCGGGTAGTCGGTTGATCGGCGCCATCCCGCGTCGACTCGACGACCCCGATCAGGTTGTTGTTGCGATCCCAACTCGACGTCACCGCTTGGGCGAAGTCCGGGGTCGTGTCGCTTTCCCGGTACTCCCGCCGCGTCTCGCGATTTAGGGCGTCGTAGGTGAACGTGGCAACTTGCCCGTTGGGGTCCTGCACCTGACTCAGGTTGCTCTCCGCGTCGTAGTTGCGGGTCTCGAACGTTGCATCGGCGTAGGTCATCCGCGCCAGACGATCGAGCACGTCGTAGTCGTAACTCGTGACGTTGAGCTCACCGTCGGTCTGCGTCGCCAAGTTGCTGTTCTTGTCGTAGGTCAACTCGCTGCGATCGGACTCTGGATTGACTACCGCGGTCAGGCGATCCGCGCCGTCATACTCATAGGTCCATTCGCCACCTTCGGGACGCAACACCGACGTGCGGTTACCGTTGCCATCGTAGGTGTAGGTGGTGGTCTCGTCATCACCCCGGGTTGCGGTCAGCAGGCGCCGACGCAGGTCGCGCACTTGCTCGACCGTGCGCCCTTCCGGATCGACGCTGCGCACCAAGTCGCCCATGTCGTCGAACTCGAAAGTGGTCGTCTTGGACAGAGGTTCGCGCTCGGCGACGCGCAGATTGCGTTCGTCGTAGTCGAAAAAGACCTGGTTTCGGTTGGCGTCGAACGCCGAGACCATATTGCCAGCTTCGTCGTATTCGATTTGCCCGATCAGCAGGCCAGCACGAGTGGTGTGGGTACGACGGTTCTCGCGATCGTATTGATATTCGGTGAGGATGCCGCGACGGTCCAACTCGGTGAGTAGGTTGTCCGCCGGGTCGTAGGTGAAAGCTGTGGAATACCGTTCGCCATCCACTTCCGGATCCGTTCGAAGCACAAGCCGGTTGAGCTCGTCGTATTCGAAATCGGTGACGCTGCCGCGGCGATCGGTCTGGCGAAACGGATTGCCAACGGCGTCGTACTCGGTAGTGGTGACCTCACCTTCCGCGTCGCTCGTCTCGACAAGGCGATTGAGGGAGTCGTAGACGAAGCTCGTGATGTGGCCGCGCGCATTGGTCTGCGTCATCGGGTTGCCAGCAACATCGTAGGTGTACGACACTTCGCGGTCTTCCGGCAGATTCTGGAACGTCAACCGGTCGAGGACATCGAAGGTGTTGACTGTCACGTTGCCGTTGGCGTCGGTGACTTCGACTTTGTTACCCCGGGCGTCAAGAACGAAGGCCGCAACAGTGCCCAAGCTGTCTGTGGTAGTGGTCAAGCGATCGAGCGGGTCGTAGACATAGGTCAGCACGTTGCCATTGGCCAGCGTCTCACCAATACGGTTGCCGACCAAGTCGTACTGCATGTCAGTGACCACATTGCGGGTGGGCGTGGTCACCCGGTCGAGGTGAACCGTCGTCTGGATCCGTCGGTTGCGGCTGTCGTAGGCATGGCTCGTGAGGTGGCCGCGTCGGTCGACCTCACGGGCCACGTTGCCGACGGCGTCATACTCCAAGGCAAACACATGGCCCTCGGCATCGACGTCAGCAACCATCCGGTTTGCAACGTCGTAGATCATGTGCCGGGCTTGGGTGACGACGTCTCCCGCCCCGTCTACCCCGACGTCGAGCTCGGTCCGAATCAGGTTGCCGTTGCCGTCGTAATAGCGGCGGTGTTCCCGCAGCGCCGACTCATCGATGCGGATAGGCCGGTTGAGCTCGTCGTACTGGACCACTTGCGTGCGGTCTAATGGATCCAGCTCCAGCAAACGATTGCCTTCACCGTCGAGCTTCCTGCGGCTGATTACATACCCGTCGCCGAGTTGGCGACGCTCGACGATCGGGCGATTCAACTCGTCGTAGTCGGTTTCGATGAGCCGTGGCGCAAATGCGTCTGTGACGACTTCACTGATCAGCCGCTCGCTGAGGACGTTACCCACCGCGTCATGGGTGTAGGTGGTCACCCGCCCCAAGGTCTCGCGGCGCTGGATCAGGCGCCCGGCCGCGTCGTATTCGTACACGATGTCGTCGCGTGGTGTAGCGCCGCCGAACCACCGACTCTCGAGGATTTTGTTGCCAGCTTCGTCGTATTCGAAAACCTTCTGAGTGCCAGCGGCACTTTCGATCAACACGATTCGACCTTCTAGATCAAAGGTAGTTCGCGTGTCCCGCCCCAGGGCATCGGTCTCGATTTTCAAATTCAGCAGGTCAAAATATTCGACCCGCTCGACCCCTTCATCGGGATGTTGACGACGTTTCAGGCGCCCCAGGTTGTCGTAGCTCATCAGGGTCGTGCGGCCCAGTGCGTCGGTGACTTCGACCGGCAACCCACGCTCATTCCAGCGCGTGGAAGTGATGTTCCCCAAGGCGTCGGTCACCTGCTCCACCAATCCGTAGGCGTTGTAACGGAAACTGGTGACCCCACCGTTGGCATCGGTGGTGGTCAGGCGATCGCCGTTGGCAGCGTAGGTGTGATGGGTGGCGACGGTTGTCGTCTCGCCGTTGGCGTCGGTGACGTCAATACTCTGCGACAGCAAGTTGCCCCGCTCGTCATAGGTGAACGTTGTGGTGTTGCCGTTACGATCGGTACGGCTGGCAAGCAGGTTGCGCAGGAACGGCGGCTGGTCGGTCGGCACATAGGTCTTGGTGACGGTGTAGACATGCTCGGTGCCATCGAAGTCGGTAACCGTGACCGTTTCGGTCAGCGGGTTGCCATAGGCGTCATGCGTCGAGTCGGTGATGACACCGTTGGCGTCCACGCGCTGAGTCACCACTAAATCATCGTTATCCCACTCCAAAGTGCCGGCTTGGCCGAGCGGATTCTCCGTGCCCTGGACGGTGCCATCATTGTTGATGCGAAAGGTGCTCTCTTCACCTCGCGGATCCATCACTTTGTGAGTCGCTAGCTGACGGTTACCCAGAGCGCCGGTATCCCACTGGAACTGAGTCACGCCACCTTCCGGATCCACTTGCTCTTTGACTTGCAGCAAGCTCACGTCTTCGCCGGAGATCGCGGGAATATTGGTGACTTGATAATCGTATCGAGTGCGGGCACCGTTGAGCGTATTGATCGACTCGGTGAGCGCCCACCGGGCTTCAAACGCCCAGTCGGGAACACTTTCGTAGCTGTAGGTTTCCTTTTGGATGCCACCTTCACGCTCAGCCGAGATGAGGTTGCCGTAGGCGTCATAGTCGAATCGGACTTCCAAGCCTTCTGGGGCTTCGACCCGCACCAGCACGGGGCCCTCCCAGAGTGCAAAGTTGCGCTCCTCGTAAAAGAACTCGAGGGAGCGCCCCGACGCGTCGGTGACACGACGCAGCAGGCGGTCGTCGCCCAGGCCGGAATAGGCAAGGGTCGTGATGTTGCCGTTGGGATCGGAAACTTGGGACAGGTCCCAACGGCCTTCGGCTACTGGCTCGTAACGGTACTGATGGCCGCCAGGGGTGAAAAAATCGTAGCTCTCACCGGCGGGGTTGGCGACCAGCGAAGCATGACTACCCGTCATCGACTGCAAGCCGCCCTCACCGTCGTCGGCAAAACGTAGCCCGGACCCTTCGCCACCGGTCACGACGGCTTCGCCACAAGGCGTGACCTCGACTCGCGACTGCCAGTTGTGACTCCAGCCTGGCCCCAAGGTTCCAACCAGGTCGCCTGCACTACCACCCGAGACGTAGGTGCGGCTCAGTTCCAGCGGTCTCCCACGGGCGGGGAAAAATAGATCTCGACGACCGAACGTCAGATTACCCCGCCACAGATTGACGCCTTTGAGGGTGCTCTGCCCCACCCGGCGATGGTCGGTCACACCGTGTTCAGCCAACGCCAGGAACTCTTCCATCTCCGTTCCCTGCTCGTCGACCGCCCGCAGGAAACCGCGATAGTCTCCAGGCGGTAGGTCCTCCAGCTTCATCAGGTGCCGATGCTCCCCTTCTTCGAAGCGCTGGTCCTCGAAGGCGAACAGCTGCTCGCCATCCAACATGATGCCGGCAGACACGTCGTTGATGCGCTGGAACCACAGCGAAACATCCGCCGGACGGTTGAGATAGAAGTCGAATGGAGTGGCTTCGTTACAGAACCCTTCGACTGCCAGGTCGGTGTCCTGGGACAGGACGTAGGGATCGTCGACCCGCCGAATGATCTGACCTTCGAGGGGCACGGCGACAGGATCCGAGGACACTTCGACCGACGAGCCGGGATTCACCAGGAGTCGCGCGGTATGCTCTTTGCCGGCGTCGAGACGCGAGCCTTCGGGGAGCACCCCCTCCCCTTCGTCGGAGGTTTCGGTCCCCAATAAGTCGATCACGAAGTCGCCGTCTGCCTCGATATCGACCACCACCAAGTTGGCTTCGTAATCCGGTGGCAGAATCCGGTAGGCAAACGTCGTTTCAGAGGCCGTGACGCCACCCTCCGTCAACTCCACCAGCTCGGGGTCTACGCTCTCGATGGTCGGCTCGATGCCATGGAACGTTCCGATGCTTTCCAACGCGATGTTCTGGATCACCGGCCGAACTGACCAAGGTGGGAAAGTCTGAAGCTGCACCTCGAGCTCGCCGGTCTCCTGATTGGGCTTCAGCTCGCGGAAAATGGCGGTCCCGTCAAAACCTACTTCGTGAATGCCGGGCACCGCACCGGCGGTCATGATGCCCAACGCCGACACACCATCGGGAGCCCGTTCCGGAGCGCTGGCGAGCCCGTCGTTGGTGATCGAAAACTGGCTAGCCTCGAGCACGATTTCGGAGCGCCTAAAGGTCCACAAGTTTTCGGCGCAGTCCCGGAGCAACGCGACAAACTCACAACCCTCTCCACCTTCGACACAGTACTCACAGTCGACATTACTCACGACGCAAGCGTCGCGGCACGCATCGCCAACATCCGTGGGGACGCAAGAGTGGAATTGGGCAGTGACACAATCCGTTGGATCGGAGGTCAGGTGGATGAGCTCGATCGGTAGCGGGTAGTCCTCTTCGATCCGGGTGGCAGCGTGGGTCACAAAACCACGGGTACGAACCAACCTGCCACGAAACGGGAAACACCTGGGAGGCAATGTAAACGGCTCGGCAAGAAAACGGATCGAGTATTCGAACTCCAACGGGTCGATTTCAACCAACGCTTTGGGGGTCTCGGTAAGATCCAGAGGCGGCAACCCGCCGTCGCGCGAGACCGCGGCAGGAGGCCCGTCACCCACTGCACCGCTGGGCCTGTCAGCAGCCTCCTCGTCGACTTCGACGCTGGTGTCCTCGAAGACTCGGTCGTCGCCGACGTTGACCAGTGGATCCCCGGGTGCCGAGGCCTGGGCCAACACCGACAGCACCTGAGAACCTGGTGGTGTGTCGTGGGGCACCAAGAGGTTAATGGTCAGGGTCGTGCTAGCCCCATTCCCCAGACTACCGATCGTCCAATCCGGATCAGTCCAGCTCCCGCGATCGGCCTCCACAGACTCGATCTCGACCTCGTCGGGGAAGTCCATCGTCACTTCGACCCGGACGTCCTCGGCGTCATGGGTGCCGCGGTTGGTGACCTCGACTTTGTAGCTCACCATCACCGGTTCCGGGGCCGGCGCGTCGGGGTTTTCTGGCTCAGGTGGGATGACGATGGGATCGTCCGGCTCTTCGATGGTGATCCCCAAGTCGACCTGGCGCAGCTCGACGCGGGCGGGATAAACGGCCAAAACCGAGTCGCCCATGATCACTCCGACAACAGCCTTACCGCTGGCCTCGGTTTTGACTCGAAAGGTCGGCTCACCACATTCTTCGCGAGTGGGATAGGTCGAGGCGCAACCGCGGAAACTGCCGTCGTCTTCCGGCAGAGCGTCGAAGAACAGCAGCCCTGAGGCACCGGCGCCATCGTCGGTACAGGTCTCAAAGGGCACTAGGCCGAGGATCGGATCCAACGCTGTCGCCTCGACTTCAGCGTTCGACACTCCGTTGCCATACTCGTCCGCCACCTCGATGCGCATCGAGTCCGACCAGAAACCGATGTTCTCGTCGTCGAAGATGGTTTCCGCCGTGTCGGTCCGCAGCATGCTCACCGCGATGCCTGGATACCCGATGGCCTCGAATGGGCGATTGATCGACAACTGTCCGATCTCGGCCTCAACAGTGGCCGTGACCAGATGTTTGAGCGCCCAGGTGTCCTTCTCGTCGTCGGGGTGACGGCGCACCTGAATCAAGTTGTCGAGGACCCGTGTGCCCGCCACCAACTCCACCGAGGCGAAACCGCCGGCATCGGTTTGAACCGTCGTCGTGGTGTCTCGTTGTGGCCCAATCTTGCCGTTGCCGGCCAGCGACCGGAAGGTGACGTTGGCGCCCAGCACCGGCCGACCCAGGGTGTCGAGGACTTGGACCGTCAGCTCCAGTGGGAAGGCTTCACCCACCGTGCCGATCTGGAAGTCGCCACCCGGAATCTTGAGTACTTCAACGCCTGCCAGCGGGTCCTCGTTGGGCTCGGAGCGCAGATGGGCCAACGCGTCCACTACAAAATCGAGCAGCCAGTTTTCCGGTGCCTCGGTGGTCGCACCGCCGGCCAACGCACCGGCTAGGAAATAGCCGCCAGCACCGCTGACTGGATCCTCGACCCGCCACGCCGAGCCAACCCAGGCATTCAACGCCAGCTGGAGCACCGGAATCTCGACAACCATTCCCTGCCCCACCCAATCCGCCACCGCTGAGCGTACCGGCTGGGGATGTTGCAGGGTCGGCAACAGGGTTCCGATGTTGCCGGCGTCGAGGGTCAAGACCTCGATGCCTCGAGCCCGCGCCAGTCCCAACGCCTTGTCAGCCGACAAAGAGTCGACCAGGAATTGTTGTTCGAAGATGCGGTGTTCCAGCGCCGAGCCATGCAGCGCCGACAGTCGCATCCAGTCCTTGGCAACCTCGGCCTCAGCCCGGCCTACCGGTTCAGCCACCCGCAGCGCTGCGTCGAGGGTCACCCCTTGCCATTCAAGGCGGTGAGGCAAGCCGAGAATCACCCGAGCTTCAACCGCGTTCGAGGCAATCACGATCGCTGGTAAGGGGCGCGCCACCGCCACGTCCATTAACCGCGCCAACTCCTGCTCGCCAGCATCCCAGCTGGCGCCGAAATTAAAAGCGATACCGCTCAGCAGGTTGGCCCCAAGAATCTCTTCGTCTTCAGGATCGTCTGCGACGAGATGTTCGGTGAATCGTTGGGCGCCTATGGCCAGGGCGTGGTAAGAGCCGGCAGTAAAGGTCTGCGCGGTGGTCTCGCTACCGAATGGCCCGGTCACTTCCACCTCTAAACGATGGCCTACCGCCATCGGCAGGGAGCCCTCCCCGACGGCTTCCCGTCGACCACCGATCCGCAGTTGGGGCCGCAGGCGCACCAAATAGGCGGGCACCCGTTCAAGACCGCCCCAGGCGTTGACCACTTGGTGATCGTCGGCGGTCGCCGGCAGGTAGGAGAGGGTCAGTCGCTGTCCGAGGATGTCGGCCAACGGCATATCATGCTCGAAAATCACAGGCGCACCCGCGCCGGTTCCAGACCTGGCCACCAGCTTGACCGAGACTCGCTGAGACACGTCTAGCGCCGCCCGTTCGGCGGTGATTGCCGTCACCGGAACCGGCAACGAACTCGGCAAAATACCGTAACGGACTACCTTCGAGGTACGGGTCGCAAGCTGGTCTTCGTAGCTACCGCTGCCGGTCTCGCTCAAATACTGTTCAACAGCGGCGCGCAGCGTGGCCAGCGGATTCACCGCCTGTGGGGCGGACAGGTAGTCCGCCAGGAACTGATTCGAGTCGAACCCCATCGCCGTCAGTACACCGCTGGCCGAGGTGCGTTCGACTCCCTGAAGAGCTGGTGCCAGCGGTAGCCAGGTTTTGCCCGAAAAATCCACTACCGCCCCGCGGTAGTTGGTGTACGGCAAATAGGCGGACACCCAGGTGAGCTCAACCTGAAAGGCCGAGACGCCCCCACCACGGATGACCGGTGCGCGGGCCAATCCGGCACTCGCCAGGAACTCTGCAACGCGCGTCGCATCGGTCAATCCGAGTTGCGTGTCAAAATACTCCATCGACAGCTCGACCACGCCATGGACGTAGCGTGACGGCAGTGCGCTGGCTCGAAACAACGCCACCAGCAGACTCGCCTGATCGACGTCATTACCACTGCCTTGTCGCAACGCGCCGAGCGCACCCTTCTGAGAGCCGACGTACCATTCGAGCTCAATTTGATTACGGACGAATTCGAAAATTCGGACGTAGTCGTATCCCAGCTCCTCCGCCTTGAGCAAAATTTCTTCGGCTAACGGCGCCTCTGGCGTCGGCGCCAGATCGGCCGCGACCGAACCCACACCGCTGGCATCGAGGTAACTGGGCACGATGGTCGGTCCGAACACCGGGTCTCTCGGCGGCAAGGTCTGGCGTCGGTACGGCAGCAGCGACGACCGGAGAGCTGTGATCGGTGCCGGTGTCGGGTCGAGGATCGCTACCGCTTCTGTGGCGGCACTCAGAACCAGCTCTCTTGAGCCGCCGAAGCCGGAGTTCAAAGGGTTTGCGAACACCCGGTGCAAACCATCGCTGGCCTCGAGATAAGCCTGTCGTGCCACTTCGAAACGGTTCAGGATCTCGCCATCAACCTCTAGGAGCGCTAGACGCGCTGCCGTCATTTCGAACTCGTCACGGGCCAGCAGGTCCTGGACTTTGAAGGTGGCGAAGGCGGTCTGGACCTCGGCGATCGCCAGGCCTGAGACCGCGGCTTCATCAGTCGCGAGTTCTTTGGTGATGCGCCCGGCTGCGCCACTCAACCCTTCTAAGGCTGCCGCCAACTCGGCGGGTGCCTGCTCACGAGGTACCCGAGCTCGGCGGGTTGTCTGCGCCAATCGCCGGGCGGCGTAAGCAGCAACTTGCTCGGTCATGTCCCGGCGCTCGGACCAGCCTGCCAGGATCTCTCGGGCCATCACCGGCAGCTCGGCTTGTGCCTCTATTGCGGAATCCGCAGCTTCTGAGGCCACGACTTCTGAGGGCCTAGTCTGAGCCGTGGCCACGACAACCGCAGCTAGCGACAGCATGAACCATAAAACTAATCTACGCCTCATCGTCGCCTCTAGTCGATGGAGAAAGATTGCAGGACAACCGGGATTGTGCCGATCTCATAATCCTCTACCTCGCCATCGAGGGCCTTGCCGTCGAACGACAGGCCACCGGTCGTGTTGACACGAAAGCGGGCGAAGGTGGTGATGTGCGGCGTGGCAGACGCTGGCACCGCAAACGATAGATTGTTGACTCCGGCAACCAGCGGTGAATCGAGGAAAATGCGCTCGCCGTCGTCTTCCCAGTCGCCGTCACGGTTGAAATCGATCCAGCCACTCAGCAGACACGGCGCCGATACCTCGATGTCAACCTGCGCGGTGGTCGCTGGCACCAGTGCGGTGATGAATGTCACACCGTCGTCGTCGTTGATACCGTCGGCGTCATCGCCAGAGGCCGTGAGATCAGGCTGGCCATCGGGATCGGCGTCGATCAAGGAACCGAGGAAAAGACCTGAGCCGGTCAGGTGACGAGCGCCGTCACTGGCCATCACGGTCGGGTACTCGGGCTCCGGCGCGTCGCCATAGTCCATCGGCGGAATCGAGAGCACGGTGACAGTGGCGTCCAACGCCTCGGTGGTGTCGGGATCGTCGCTCGCCACCGTCGCCAACTGTGCGCTCTGCACAAACCCCTGGTTGCTGATTTCACTCAGAGTCAGCGGCACCAGATCAGCAATTTCCACCTCGAACGTGATCGTCTCGGTTGCGCTCGCTTGAAGCTCAACGAGGAACACCTCAACCTGCGTATCGCCGGGATCGTCGCCGGTCACAATCGTGCCGAGAGCCGCCGTCACCGACCCCGGCACTAGCGTCGTATGCTGGGGCGCCAGGTCTTCGAAGCGTATGGAGTTGGCGGACGCGTTGCCGATGTTGTTCAAAACCACCTCGTAACGCAGCACATCGCCGGGGCTAGCCAAGCTGTTGCCGTCACGGTCTTCGGCTAGTTCATCAACCTTGGTCACCACCAGACGTGGCGCAAAGACAACCGGCGTCAAGGTTGGATCCGCTGGCTGGGCGGTGGTTGGATCATCACTCAGCAGGCCAACCACACCGTCGGCGTCGAGGATCGCCTGATTCGAAATCACGTCGACCGCGGAAGAGAGATCGGCGTCGAGGTCGACCTCGAAGATGATCTCGGCCACACCACCGGAGGCGAGCGATACGATCGCAACCGTCACTGGATCGTTGGAAGTCACCGAGCCGAGACTGGTAGTGATCGAGTCCGTTACCAGCTCGGTGCCGTCGGGGATCACGTCCACCAGCGAGATGCCGGTTGCCGGGCCGGTGCCGGTGTTGTTGACCGTGATGGCGTACCGCAATCGATCGCCAGGACTGACTTCGCCGCTGCTATCAACATCGTTGACTAACACCGCAACTTTGGACGCTGACAGTTCACTGAACAGGAGGTCGTCTTCGAGTTGAAAGAACGCCTCCGCACTGCTCAAGACGTCTGCCCCGTGTCGAACCTCGAACGAGGTACGGTAGCTGCCGACGGCGGCCTCGCCGCTTGCCCAAGTCCGGTTCAGCGACCCTTCGGCCCCAGGCAGTAGCGTGCCTAGATCCAGCGTCCAAGAGGCCACTTCGACATCCGTGTCGTTATACGCGGTCAACACCGCTTCGCTGCCGATGATCACCAGATTACCCGCGGCATAAGCGAAGTCGCTGAGCAGCGCGACGGCGGCGCCGCGAGGATAACTCACCGCATCGCTGGTCACCGCCGAGGTGATGTCCGCCTGACCAAAGAGATCGAATGGTGCAAATGCTTCGGCTGCGAGGCTGCCTTCGATGTCGAACAGCCGCGCCCGGACGCGGTAGGTGGCGGCGAAGGTCGAACCGACGTTCCACTCAGCCGTCTCGGTCCGGACTTCGCCAAACGCCAAGTCGACCACCGGCCGACCATCGAAGGCCACCACCAGGAAGCCGGCATCGTCTTCGATCGAAATCTCCAAGATACCGTCAAAGTTGCTGCTGGTCCCCAGGATCTCGAGGGTGGCGGTGAGATCTTCGCCAGCCAGGTAAAGCGGTTGGTCGGTCACTAGGGTGAGCAATGGCCCGGCGCCCTCTTCGACCACGGTCACTGTTGCAGCTGCGAGATTGTTCTCTTCGCTAGTCTCGGTCACTTGATTGAGGGGGTCGACCGAAGCGACCACGGTGTACACCCCTGGATCGGCTTCGAACACGGTCTCGACTGGCACCGACTGTTGGTCGCCGACAACCAATGGTCCAACCTGCTCTCCTTGGAGTAGGTCGAGGAGAACATTGCCAGGCCCGACGATTGCCATCGACAGACCCGCCGTCGGCGCGTTCGCTTGCCCGATTGACGTCACTGTAGCCGTCGCTCGCAGGGTTTCGCCGGAGACCATCACCGATGGAATCACCGCCAACTCAACGGCATAGTCCGGTAGCGTGGCGCCTGTTGGGGTCGAGGTCGTGATGACGATCGGCTCGGAATCGATACCGTCGCTGGCGGCGGTGAGCACATTGTCGCCAGCGATCAACGGCACATCGTCAAATTGGAAACGACCGAGAGGCCACAGGCGAAGCAGCTCATCATCATCGACCAAGAAGATGTGGCCGCTCGTCGTCCACTCGAGGGGCGCGTAGAAATAGTCGTAACTGTAAAGCGGCTGCTCGACGCCACTCGCCAAGTTGCGGGTGTAGAGGGCTTCCTCGCTATCGTCAATGTAAACCACCGCCCGACCGTCGGGCACGAACTGTGGCGACAATGCCGAGCTCGGCGTGCCGGCCTCCCGGTAGGTGTCGTCCTCAAAGTTGTAGATCCAGATTCTGGTGGGTCCTTCACGATAGGACAAGAACACCAGCTCGCTGCCGTCCGGTGAAAAATCGAACAGTTCGGCATCCAATGACGAGTCGATGGTCATCTTGGACCCGGACGCCAGATGGAGCGCGACCAACCGATTGCCTTCTATCCAGGCCAGACGGGAAGCGTCAGGCGACCAGACCAAGGTTTCTGGCATCACCGAATCAAGCTCAATGATGGTCACCCGCGTCCAGATGTCGGTTGCGGGGTCGAATAAGAGAATCCCCTGTTGACCGCTCCGGTTGCCGATCACCGCATACACATCGCCAGCGGGTGACGGCACTGTGATCAACCCCCGATCGAGCGTGGTCACGGTCTCGACGCTGCCGTCGGCAGCGTCGAAGCGCACGATCTCAGACTCCCCTTCGCCGCCCCCCTCGCCCTTGCCAGGCAACGTTGTCAAAGCCTCACCGCCACCACCGTTGCTGGGATCGGTAATAGTGAAGATCAGGAAATGAGAATCCGGCAGCCACCGGCCATAACCGTTGCCGAGCTCAAAGTACTGCCGGTCACAGGTTACGAAATCGAACAGGTAACTTTCGCCAAAGTCGTCACTCCAGACGTAACGACCATCGGTCGAGACGGTCCATCCCGGTCTGGCACCATAAAAACCACAACTATCCACTTCGGTCTCGGACAACGAACGGACCATTCCGAGGTCCTCGGCTTCCCGATCGAGTGTCACGTCAACATTCGGCGCGCTGCGCCCGACGAGTGTCGCTGTTGTTGCTTCGGTAACCAAAACACGACCCGGGAGCGTCGGAGAATAGAGCGCTGGAGCCAGCGGCGGCTGCGTGTTTTCGGGTACACCGCTGGCCTCGTTCGACTCGCCGCTGAGGTTGAAACGCTGGTCGAACGCGACCACTACGTAGAAGTAGCGCACGCCGTTGGTCAGCGGCTCATCACGGAAGCTGGTCTGGTCGAGGGTTGCAACTTCTGCGTAGGGTCCGCCGGCAATGGTCGAACGGAACAGAATGTAACCGCTCGGTAGCAGTCCCTCGCCTGGCTGCCAGGAGATGTCCAACGCCTGGCCTACCGGTGGCGCAACCACCGTCAGTGCGATCGGGATCTCCGGCGGCTCCACCGCAATGGTCACTTGCGCTTCGTTCGACGGCTCGCTGACATTACCTGCCGCGTCGATGGCGCGCACGAAGTAGCGGTAGGTGCCGTTGGGACGTTCCTCGTCAAGCAACAGCAGATTGCCGAGGTCATCGTGCTCGGCGAATTTCACACCATCGCGATAGAGGTCATACTGCACCGCGTCCGCCGCGGTCCAAGTCAATTCGACGTCGGCGGCACCAACCACCCGAGCGGCGAGCACCGGCGGATCCGGCGGATCCACATCGCCGACCGCCAGCGGCTGCGTCGGCTCCGAAGGCACACTGTGAAAGCCCAGATCGTCGACGGCAAATAAGGTGTAGATGTGGAAACCGTCCGGCGCAACGTCGGTGGTTGCCGTCGGTGCCAGCGGCAACAGCTGTGCCGCACGCACCCGCATCTCGGCCACGCGCACCGGTCGCGAGAAGCTGTTCTGCGCGGCATCAATCCACAAGCGCACCTTATCCGTGCGGTACGGCAGGTCGAACGTCACCGAGGTCGCTACCACCGAAAGGTCCACCACTCGGGCAACGGTCACCCACGCGCCACTGTAATATCCCTGGATCCGGAAATCTCGGGCACCATAAATGGTGCTGCCGCCCTGCCAGAAGTCGATCTCGACGCTCGTGATGATGCGCTGACCGGGCCAGCCCACTTCGAGCCATTCCCCGGCCCCGCTGTTCGGCCACCAATAGGAGTTCGGATCGCCGTCGAACGCTTTCTCCGCGGTGTAAAACGAGCTGAAGCGGGAAGAATAGGCGAAGTGATCGAAGTCGGCGATATCGGCTTCGGCCAACGGTAGATCGTTGCGCCACAATCGATAACCCAACAGGTTGGCTTCAGGATTGGCATCCCACGTCAAGTCGACATCAAAGTCGGCAACCACAGCATTGAGATTCTGCGGTTGGCTCGGGGCGGTACCAGCCAGCACCTGAACCGACGCGGGTTTGCTGCGGTTGCCCTCGGGATCGGCCATGACTACAGTGAACGTATGGGTCCCGAGCTCGAGAGTGAAATCGTGAGCAAACGCACCGTCGTCCTCGGGATCAAACGGCGGCGAGACAACGTTGCCGCTGGGGCTCGATTGTTCGACGGTCACCTGGTAGCCGGCCCGACCCACTCCCTCGAGTCGCCCGGTCGACAGCGGCGTCGGCGTATAGGGTTGCTCCAGCGTTGGCGTGAATACGATCGCTTGCGCCGGCTCTGAATACCCCGACTCATTACCTTCCGCATCCACCGCCGTCACCCAATAGTAGTAGGTGCCGTCGTTGACCCCGGAGTCGAGATAGGTGGTTGCGGAAGTCAATCCGCTGGTCAACCGTGTCCGGCAGCACGAGCTAGAAGTGCTGCGGTAGACATGGTAACCCGCGAGGTCTAATGCGCCGCTGACCGTCCAGGTGACGGTGACGTCGCCACCGTCGACCAGAGTTGCCACGTTGATCACTACGTCCGGCGGTGTCAGGTCGGCGTACTCGACAGTGATTGGGGGCGGCGACGGATCGGTTTTGTTGGCGTCGTCGGTGGCCACTGCTCGCAACTGCAGATTGCCGAAGTCGAGGCCGGCAGCCACTGGATCCAAAATCGTCTGCCAGGGTGGTTCGAGGTCCGCGGCGCCGAGATCGATCCAACTTGCACTACCTGAGGGCAGATATTGGAACTGCACCTGGGTGACGTCTTGGTCTTCGGTTTCGGCGGCGACAAAAAGATCGGCTTCGAACCGGTGGGAAGACTCGGGATCAACGATGATGGCGCGTGGGGTGCGCGTTTCGACGGTGGCGTCATCTTCGTTCGACGGATCACTCAGGTTGCCAGCTTCGTCGACGGCATGCACCAGGTAAGTGAACGTGCCGTCGGGCAGGCTGGCATCGCGATAGGTGGTTGTCGTCAAGATGTACGGTGTCAGCTCGCCAACCACCGGGCCGGTGGCGTTGGCAATCCGGCCGTCGCGGAACAACACATAGCCGACCACGTCCGGTTCGGCACTAGCAGTCCAACCCACGTCGACATCACGGCTACCGAAGAGACTTGCAGTCAGATTGATCGGCGCACCCGGCGGCTGGTTATCCACCACCACTTCGACGATGTCGCTAGCCACGTTACCGGCAAGATCTTCCGCCTCGAGGCTGAGGCGCCAACGGGACTCGTCCGGTGCCAGCAGGCTGTTCCACTGTCCCAGCAGACTGGCCTGAGTTGGTACCGGCGAGCTGCGTACCAACTGGCGCCCTCCCGGACCATCCAGGCGTTCGGCGTAGAGGCGGTACTCTAAGAAGTCCTGGCTCCGAGCGGTGCCTCGAACGTCCACCAGATTGCTGACCCGAGCGTCGGCAACCGGTGAGAAAATCTGGGCTTCCGGTGCCGACAAGTCGATCTCAACCTCAGCCTGATTCGAGGTTTCGCTCTCGTTGCCAGCTTCGTCGAGTGCCGTCACCTGGTAAATGTAGGTGCCCTCGGTCAGCGAGGAATCGAGATAGGTCGTCGCAGTGACCGGTTCGGCGTTGATCGGCTGCCCTGCACGGAAGATCCGGTAGCCCGTCACGTCCGGCGCGGCGGAGGCTGTCCAGTTGAGGCGAGCATCGCGTTGCCCCTCCAGCACCGCGGTGAGCTCGATCGGAGGCGTTGGCGGTGTGACGTCGATCTTCACCGAGATCTGCGCCTGGCCCACATTACCTGGCACATCGGTCACCAACAGCCGAAGGGAGACTTCACCATCTGGGGGTAACGCTTGCCAGTCGTAAAGGACCGCAGCGTTCACCGGGGCGGTCCCGAGATGGAGCTCGACCCACTCTCCTGGTGCATCGGCGGCAGCTGCTTCGAGCCGGTATTCGACAAAGTTTGTATCCGTCGCCGTCCCGGTGATGGCGGGTGGAGTGGTGACGAAGCTACCGTCGACCGGTGCAGTCAGCACTGCCGACGGCGGCGTGTTGTCAATTTCCACCAACTGGTGGTCCTCAGCGCTGTTGCCAGCTTTGTCGGTGGCAGACAGTCGCAGAGTCGTCAGCCCGTCGGGCCATGACGTGAGGTCCCAAGCAGCCAACAAAGTAGCGGCTGGTCCGTCTTCTCCACCGCTCGCCAGCGGAGTGAAGGCGGTCGGATCCTCGCCAGTGCCTGCTTCCAGCAGCCAAGACTCCAGGTGCTCATCCGTCACGAAACCGAGTACTTCCACCAGACCGCCCACCGCCCCCAACACCGCTCCAACGACGGGAGCGGTGATCTCCACGGTCGGTGGCGTTCGGTCCACGGTGAATGCCACCGTCAACTCGGTCCGCGACTCGCCGGCATCGTCAGCAACCACCAACAGCTCGTAATCACCCTCCACAAGATCACCCAGAGGTGCCAGGCCATCATCACTGACGTTGGTCTCACCTCTGCCAAGCTCTATCGGAGTGCCTCCATCCGAGGAAAGCAGCACTGAAAAACTCGTGAGATGGGCATCCTCGACGGTACCGACGACATTGCCACTCCCCGCTGAAAAGCCGTTCTCCGGCCGGGTCACGGTGACCACCGGCGGCGTTGCATCGAGCTCGAAGGTGATCGACTCTTCCTGGACAAAGTTGGGATCGCTCGCCAGGGTTGCCTTCAGCACGGCCCGGTAACGACCATCCGCCTCCGCCAGGCCACCACTGCCCAAGCCGTCCCAGGTGCGCGACGAACCGCCAGCAGCGAACCGTTCGAACGCCAACAACTCAACCTGCTGGCCAGTCGGGTTTTCGACGCTGAACTCGACATCTGCTGCTTCGAGTAATCCGAAACGTAGCGTGACTTCTTCCAGACGGCCATCGTTGTTGGGCGAGAACAAGAGAGGGACCGAATCGAGATAGGTGATCAGGTCGGCACCCACCGGCAGGGTGACCGGCTCACGGACCTCGGCACGGTTACCCGCTGTGTCTTCGGACCGTAATCTCAAAGTCCAGTCGCCATCCATGCCCAAGGTATTCCACTCGGCGTGGATCAAACCGTTCAAATCCCTGGGCCCGGGGCGTAACAGGCTCCAGCTCACCGGATCGTGACTCTCGCCGAAACTCAGCTCGATGCCACCGCCGCCGCGAACCGAGACCTGCACGTCGATCATCACCGGCAGCACCACATCCTCGAGGGTGGGATAGATGACATCGACTACCGGGGGCACGGTGTCGACGACGAGGCAGAAGCTCTGGCGCCTTTGGTTGCCGCAGGTGTCGCGGTTGCGCACCTCGAACCAGTACCAGCCATCGGGCACCACCGCGTCGCCGTCATCTCGACCGTCCCAAAACACCCCGCCGTCCTCGAAGATCGCCAAGTTGTCGGCCACCGTGTTCAATATCGGACCGTCGATCACACAGCCGAGCAAGGGGTGGTACTGCGCGTCCCAAACCTCGACGTCGAGGCGCTGCGGTTCGTCGGTTTCGAAGCCGACCCGGACCTGGTCCTGAATGCCATCCCCGTTTGGCGAAAACTCGGTGAAATCCACAGTCAGCGGAATTCGTGGCACATTGGCATCCACCACGTACGATCGGTCGAAGCAGGTCAGGTTGCCGCCACGATCCCAGAGCTCGATGTGATGGGTCACCGGACCGTCAAAATTGGTTATGGCCGCAATCTTCCCCGAGGTTTCGAATCGGCTATCACTTTCTCTCGCCACCCCGCGGTGCGAACAATCCACAACACAGGACGTGCCCGTGATGTTCCAACTCGGTAACGGCACGCTGTCGAATTCGGGACGGCCACCGGGGAACAAACCTCGATTCGGACCAGCGGACGTGCTGCCTACCAGATCGCTCAGAATGCCCTCGATCTCGAACTGATTGTTGAAGCCACAAACCACTGCCCCTTCCTCGGGCAGAGTGATCGCCGCCTGCGGCGGAACACGGTCGACATTGACCTCGACTTTGACAATGCGTTGATGGCCATCCACGTTGGCTACCCGGGTCTCGAATGCTTCAACACCCTCGTCGTAGAGGGACAGATCGAGCTCGACAAAATAGTCGAGACCGGAGACCGGGGCGGGAACCTCGAGCAGCGTCTCCTCACCGTCGGCAAGCTGTCGGACAAACACCAGATCCTCGAGTGGCGTGCTGCCGGTCTGGTCCTCGGCCTGCAGTATGACCGTCAAGTGTTCCGGCGAAGGCTGGCCACAGGCCGTCGGTAACTCGGCCAACGCCGACGCCACTAATGTCAGGCACGGAGTAGTGAATCTCCCCTCCACCATCAGAGTCCGAGGACCAAAAATGCCGGTCGACGGATCCAACTCTGGTGGCGTCTCGCCACTGAATTGGTAGAAGTACTCGGCACAGGTCCGAGGCTCGGGGATGGGCTGGATCAGGAAAGCATCGCCGCGAGCCATCACCGGGATGTCCGTCCACACCGCGTAGGTTGGGTCGTCGCTGCTGCGCAGCAGAAACGTCATGTTGTCGAGATCACCATCAATCGTCTCGTTGCCCCACAACACCAACTCGACGTCGGGATCGGTACCGGTGGTGGCGAGCATGGCCTCGATATCCGCTAGCAACTGCGGGCCGTCATAACAGCTCTCCTCCGGGTCGCTCTCGAACACGCTGTCGTCGAGCCTCAGCTGCTCCCTAAAGCTCAATTCCGAGCAGGTTGCAGCAGGACTGCGGTGCAATTCGAACGTCGCCGTTGCGTACTGAGCTCCAGCCGGGCTTTCGGCCACAATCCGCACTTGCCGATCGAACTCGGCAACTCCGACCAGGGTATCCCACACCACTTCGAAGAACTCGGACGGCGGTGTTCCCAGGGGAGCGCTCGAATTGCGCTGATAAAACACGTCGATATCGTCGACCGTCCACGGTGGATCCGGCTCGGCCTCGGACACCTGCCGATGTTCAACCACCAACCGAGCAATCTCACCTCGCACCGTCTCCGCTAGGAAAAAGCGTACTGCCCCGGTATCGGTATCAAACCCGACAAAAACGGTGCCATCACGCTCCGCTCGAGCAAGCTCCATCAAAGCGTTGGTGGCCGGAACGGCTTCATTGAAGGCAGCGATCGGTTCGAAGCCGCCATCGTCCGCAAAACGGTGCTCTCCGAGCCCGAACAGCATCAGCTTCTCGGCGCCTAGTCCCGAGGTCGAGACCGTCACGTTGCCGGCATGATCGGCAGCGCGAATTCGGAAGTTGCCGTTGGTGAATTCGGCCAAGGTGAGATCGTCTGATTGCAGGTGAGCCCCAAGACGATCGAAGGCTTCCCACACCGCCGGTGCCGCCCCGTCACCACGCTCGACGACCTCTTCGGCGACTTCGACTGCCCGCGGGCCGATCGTGCCGATGCCGTAACTCACCGTTGGAAAGAGGTTGAAAACCTCGCTGTCTCCCGAACCGGTGAGGCGATATGGATCGAGCAGGCTCAACCCGACGACGAGGGGTGAGGTGTCGACGGTGACAGGCAGCTCGTAACTACCCTGGACCAGCAACGTGTAAGGGCCATCGGGCACCACTGTGCCATCGAAGCCGCGGCCGTCCCAAGGCACCATGACCTCGCCCGCGGCCGTCGACTCCTCCACCAGTGTGTCGACCAAAGTGCCTTCGAAGTTGAACACCTGGATCTCGACGATCACCGGTTCTAGAGCCTGATAGTGCACGAAGGCGTTTTCGAGCACGCCATCGAAGTTGGGGGAAAACAGCTCGGGCGCCACGAACACATCGGTGATCTGCGGGAAGTCAGGCGCCGAAACCCGTTTGATGGTGTGCCTTCGGTTACCGGCAAGATCCTCTACGGTGAGGCGCACCAGCCAAGTCCCCGGTGCCGGTGGCACCCAGGTCTGAAACAGCTGATCGAACGCCGGCACGTTGCGCGCTGGCGCGATTGGCTTCCAAGCGTCGGGTTCTTCTGATCGGGAGTATTCGAGCTGATAACTCTTGAAGTTGATGTCGACTGCCGTACCTTCGAGGATCACGTTGGTCGGGTCGACAGAGCGCCGAATCCGCAGATCCGCGGTCAGGTTCATCAGCGAACGCCACAGGAACTGATCCTCGGCGAATTGATGATCGACGCACAGACTCTCAGAGTCACCGACATCATCCGAGGACTCGAACATCAACATACGACCGGACGGCGCCACGGCTGCGTTGTCGCTACAGCCGGAGCAGTTCCCGACCTGTTGAAAGCTTCCGAAGGCTCGCCGCCAGGTATTCTCGGGATCGGGGATTTGATCGAAGCTCGGTCCCCCTTCGCCGTCGCCCGGTTCGGGGCCTGCGCCACCGGTCGGATCGGGTTCGCCGAGGAACACCGCCCAGGACGGAGCGAAGAAGCTGTTGCCCCAGTTGGCGAGTAGCAGGGCGGAATCGTTAGGCGCGTAGAAGACCTGTTCGAAATCCTCGACCGGTACTTCAGCAGCCTCTTTCAGAGGCGGGATACGGCGAGACTCCTCGCCGAGTCCATGTGCTTTGGGCTGCCCACCCGCCTGCCACTCAGGTGACGCGTCGGTCTCGTCTTCGCTCGCCCACAACGTCAGGGTGAGACGCCCATTGCCGTAACTCGGCCAACGAATTTCGATCTCGCCGCCTTGCAGGTCGATCATCTCGCCATCTCGCCGCGTGATCTCCTGGACCACGTCCCGACCGTCAGCGAGGTCGTAAGCCGCGCTGGGTAGCAACCGGGTATTGCCCCACATCAGATTGGCACGATCGACAAACGCGCTGGCGGGTCCTCGCTGCTGGAGGCGAACCTTGTATTCACCGTCTGCGTCGGGCAAGAAGCGTGACAGGTCCAGCTCTTTGGGAGTGAAGTCTGCCTCACCTTGGACGGTGCCACGCTCGACCCAACTGGCCCCATCCCAAGTTGACACATGGTAGGTGCATTGACAACGGGTGTCCGCCATCGTCCAGCCGACGGAGGTGACCTCACCGGTGGTGACATCCAACCGCACCGCTTGGTCGAACTCGGTGAACTCGAAGTCCGAGTCGATCCGATAGTGGATGATGGCCGCCAGCTCCGGATCGAGAGTCGACCAACTCGGCGTATCGAAGCTGAGCGAGGTGTCCTCGCCGGCAAACTCTGCCAGAGGTGCAGGTAACACAAAGTCCGACGGTGGTTCGAAGGTGGCTTCGTGCACCCCGGTGCGATCAAAAACCTGGAGATTTGCTCCATCAGAGAAGGCAAATCGCGCGCTGTCGCTCGACCATTGCACCTCTTCGGCAAAGTTGAACAAGTTGCCGAACCGGCCGACCGCGGTGGTTGCACCGGTCTCGAGGTCATAAAGCGATAGGTCGTAGGGATCGAAACCTTCGCGGATCAGCATCTTCTGGCGATCCGGGGACAACAAGGCGATTTCACCACAACAGCCGAAGCTGCCGGTGAAAACCACTTCCCGCTGCTGAATGTCAGCGGTGGGTGCCTTGATGATCTCGTCGTCGTCACGGAAGTAGAGATACTGAGCCTGGCGATCGAAACCGATCGGCGCCGGGCCGGTCACGCTATCGGCGGTGCCTACCGTGCCGGCGCCAACCTCGACCCGATCGGTGCCGTCGCCGCGGGCGAAAAACAGGTGTTCGACCAGCCGAGCCGGTCGCCGCGGCAAGTCGCGTAAGTTCCAAGCCACCCACTCGGCGGCCTCAGAGACGGCAAAGCTGGTGACCGCTTCATTCTCGCTGTTGTCGAGATAAATCTCCTCGATCGCGAAGCCATTGGTCGAGATACGGTGTAGACCGTCGCCACCCGGGCGGTCACAGCTGGTGGTGGTGCAGGCCCGGGGTGGAATGGTGAAATAGATCCACTCCTCGTCTTCGGTGAAGCTGGCCCCAGCCACATCGCGCACTTCACAGGTTAGGTTGACGAAGCTCTCAAATTCGGTGCCAGCCGAACGCAGCAACCCGGTCTTGTCGTTATCGAGCACTACCACCGCGTCGCCGACGAGACCACCGTTGGTGTCTATAACCTGGAACAAGTAGGTTCCGTCGGGGGCGATGCGACCGCTATCGCTGCGACCATCCCACTCCACTTCGCCAGACGAATCCTCAGCAAACGGGCCAAAGGTGCGGACGATGCGCTCTCCAGGACCGAGCACCTCCACCGTCACCGCTAGCGGTGTCTCGAGGCGGTAGACAAAACGTACGGTGTCCTGCACACCGTCACCATTGGGTGAGAAGTAACGGTGGTTGATTGCAAAGTCGGTGTCCTGGACGGCGAAGCTGCGCACCGCACGATTGTTGGCGGTAGTTTGCTCCTCCACGGCTCCGTCTTCGTTGACAACAGCAAAAACCGTGATCTCACCCACAGTGCCCACCGTGAAGCTCAGCTCGGCATTCGCTGTGCCCTGCCCCGGCACTACGATCCGTGTGCTGGCGGCAAGCAGCTGACCACCGGCCTGTGGATCGCCGTCATAAATTGCCACCGCAACATCGCCGGGAGCGGCGGGCGGAATCCCCTGCTCGCCAAGGTTAGTCACCATGACAGTAGCGGTCACGGCTTCGCCGGGACGCGGAAAAGCCGGCGTCAGCTCGATCGCCGCCTCGGACAGGGCGAGGTCCGGCAGCCCGTCGACCTCTACCAACTTGAAGGTCAGGTTGTCGTCTTCCAGCACCTCGTCGATGGTGTCATTGTGGTCCACCACAACAAACAGATTGCGATCCATGGCGTCCGGCACTCGGTTCCAAGTTAGGGAAACCAGCTGGCTCGCACCAGCAGCAACCGAGGCGACCACCGGGCCCGCCACCAACGGTGCGCCCTCATCCGGATTGCCGTCATACACCGCCGTCTCGAAGCTATCGACCGCAACTCCGCCGGTGTTCTCAACCAACACATCGATGGCCAGGCTGACACCTTCACGGCCGGGATCGGGGTTGAAGCTGACGCTCTCACTCCGCACCACTAAGTTAGGCTCGGTGAAGTCGCCGACGGTGAACGCCAGGACGGCAGAGTTGTTGGTGTCATTGGTCTCAACGATGCCGTGGCCGACGATTTCGGCGGACAGTTCGAGATCTCCCTGGAGGTTGGCTGGCCACAACAAGGTAATGGAATGACTCTCCCCGGCCGCCAGAAAAATCGACTCGTCTAACAACACGACGCGGGTGGCACCATCCGAAACCTCGGCTCGTACCGTGGCACTCTGCGGTAGATCGCGGGTGCCACGGTTGTGCACCGTCACTCGGAATTCGAGGTCGCTGCCAGGGAACGCCGGGATGGTCAGGAGTTCGAGGTCGGCAGCGGTGAGCTCCAAGTCGAACGTCGGTTCGGTGGTCAACTCGCTGGCCGCAACGTTGTTGTTCCGATCGCCCTCAATCAACTCGACATCGGGATCGAGCACGGCAGTCAGCACAGCCAGCGGCTTGTCCAACAGGTAATTGAACACCACTTCGGCGTCGGAGCGCGCCGCAACATCGAGGCGCTGATCGTGCACCACCGTGCCAACTCCGGGCTCGCCATCCCACACCACCACCCGCGCCTGGGAAGCCGCGGTCTGCCCGAGGTTACGCAGATTGACAGTGACTGCAACGTCAGTCGGTAGGGCGCTGGGCAGCGCAGGGTCGAAGACGAAGCCGCTCGATCGGACTTCCAGGTCGATGCCGGCAGGAGGCGCCAGGACGTCGACCGTCACTATGGCCGCATTGTCGTCCTCGTCGACCTCTGGCACAAGGTCATCGGGATCCACCACTGCCGTCAGCAGATGGTTGCCGGCCTGGCCAAAGGTGTCCCAAGACAGCAGCAACACGATCTCTTGGCCAACCGCCAGGACCGGCACCACAACTTCGGTGATGGCTACGCCACCCGCCGTGGGATCTCCGTCATAAAGCCGTATCAAGCTCTCGGGAGACGTCACGCCACCCCGGTTAGTGACCGTCGCCGAGAGCTCAAGTCGCTCGCCATCCCGCGGATCTGCCACCGGTGTTTCCAGGCTGAGCGCAAGATTCGGCTCGGTCAGCTCGGTCACCGTGAAGGCAAGCTCGGCGCGATTGTTGCCTTCCTCGATTTCGGCCACCAGATGGCCAGCATCAATCTCGACTTGGAAGGTCAGATCACCTTCCAGGTCCGCGGACCAACCGACACTTTGCTGCAGCTCCTCGCCACCCTGAATCACGACCGAGCGACGATCGAGTTCGAACGTTGTGGTGCCGTCATCGATTGAGAACACCACCTCGACCGCCGGGCCCGCGACCGTGCCGCGGTTGCGCAAGGTGATGTCGAATACCGTGTTGCTACCCAAGATCACCGGATCTTGCGACACCGTCAGGTCCGAGTTGGTGACCTCAAAATCGATACCTGGTGTTGGCGTCACGGTGCGGGACGCCAGATTGTTGGTCACGTCGTCTTCGTCGACCACAGCCGGCACTTCGACGGTGAAGGTTTGGCTGTCACCGGTGGTGAGAGTATGGGTGAAGTTGGCGACCACACTGCTGCGCTGGAGGATCCGGGTAAACGGCTGCTCACCAATCAACAATCCGGTCTGTGCTTCGCCAAGCCAGAGCCGCACCACCGCGTTGTCGGCATCACTGCGGCCAAAGTTGCGCACCAGAGCCGAAATTGCAACTTCCGTCGGCAGGGTGTTGGGAGCGGATGGGCTGATGGTGATCTCGCCACTGGCGACGGCCAAATCAGGACCGTCTGGCGCTGCGGTAACGTCCAGATCGACGGTTGCCAGGTTGTCGTCTTCATTCGCCTCTCGCTCCGTGCCGTCAGCGTCGAGTAACAACGACAGGGTGTGGCTACCGGCACGATCGGTGGAGTCCCAGGCCAGGGTCAGGCTGACCGTGTCTGTCGGGTCGAGGGCCGGAACCATCTGGTCCGCAACCTCGACACCGTCGGCAGGGTCACCTTCATAGAGACGCAAGACGCTGGCCTGCGTCCGACGCAACCCGCTGTTGGTGATCCTTGCCACGATGTCGACGGGCGCGCCGTCGCGTGGATCAGCCGGCTCCGCGATCACCGGTTCGGCAAACGCCAGGTCCGGGAGGTTAAAGGCCTCCAGCGCCGCCACCGCTAGCGCCGTGGCGTACACGCTGCCGTCCCAGTCGCCGTCCACGCCCTGCCTCGAGCGTAGATATTGTTCGGCGGTGGTGACGTTGATCGCGGTCCTTGCTCCGAGGGACGCCAAGGTGGCGAGCACGTTGGCGGTGTCATGGACGGTTGACGGGCTGTCGCCAAAACCGCCGTCGCTACCGTTTTGTTTGGATGCCAGCCAACTCACCGCCGCGGATGCCGCGGGTTCTTCGTGCCCCAGCTCGACCAATGCTCGCAACACCGTCGTGGTCAGACCGGTACGGCTTGGCACGCCCGGTACGTGGCTCCAGCCACCGTCCACCCCCTGGGCTGTGTTCAGATACTGCACCGCCGCAGCAAGACCCGCCGGCTGGTCGCCGGCCGCCCCAGCAGCCAAGGCGAGCGCTGTATCGAGCGGATCGCTGGCGTGGTCGACGTCAAAACCCCACCCACCGTCAGCGTTCTGGCGGGCCGCTAGCTCAGCGGTCAACGCCGAGGCATCCACACCGGCGGCCTGCAAGGCACGGGCAGCCCGCGCCAAGTAGTCGGTGCTGGCTTCGTCCTGCTGTTCGAGCCAGGAGTGAACATCACCGGCACGGGTGAATTCGAGATCCAACTCGACCA
>JAJCXO010000013.1 GCA_029263395.1 Acidobacteriota bacterium | reverse complement strand
TTCGACGGGCTCTCGCCTTGCTCCGAGACGACTGCACCGAAGATCTTCCTGAGCATCAAAACGCCACCCTCAATCTGGCCCTGGCCGAGGTGCAGGCAGGACGTCCGTCTCCTGCCCGAGCCGCCCTCGTACAGGCTGCGTCGATCCCGGTCGAGCCGGGCGTGCGGCTGTTGCTCTGGTGGCGTGAAATCGAGGGCCGGGTGGCCATGTTGGAAGGCCAGCCGGATGAGGCTTTGGCCCTCTATGAGTCCTTGAGCCGGATGGCTGAAGCAGCGCTAGTGCCGGAAGCCCAATGGCGGTCGCAGATCGGCATCGCATTGGCGCAGCGTGTATTGGGTGATCTCGAGGGAGCGATGGCGGCGTTTCAGGCCGCAGAGCACCTGCTGGGCACCGAGTTGTTGCTGGTGCCGATGCAAGAGGGGCGTGAGTCCTTCCTGGCCCAACGTGAACGGGCTACGGCGCATCATCTCGAGCTATTGCTGCACCTGGGACGCACCGACGACGCTTTGGCGCTCACCCGCCGCGCTCGGCTGCGCCTGCTTCAGCACCTCAACCGAGGCTTCCGCATGTCCAGCCTTGATGTCGAAAAACGGCGCCTGTGGGAACGTTTGGTCACCGACTATCGCAACGAACAGGCGGCGATCGAGAAGATTGCGGCCCGGGATTGGGAGCTTGCAGCCGACGCGCTCGAGGCGGTTCGCCATGAACGCGAGGAAGACCGCCGACGGTTGGCCCAGGCAGTTGATGCGGCACTTTCAGTTGTCGGGGCCGGTATTGAACCGGCGCGGGCGCCATTGGATGTGGGGTCCGCCGCCGTGGCGTTGGTGTTGCACCCTCTGCCGGAGGGTTGGGTGGTGTTCGCGCACCGAAACCAATCAACCCTTGTGTTCACCCCCCGGTGCCCGGAAGCCTCGTTGATCTCTTTGGCGAGCTGTCTGCTCCAGGCGGCGCGATCGTCGATTGCGGGAGCTGCAGAAATTCGGATCCTGGCGGCCGGGGAGTTGTCGTCGGTGGATTTTCAGAGCCTGCCGTTCGACGGTGGCGTCTTGCTCGGCCAGGCGCCCATCGTTTACGACCTCGATCTCGGTACCGTATCTCGGGACGCTACGTTTTCGGACTCTACGGCAGTGTTGAACACTGTCGTCCCGGATTCGGCACTTGTCCTCGCGGATCCTAACGGCGACCTGCCGCAGGCACGGCACGAGGCGACCGCCGTCCACAAGTTTCTGCAATCAACCACGCGGGTCACGATGCTCAGCGGCCGCTCAGCAACCTCGGATGCGGTCACTGCAGCGCTGGCCAGGACACAGCTCCTACACTTTGCGGGGCATGCTTCGTTTGCTGGCCATGGTGGATGGCAGACCTATCTGCCGCTGGCGGATGGCGGACGACTGTCGCTCGAAGACGTGTTGTTGCTGGACCATCCGCCGCGATGGGTGGTGCTCTCGGGCTGCGAAACCGCCCGCACCACCCAGGCCTCGACGGTCGCCAACACCATCGGCCTGGCTCAAGCCTTCCTCGCCGCCGGCACCAAAACGGTGATCGCCGCCGTCCGTCCGGTCGACGATCGTCTCGCCGCCGAGTTGGTCCAGGCGTTTTACCCGGCATGGCTTGGAGGAGAGACACCAGCAGCCGCGCTACGCCAGGCACAACTGCATCTGCGCAACCAACAACCGGAAGCCGACTGGTCGAGCTTCCGATTGATCGAGCGGTAGCGGCCTACAAGAGGCCTACCGCCTTTGCACCCCTCTACCCCTCTACCTCTCTACCTCTCTACACCCATCTACACCCACCTACACCGCACTACATCTGGATTTATCAAATGGGGAAGCTGATGTTTATCAACATAATACGTTTGTTCAAGTTCCTGCCCACGACGTTCCTGCCCACGATATTCCTACTCTCGATGGTCTTGTTCTCGACGGTCCTTTGTCCAGCAGCGGCGGTGGCCGACGAGCCCGACGCAGGCGAGGTCCGCTGGCGATGGATCGGTCTTCGGCAGCACGATGCCCAGGTCTGCCCGCAGCCTGCAACCGGCAGCGGTTGGACGACCAAGGCTCTGTTCGTCGATACCGAAAATGTGGAGCTGAGACGGTTCTGCTTGTATGAACGCTCTGACGCTGGCAATGCGCAGCCACTCCATAATCTGCCGCTGGTCGAGCTCGACCAGGATGTCATGGGAGTGGGTGGGCAAAGCTCAGAGCTGGCGACCGTCAGCTGGCAGGCCCTCGAGACACATTTCTTGTCCCAGGCAGGGCAGACTATCTTGCCCGACGAGCCGTCGTCTCCGGTCCGGCTTGCCGTGGTCGATACGTCGCCCACCAGCATTGCCGACGGTACCGTCGGTCCCGAGGACGTGACTGCAAGCTCGCCCCATGGCACAGCGTTGCTCAACATGGCGCGGGATCTGGTCTGCGATCCGACCGAGTTGTCCTGCCTAGCAACCGTCACTGCTCGCTTGGCGATGGCCTGGGAGTGTTTTGACGCGAACAATCCGGGTGCCTGTCGCGATGCCCAAAATGGTGGTTATGTTGGACTGATCGGCGAGCTGGCGCAGGCGATCCAAGCCGAAGTGGTTGACTGGCGGCAGCAGCCGATCGGCAGTCGATTGGTGATCAATTTATCCCTTGGCTGGCATCAGACCCTCGGTGGTGCCGAGTCCCTCGTCGACGACATGCCGACACCGGCTCGGGCCGTCTACCGTGCGCTCGAGGACGCGGTCTGCCGTGGCGCGCTGCCGATTGTTGCCGCCGGCAACCGCGATGCGTCCTCAACGCCACAGTCGGGCCCCTTCCTGCCTGCGTTGTGGGAAACTCGATCCGCGCCCACCCCTGATACCTGCCGCCGCCTCGGTGTGCAACCGGTGCCTAACCAACAGGGCACGGCCCCGTACCGGCCCCTGGTTTTTTCAGTCGCCGGGGTCGAAGCCTCGGGGGTACCGTTGGACACCACCCGCCAAGACGGCATCTCACCCCTGGCAGCCTTCAGCGACCATGCGGTGGTCGCCTTCTCCGACAGCGACAATCCCACCAGCACCCTGACCGGCAGCTCCGTCGCCGCGCTGGTGGTCTCCGCCACCGCCGCCGCGGTCTGGTCGTATGTTCCAAACGCCAACGCCTTCGAGGTCATGGCGTCGATCTACCAAGACAGCGTGTCGTTGGGGCGACCCGCCGACTATTGCCTGGAACAATCCGGGGCTTGTAACAACGTTCGCCAGGTCTCTTTTTGCCCCGCACTCGCCGGGGCTTGCGATCGCAGCGGTGTCTGCCTGCCGCCAGTGTGTTCGACTGCCACATCGCTGGATCTCAATGCCGTTGACCTCGGCTCCTTCGACGGTCTCCAGAGTGAGGTCGACATGGATGCGATCGACGACGAATCGGGGCCACTGGCGGTGTGCGATGGCGAGAGCATCTGGTACGACGCGAACGACGGGTTGCCCCGAAATCCCTGTCCACATCGGCAATACGATGGTCCGTTGATTCAGCCTTGGACCGAGCCGCAACCGGACTCGATTCCTTGTCCAAACTGCCTCTCGACCTTTGCCAGCCCAGGGACGCTTTACCTCGAAATCGACGATGCGTGGAGCGGATCGCTCTCCAGCGCAACTCTAGTGTGCGGCGACACCAGTTACGCCCTTGGCCTCGGTCGCTTGGAAGCCGGAGACCAAGCACGACTGATTCACGTACCGGAAGATTGTTTGACGGCCTTCCCGACATTCCTTTCCTTCGTCCACCGGACCGACCGGGCCGTGCTTTCGCCGGTGCAGATGTGCCAGGATTGCCGTTGACGCTAGGCCGTACGCTGGTGACCTTCGAGTTCCAAGAAGTGCTGCCGTGCGGGTTGAGCTTCGCCGCCGTGCCACACGATCGCTTCCTCGAACGACCGCGCACGACCGTCATGCAGTAGGTACAAGCCACCGTTGACGGTTTTCATCAGACCGAGGCCCTACAGCGGCGCGGTTCGCCACTCACCGGTCTCGACACCGGCCTCGCCAATGTCGTCGTCCGGTCTGCCGCCTGCTGTGCACGCAGCCACACCCCTGGATCGACGCTTAGCCCGATCGACCATCGATCGAGGTCAGAAACATTGTCCGGGAGTCCGATCGACCCTCGATTGGAGTCCAATACATCGCTCGGGAGTCCAATCGACCCTCGATCGGGGTCGTGTGCGCTGTCGCGACAGCAAACGATGGTCGATTCGGCTCAAAGGCGAGCGCACGGTGGGCAAACGACCCTCGTTTGGAGGTTAGAGTCCAGGGACATTGTCGAAACGAGGGTCGATTGACCTCCACGACATGGCTCGGGACCCGGATCGAGCGACGATCGGGGTCTCGACTGACGCTTCGGACCCGGATCGAGGGTCGATTGACCTCATTGCAGAGCCATGGGGCTCAAACGACCATCGTTCAGGCATTTCGGAAGTTGCCGGCAGCTCCAACGAGGGTCGATCGGGCAGTCTCGCGAGGGTGCAGGCTCAGATCGACCTTCATTTGGGCTGCCGGACGGCCTCTCGAACAACAATCGAGGATCGATTGGACTCCCCTTGCGAAGATTTACTCTAAGGGCCCACGCTGGTCCCGAAATCGGTAGGCCCCACTCGGGATAATGTGACGGTGGACGAGCGGTGAAACATGCGCCAGCGTCTCTCGCGACACAGCTTCGCCGCGACTCTCTAACCCGGTGATCAGGTTGCCGACAAGGCGCGGAGGAGTCTTTGACGGATACCCCGCTTGCTATATCTTTATCGTATGAAACACACACCATATGACGAAGGCCTCTCGAACGGTTCCAGCCAACTCGCCAAAGCGATCGAGGACGCGCGCCAGATCATGTTCGACGCGGCCTGGGTCGCCCAGAGCCCGAATCCTGAACGGGAACGCGCTGCCGCCGAGCGACAGCTAAAGCATCAGCTCTCGGCTGCGCTTGACCAAGGGTTCATCCTTCACGACGTGAACCAGCCAGAGCTTCGGCTGCTGAACCAACATAACCAGTTCGGTCTGGTGAATCCGGACAACCGGTACCACATTGCCAACATCACGACCCCCGGCACCTATACCCTGCGTGGCAGGCGGGGAACCAGCGCCGATTTGCAGATCCAGGTGGGCGCCGGTGACCCGGGTTTCACTGACGAGACCAACCTCGACCCCGTGAGCCTGCTTTCGCTCGACGACCTCCAGGTCGAGGACGACGGCACCTTCGAGATTACGATCAGCGACACCGACCCGGGTGGGAACTGGCTCAGCAACACCAACGGGGACCTCACGGCGAAGAACCTCTTGATTCGCGAGAGCTTCATGGACTGGAACACCGAGGTGGGCACCACCTGGTACCTCGAGCGCACGGACACGCGCGGCATGCCGAGCCCGTTGCCCGATCGCGACCTCGTGAACTACCAGTACGAACGTGCCTCGCAATACCTCGTGGCGTCTGCCGCCGCCTGGGTCAAGCTGGTCACCTTCCTGCGGGAAGAGATTCCGCCGGATATTCTGACTCCGCCGCTTGAAAGCAAACTCCCGGGCCAGTACACCTCCACCGGCATCTTCGACAACCGTCCGTATCGGGCCGTCATCATTACGCTGACCAAGGTGCCCGCACGGTACCAGGCCACCCAAGTCGGTGACCTGTGGTTCAGCGGCCTGGACTTCTGCCACCGCCAGACGAGCCTCACTCTTTCGCAAGCGCGACAGAGTAGCGACGGTCTCTATCGGCTGGTGCTGAGCGCCCGGGATCCCGGTGTCGCCAATTGGCTGGATCCAGCCGGCGCATCCACCGCCTTCGTGTACATTCGGTGGCAAGGACTCCAGACGGAATGCGCTCTCGATCCTTCTGACTTTCCCAGGGCCCGCGTGGTTGACTTCAGAAAGATCCGCGAGCACCTACCCGACGACGAGCCGCACTTCTCACCTGAGGAGCGAGTGGAGCAGCTGGCGGCTAGGCAGGCTTCGGGGTTAAGGAGTCCGCGGGCGTTCTAAGGTACGGCTCTGTTCGAGCGAGGCTGAGGACGCGCCTTGTAGCTGGCGCGGATCGGAGTGCATGCCTTGCTGGTCTCGGTGGAGTCGATATCGTGGATGTGGGGGTTCGAAGCGGCACGGGTGCACGGGTGGCCAAAACGCACCCAGTTTAGGTGCCTGGCACGAGTAACCTAGTTTTTCGGTCGGATGTTCCTCGACCCCCGAAGCGAGAAAATCGTCCAGTGGTGTGGGGAGGGGCCGGCCGGAACGATCCCGGTCGCCTCTACCCGATCAGGTCGCCCGTCTTTTCCCTTTGTCTCGGGCCACACAAAATTGACACCTGTGCCATAATTTTCTTCATCACCGCTCCCAGGAGCCGTGCTCATATGACGATATCGTGAACCCACAGTTGAGAGGGCGCGTGCAACCATGACCCGCAAGAATAGAAATCAAGTTCCGAGATGGATCCGTCTCACGATGCTGCCACTACTGCTAGTGGTACCGTCGGCAGGCGCCGACGGAGACGGCCCGTTTCAGGATCTTGGCCGCGCACCTGCCGGCCTTCCCTTCGGCGACGACCCAGCCATGCAAGGTGGCACGTCGACGCTCCTCGCCTTCGAGGACCACGATTTCGTGAACCCCTTCACCGGCGGCGTCGCGTGGGATACAGCTAGCAACGCCGACGTGCTCGCGATGGAGTGGAGATACGTTGGGGTCAGCGAGGTGCTCCCGCTCTGTGCCGGTTCCTTCAACTGGATGATCGTCGACCAATTCCTCGCAATGGTTGCGTCTCGGGGGCACCAGGCCATCCTTCGTCCCGTGTTCTTCGGGCCAGGCTATGGTGACGGCGACGGCAACTTCGCGCCGGCTGACCTTCCCGTTGCCGATTTCGACTACGGCACCGCGACCTACGACAACCCCCGGTGGGATCTGGTGGCGACGCAGAACTGCGTTCTGACATTCATCGACGCCTTCGCCGCACGCTACAAGGACGACCGACGTGTAGCCTACATCCAGATGGGCTTGGCGGGGCTGTGGGGCGAGCACCACCTCGACGGCGGCCCCTACACCGCGGCCAGCTTCCCCTCCATTGCGTTCCAGAAGATCTTGATCAGCCGCTACCTGGACGAGTTCGGTGGCACTGCGTCCGACCTGCTCTCGTCCATCTCGCTCGATGCGGCCCAGTCGCACGGCTTCTTCGGCTCGACCGACGCGACCTTCGATACCCAGCGCATCGGTTTCTTTGACGACAGTCTGCTGATCGCCAACCACGGCGCGCCGGACAACTGGCGGCAGCAGCCTCGACCGGCTCACCAGCTCTCTCGGCACAAGCGCCATGGATGGGGCGGTGAAGCGTTCTGGGACCCCTGCAACCGTCTCGGCTTGTGGGTCCTCCCCCCGCGCAACTGCGGCAATGGCGAGAGCCTCGGAACCCAGGCGGAACGCATTGGCCTGAATTACATGCTGGGTTCCCCCGCCTTTACCGAGCTTTCTTTCTCCTTTCAAGAGCTTCGAGCGGCCTCGCGGAGGATGGGCTACAAGTTAACCGCGACCGGCGCCATGCGCCAAGACCCCGGCCACCTCGCGATTACGGTCGAAAACACGGGCGTCGCCCACTGCCCCTACAAGGTGGAGGTGTGCACGGCGCAAGGCTGTGGCGGAGACCTATCCACGCTCGCGCCCGGGGAGAACATCGTCGTCTCCGTGCCCTCCACGGCCGAGGAGATGCAGGTTCTCTTCTTGCGGTCTCCCCGCCTCGATCCGACCAGCCCACAGAAGATCCGCTGGAGCAACGTGGGCGCGGATGGCGCTGCGGGTACGTTGACCGTCGTCGTCGATGCCATGGAGCAGATCTTCGCCGACGGCTTCGAGTCAGGCTCGACGGACGCCTGGACGACCTCGATCCCTTGAGAAGGGACCAGCACCAGATACGTCGGAGGGAAGGGAAATCCGGGGGCACAATGGTCGTACGGTGCTCTCGGAACCCAAGTGCCAGCCGCCTGAATCGAAAAGTGCCCCGGCTTTTTCATGCTCTCCTTGTGTGTCTTCACTCCGTAGTCTTTCGCAGTTCGAGTTCAATAGTGTTGCCATCGGGATCTCTAACGGCAAGCCGTTCGTGCTGCGTGTCGATATCTTGCCGCTGCTCGATGCGCCCTCCATGGCGGGGTGGCGGGACCAGGGATGCCGAACAGCAACGTTAGGTAAACCGCCGACCAGCTGGGACTGTTTGTGGTGTGCTTCACGACCAGCTCTCCAGCTCTTCGACTAGGGCCGTTTCTCTGTCGAGAATCCGCGTCATCTGGACGGAGAGGGCAGTAAAGATCTCGCGGCGAGACTCTTCGTTGAGCGAGCAGTCCTCGGCGAGCGCCGCGCGTTCTGCACGCAAACGTTGAACGGTCTCAGGGGTGCCAGAAGAACCTGAGCGCAGGGCCTCGTCGAGGGTTTCGGTTAGGTCTATGGCCTTGCCGAGAAGCGGGCCGCCTGCCTCCACGGCAATCTCAACCAGGTCTTCAAAGGCATCGCCGCTGGCGCGCGCCAGCGCAGCGGCCTGCTTGAGATCGTTGCAACCAGGCAGCGCGCTGGCCTGGTCTAGGAAGTCTGCAAACAGGGGTCGGCCGGCGGCCGGCGCCGTGAGTTCCATGGTGAGACATTCCCAGAGCCGCCACAGCGCGGCGAATGCAAAAGGTCCGCTGTCGAAGATACGCAGCCAGCCCTTCTTCGTAGTCAGATCGCCCATGGCCTTGGCGGTACGGGACAAGCCGTTGAGTCCGAAGTTATTAGCGAAGTTGGCGTAGGGCGCCTCTCTCTGGTTGGTGACGTAGAACTTGAGCGCACCGCGCGTGGCC
>JAJCXO010000012.1 GCA_029263395.1 Acidobacteriota bacterium | reverse complement strand
ATTCCGATCCAAGCCGACCACCCTTCCGACGGGCGACCACAAAGTGGTCGCCTTCAAATCGGAATCGGTGGTCGCGTTGCTCCGGAACGAGTGGTCGCCTTCCGTCGGAACAGGTGGTCGGATTCCCCCGGAATACGCAGCGGTATCGACACCCTGGACAACAGCGGCAACCTCGGCCACGACTGCCCACCTCACACGCCGCCTGTCGGCTGCCACGGAGAATTCAACAGGAAGCCCGCAACTGCTGTCCCGACAATCGGCGGTCGTCCTTCGTCGTCGAGTGGAGCTGAACCGTATAGCCGGGCAGCCTTGTCGCTTTTGATGAGCAGCCGATGGGGGATTTGAGCGGCGCTCTGCGCTGTAGCAGTTGGTGTCCGAGACCGGTCCTGCGTGGACCGACCGGAAGGCGTTGCAGTCTCCGGGATCCCTAGTCCCTAGCCCTGACTTGGATCTCCGGCGTTGACGTATCGGCGACCCTCATTCTGGGGTGTCCGGGAATTGTGGATTCAAGTCCGTCTAATCATTTAGGAAACTTGATTAAAGTGAGTACAACATGCCACAACTAGAAGTCACTCTTAAAACGAAGAGAGCTGTCCGGGTTTGGGCCGGACTACCCCCGACTGGAAGGGTATTGCTCGATGACGAACTCGAGGATTTGCGCCCGGGGGCAATGAATGAGCTTCTGGTCCGCATCAACGAGGAATTCGAAGGCGATACGGGATTCCCGATCTCCCAGTCCGACTGGGCAAAGCTCACGCTGGAGACTGTCCGTAGCGTCCGCGACGAGGCACAGCGTCGCAGGGAGGCGTGAGATGAGACCCTCTGCGTTGGCTTGGATGTTGACTCTCGCAATCTCACTCCCAGCAATAGCCGTGAACGAGGAGCGATTGAAGCACTTCGATGCAAGTAGGAATGGCCAACTCGAATACACGGAGTTGCTGGAGTATTTGCTCAGCGACGAGCTCGACAGGGCGCGAGAGCAGGGATTCTCCGAGCGGCGCCTCCGCGAGCTGGCCGAGGACTGGGGCGTCGACCTCATCACTGCTGATTGTGATCAAGAGCCCTGCACCCTGACCATCAATGAGGAAACGGCCGCGTTCATCAATGACTTCGCTAAGCCGAGCGACGTCCGGAAGACTGCGGCAGAGCTTCACCGGGCGGCGAAGAAGGAGCGTGTAGGTTGGCGGACACTTGGGTTCAAGCGGTTCGTCACCGATCCGGTCAGTCCCCGGCCCTTCAAGGCCGTGCGCCCGGTCCTGCTTCTTGCCAAGCGTGACAACGAAGCCGGCGAAGGCGAGAAAAAGGACGAGTTCACCTTTCTGGGTGCGGTCCAGCTCTTCTCGAAGACATTCGAGGGAGGACGGAAAGCGAACGTTCCCAATCGCTTCTTCACCTTCACTCCAGGTATCCAGATGGATATCGACACCGGTAAACCTGCAGCGGAATCCAGCCTCAGCGCCGCAATCCCACTGTCCTGGGAATGGGTCGCGCCGGCAGGGTCGAGCTCTCCGTTTAGCAGTCAGGTGCTAATGCTGACGCCGACCTACCTAACTGATCGTGACTTCGACCGGGAAGCCTACGAGCTGTCGCTGCAGTGGTTCTTCCAAGCACGCAATGTCGGTAGCGGCTACTATCGATACCTTGGCAAGAAACAGGGATCGGGCGTTCGCTTCACCTGGGCACCCACCATCGAGCTCAAGACCGGAAAGGTCGAAGATGCGGCCGGTAACGAGAGACTGCAGGCCATTGCAGATTCCGGGGACTATCAAAGAGCGGTCGCCAGAGTCACGGCGAAATTCGTGTCGATGAAAGGCAAGAGATCGGCTCTTGCGATCGACTACTTTCACCGCTACGACTTCGGCGAGAGCTGGGACCGCGGCTACCTCGAAGCCGCGCTCACCTATGACGCCAACAAGGGCAAAAACGTGCAGTTGTCGTTGGTCTACAGCAAGGGTAAGAAGCCTCCGGCTTTCGAGAAGAGAGATGAGTTGCTCTTTGGGATTGGTCTCCTCCAATAGCAGCTGATTCGGAGAACGACAGGCGTAGCTTCCCCCTCTCCGGTCAGGCACTTCTTTGAGAGGAAAGACGATGAAGATTTCCAGTTCCGTGGCGAGAGCCCTTCTCCTGATCTTGTCCTTGATCGGGCTGACAGCGGCTCCCGGCCGAGCCTCCGTCCGTGCCGAGATCGTTCCCTCCAAGATCCAGCGGATCATCGTAGGCGATTCCTTTGAGCAGCTGATTAGCATCACGGCAGTCGGCGGAGAACTGAAGAAAGTGAGCTTTGTCAGCCACTCGCTCAAAGAGAGCGGCGGCAAGAGCTGGGTGATTCCGGCCAACATCGCTTTCAAGCCGGCTTCGACGAACCTGATCGAGGAGAACTCTTCCCGGGACTTCCTCCTCTCGGTACAGAACATTCCAGGGGACGGCCACTACGAAGGGGTGGTGGTGATCGATTTCGAAGATGGCCCGGCACCTGCTAGCGTGCCGATCTCGATCTGGGTTGTCAGCTTCGAGCCCTCGCAAGGTAGTATCGTGCTCCGCTTTCAGAAAGCGGTGTGGGGCCACGGCGGCCCGGAGACTGTCGAGTCGTCGTTTGGGTTGCGCAGCGGGCCGCGGGCCCCGGCGGACTTGTTGAAGCAGGCGAGTAAGGCGACCCTGAGCCTCGGTGATTTCGTCTACCACAAGGATGGCTCTACGACCCCGGACTTCGCACGGGTGATCCCGCCAGAGAGCTTCAAGTTCAGCCCCGACGACATCGCAATCGACGGCAGTCGGTTGAGGGTAAAGGCCCGATTCAAGAATCCGAACGCGGAACCCGGTATCTACAAAGGAAAACTATTTGTTCACCACGAGGAGCTTGAGGCGCTGGCCGAGCTGCCGGTGATCGTGCAGGTGCGCGGCGCTGCCTGGCTAGCCTGGGTCCTCATCGCAGTGGGCGTCTGCTCTTCTCTCTGGATCGGATGGTGGACGAAGAAAGGCAAGCAAAGAACCCTCCGCCGAGGAGAGGTGCGGGTGCTTAGAGGGCAGCTTGCCGAGGTCGAAGTCACCGCCGCAGCCCGCAAAGACCTGGAGGCGAAGCTGGATGGGATCCTGCGCCTCATCGTTGGTGGGAAGTCCACGGAGTTCGAGACCGCGATCCAGAAGGCCCGAGAAGCGCTTGAGACCGCTCGGGCAGAGAAGAAGTCCCTGAGAGCGTTGGCAGAGAGGGTAAGCGCCGATATAGCGACGCTTTCAGCCCTCCGGTCTCAGCTCGCCGCCGCGTTCTCCAGCTCAACTCCGGTAGTCGGGGAGTACGTGGACGGCGCCGGCGGTCTCGAGGCACGGTTCCGGGATTTGAAGGTGCAGATCGAAGCTGAAGGCTCCGCGACGGTGCTCGACAGCAGTCTCTCCACTCTCGAGGACAAGTTGAGACGGCTGGGATCCAGAGGGCTCTTGGATCTGCTCGAAGAACAGCGGCAGCAGCTTTCAGACCTGGACGCTCTAGATGCGAGCCAAACTACGAGCCTCGGGGCACACCTCGACCGGATCGAAGGCGCGATCCGGAACATCCGTCGAGATGCCGATCTCAATGATGCAGAGACGATCGTGACCGAAGTTGACGGCATCCTGAAGGCGGTCGCTTTGCAACTCCAGCATCTAGGGGCCTTGCGCGAGCTGATCGAGAAGGCCAAAGCGGCGGGAACGGACGTCTCGGAGCCCGAAAAACTGCTGGGCACGATCGACACCTATCTGGCCGAGCCTCGCCCGTTCGACGCAACGGCCTTTGGAAACAAACTCGCTGCTCTTGAGAATGCTTACGAAGCGGCCACCGGTGACGCCTCACCGACAGCGCAAGAGTTACCGTCTACGTTCGCCGCGATGCAAGTCGCGAGTGGGCGCGAGATGGCGGAGCCGGTAGAGCCGACTCCCGAAACGGGCGGCTCGGACCGGTTTAGCGACCGGATTCGGAAGTGGTGGACGCCCGCTTTCCAGGTCCGTGCGGTCAACGGGATATTGATGCTGATCGTCCTGCCACTCTTGGTGGTACTGGGCTACGGCCAACTCTATGCCGACAAGCCGACATTCGGCGACGCCAACATCTGGCAGGCCTACATCGGGCTCTTCCTGTGGGGCTTCGGTATCACTTCGACTTCGGCGTCCGTTTCGAGTGTGCTGAAGGCCTTCGGCCAGGATCCGTCGTAGCCGGCGCGCGGATGATCGTAGCGGTCTCAATGCCGAAGCCTTGAGCCCGAAGCGCTGACCGCCGCCCCGTGAGATCCCCAACATCGGGACCGATACCGGACACCATGTCACCCATGCCGCCCGTCGCAGATCACGCCCCAGAGGGCCGACCATGACCTGTGGGCTGGCTGTTCTGACGTCTGCCCAGGCTCACTCTTGGAGGGGTCCACAGGATTCGACCGGCCGGTCGGTTGTCGTGGGAGCCCTCTCTGTTGCTGCCCAGATTCATTCGTACCCGCCAATGATCACGTCCTCCGGGTAGACGCTGGCACGCCACGACGGCGTCCTGTGAACAGCGAGTCCGAGCGCGGTCACCAAGTCATCGTGCTTGCCAACGCGGAAAGCGCCATAGTGATCGTTGGCGTCGCGCTCGACAGTGATTTCGTAATCGAGCAACTCTTCGACAAGGATTTCCGACTCCGCGGTCTTGGGTAAATGGATGCGTCGTGCCTGAATTAGTGCCTGAAGTTGGGTAACCAAAAAAGCTTTCCCCAGTGTAACTTGACGTGCGTCCTCGTCCGCCGTTCGGCGGTCGCCGAAAGTGAAATATACGGCCCACACTGGCCATGAGATCGGAATACCTTCTTTGATGAGATCGACAACCGGCGTGCCCAAGCCGGTGGCGTCGATATAAACTATCGGTCGCCTGCCGCCTCGGCCCTCAACCTTCCTGCACAGCTCACTTACCCGCTGAGCGATTTCTGGGTAGGACGTTCCGACCGGTTGCCGCTCGAGAAACCGAACGAGAAAATTTGCTATCTGCTTATCATTTCCAGGACGTGCCGGGTTCGGCTCAGTGCGGAGTTGCCCCTCAACGACTGCGATCGCTGTTGGGTCGTGTTTTTGACCGACGTCGACACCGATTGTTATAAAGGACGATTTTTCATGTGCGCTCATCAGCTGTACCTCAGTTCGGTTGGGTTATCTTGCACGGCCAGGCCAAGCGCAGTGACGAGATCGTCGTGGGTACCGACACGGAACGCTCCGTAGCGATCGGTCGCGTTCTGATCTACCCTGATCTCATAGCTCATAAGCTCCCTAGCAAGGGCGTGAGATTCTGCCATTTGCGGGAGATGAATCCGGCCATTTTGTAGCAGCGCCTGAAGTCGCGAGACCAACCAAGCTTTGCCGATGCTGACTCGGTCACTACTTTCGTTTCGTCGATTGCCATAGGTAAAGTAAACAGGAAGCACCCACGAAAACTGTTCTTTCAGTAGATCGACAAGGGGTTGGCCGACGCCGGTCGCGTCGACAAAAACGCGCGGCCTCTTGCCCACCCTCTGCGAGGTGCGGTCAACGATCTCTCCGACACGTTTGGCCACCGCAGGATAGGGTGTTCCGAGGCGCAGCCGCTCGAGGAGGTGGACGAGGTAGTGCCACGCCCCCTCGCGTTGCACGGCCTCGGCCACACAAATCGCCGTCGGATCCCGCTTCTGGCCGACATCTACGCCAATTACAATGCCCATGCTTCGATTTCCTCTTCGAAAGCTTTATCAATATCTTCTCGGCCGAATGGCTGGTTCTGGGCGTCGAGAAACTGACAAAGGTATTCCTGATCGAACCACCACTTGCCGAGCGTGCGTTTTTCTTCCTCAAGGAATTCTGGCGGGATCCGCGGGCACTCGGTTGCTGGTATCTCATACCGTTCCCAGGGCTCGTCCGATTTCCATGCTTCGTACCACCAGCCGCGAGTGCCGAAGGGCGTTGACAGGGCGAGGAGTCGGCCGCCAGAGACCGCGAGCATTGGCCGGACTGCGAAATAAAGATCATCGGGAACCCGCGCCGCCTCATCGACCGCCAGGAGCCTTACCCCAGAATAGCCCCTCACGGTGTGCTCCTTGCCAGGTAAACTGATAATTCGCGAACCGTTCTTGAGCTCCAGCCGCAGGGCGGACTCTGCCTCAGTGTTCTCGGGTTGGTCGAGGCTTCGATGAATGTTTAATGCTTTCTTGAATAATTCCTGCGACTGGCGAAGAGTTGGCGAGAGCAGAAGAATCAAGGCATCAGCTTCGAAGTGTGCGGTATGCACCGCGAGCAGGGACGTGATCGTCGACTTGCCGGTCTGCCGGCTACAGTTTAGAAGGATGCGGGCCGATGTGCTCCGGAGCAGATCCACTTGCCATGGGTCGGGGTCGAGGCCGAAGTTCCGGGCCATCGTGACTGCGTCAATTGGCAGCGGACCAAGCTCGGCGCGGCGTTCCTCGACCAGATTCTTGAAGTACGTAATAGCTCGCGTTTGCTCTGCGCTCGGCAGTGCGAGGATGCGGCTCGCGACACGCTGAGCGGCGAGAGCAGTCACCGGTTGCGAGCCGCCGCTTGGACGGCTTCCTCCAACTCATCGGCGGAAAGTGACAGCAGCTCCTCAAGAGCTTCTTTCGGGTTGATGTCGACGCGAAGGCGGTCCTTGCGCCCCCATCGATCAGGATGCTTACGCTCCAGAAAGGTCATAGCCGCCTGCCAGTTGTCCTCCATGTGTCGCTGAAGGATCGCGACGGCGCGCACCTCGGCCTCACGTTCGGCCTTTTTCACTGCCTGCCAAAACTGCCGGTGAATGCCTCGGTTAGCTTCTTGGCCGAGTTGCAACCAGCGATAAAAAGTTCGTTCGCCGATGCCGGCGTACTCAGCCGCAACGTTCGCGTAATTGCCCGCCCGAATCGCCGAAACGATCTTCTCTCGCACCTCAGGTGTGAGCTTCGTGCGCCGCCCTGCGGTTTTCCTGGCCATGGTTCGTCTTCCAGTTCAGCGGTCAGTGGATTGCGGAATGGAGCGCCGGGGTCGTATTGCACCGCCCTTTCCCACCTGGAATGGTGGGCACATCGATATCTATGTTTCCGACGCATGATTTCTTGACATAGGGTTGAGCCAGTGGCTTGAGCTTCGTTCGCATCTCGGGATCGAGCGGCATCACATACTTGAGCTTCGCGGCCATCTTCACCCGCTGGGCATTCGGGTCGACGTTGGCATGCAGCCATGGCAGACTCTGCCCGCCCCGGCCGTATCTGTCATAGAGCGTTCGCGGGTGTTCGATCTTGCCCTTGACCTTCAAATATGGTTGCGTCGCCGCCCCGAGAAATATCCAGTTTGTCGCTTGATAAATCGTGCCGACGTGGTTTTGTCCGGCGTCGGCGTATGAGACGATCAATCGGAGCCCGGGAGACTGCCGTTTCAGCATTCGTAGCGAGATCGCTACACTTTTCGATGTTGGATACTTGCGGGTCGATGCCAGCGCAAGTGCGACTCGAACGAGTTCGCAAACTTCGGTATCTTTTAATTTGAACGGTCGAGCAATATTTCGATTTGCGCCGACGCCGTACAAAATCGCGCCGACGAATTGGCCAGCCTCCCACACGCCGATTCGGACGAGCTTGAAAGCAGGAAGCGCCCTCGAATAATGCCAGCGCATCACGGCGTGCTTCGCCGCGGCATGCGCACAGAAATCGAGTCGGATGTCGCTCACTATTTATCCGGCACGAATTCATGCCCGCATTCGGGGCATTTAATCGGTTTCTTTTCGTCGAGCCGCGACTGATCATCAGCGCCGACGGGATCGAAGTCGGGACCTGACAGAAGCGATGCCACGTCATCGGCATCCAGGCTGGCCAGCAGCCCACCGGCATCAGGTACGTCCGCGAGCACCCGTTGTAAGCCCTCCTCATCCCATAGCGACAGCATGTCGGTGAAGTCGAGACCACCGCCAAGTAGGCCGAGGTTATTGTGATCGATCGCAAACGCCACGGCTGCTGCCTTCGACTTCGCATCGACGCCGAATATCACCGGTATTGCCCACTGATCGTCTTCGAGCTTCGCGATGCCTCGCGGTGGGTCCATGCCTTCCTGGCGCATGCGCTCAAGTGCTTCTGTGCGACCGTTGCCGTAGACCAGCCCGTCGAGGTTCGAGTCGTACTTCGGCGGGTCCCCGAATCCGTGCAGCTGGATGGATTGAATGAGTGCGCCGATATCGTGTTTTTTCGGGTTGTCATCCCAGCGGGCTGCCTGGTCGAGGGGGACGTAGCGGAGCTCGAGTTTCTCTTCGGTGGTTTCGGTTTTCTTGCTCAATGCACTGTTCTCCGCATGGTCTCACCATTCACAGTTGCCTCAGGTGGCCCGACCTCGGCGGGGAGCAGAACCGCGAAGCGATCTTGTTGACGATCGAGGATCACGACGGCACCCCCCGGCAAAAGCGACCGTGCCTCACTATGTGAGGAATGACGACCTTCGGTGGATCAATCAACGTGGTGTCCGAAAGAAGCTCGGCGAGCGAATGAAACGGAGAAGAGGTCACTACACCACCTCCGGCGCAACGTTCATATGGCTACGTAAAACCTTCGATGTTCTGGCGAAGTGAATCATTTTTGCTCTTGGTTTAGTTACGACGGGATCCGGCGGCGACTTGCTCTCATCGTTGATACATCAATGAATCGGACTGCGCAAGACGCTACTCGATCGCTGTAACGTTATGAAACAGGATGTAACTAAAGATTCTTGATTTGAGTTACCGGGTAGGCTCAGTGCTTCATGGTCAACAACGTGTCAACTGCGAATGTGCTCGGCAGCGGCCCGACCTCGGCGGGGGAGCAGTGCGCGTTCGGGTTGGACCTCGATCAATCACAGCCCATCGCCGTCGACTTGCCCTCCTTCTCCCGGGCAGCCAGCAAAGTCGTTCGACCCTGCCAGGCTAGGCAGGCACGATGGCTTTCGGCGGATCAGTCAGGGTCGGGTCCGCGAGAAGCTCGGTGAGCGAGCGGAAACGGAGCGGTGGTCAAGACACGTCTTCTTCGTCTTCAACGGACGGCTCATCCGCCGGGTCCGCCGGGTCCCTGACGCCCTGAATCGTGCCGCCGAGAATCTCCTTGACCATGTGGACGGTCCGCAGGTTGCGAGGATCGGGCGGCACCCTGGCGAGCTTCTTCAACTCACAAGCCCGGTATACTACCTCGGGGCGGTCCTCGATCTTCGACTCGGGCACGTTGTCGGACACGAACAGAACGTCGGCAGCGAGGACGCTTGATCTCACTTGCACGATCAAGCCGGCGCTCGCGAAGTCGTCGAGTTTCATACCCGCCACTTGGTCAACGCTGAGGGGGAGCGAAACGGCTTCCTGATTTTCGTCAAACCCCCCAGGCTTGCTGCTGCCAAAGCTGACAAAAGCCCTTTTGTCAGCTTTGGCAGTTCCCTCTCTGGGCCTCTCAGAGTTTTCCGTGAGGCTTTTGTCGGTTTTGTCAGTTGCCTGGTTGACCATTTCCGGACTCCAAGTTGACCACCGGGGGACGAACTGGCTCATGCTGCGGCCTCCTTCAAGGCGGGGGTGATCCGCAGAACCTGGCTTGACCGCCCACCGGTCTCTACGGTGACGACTTGAACCCATCCATGCTGCTCTAAGATCTGTGCTCCAAGGACGACGCTTTTGCGTGTCTTCAGATTCGCCCATCCTGGCCGGTAGGCGTCTCTGACAGTCATCCCGTCATACACAGCCCCCTTACGGATCTTGGCCGCGAGCGCATGAGCGGCAGCAAGGTCGGTCTGAAGCTCGTCGGCGTAGACTTTCCGTGCGTGCTGTTCCAGGAACTCACACCAGTCCGCAGCCATTTGGGCTGCCCGAAGGGTCACTGGTCCTTTCGTGCCGCTGTCGACCAGGTCTACCAAATGAAGCAAGAGCGCAAGGCTGGGCATCAAGCTACGATACTTCGCTAAGTGGCTCGTGAAGGCCGGCTGCGCTTGCGCATCCGGTGACCTCAGCCGGTGCTCTAGTTGCGTGAGCCAGTCAAAGAAGAGCTTTTGAGCGTCCGGAGCGAATCGGAAGGCTGGAATCTTCTTTTCGCTGTCCGGAGGCACCTCATACTCGGGTTGATCCAGCGACTTGAAGATCGCGGAAGCCCGCTGACGCGCTTTCTTGTCCGGCAATCGATCGATCAATGCCCAGGAGCCTGTGCCCTCCGGCCAGACCAGGAGCTGCAATCTTTGCAGCAGACCATCCGCCGCGTATCCGTCTGCCAAGGCCTCTGAGGTGTACTTCTTGAACTTCGCAGGCTGGATGCCTCCGATAAGCGATAGGCAAAGAGCTGGGACGTGGATCGTGCCTCGCGTGATACGGTCGTATCTGTAACTGTTGGTGCCATTCCAAGACTCGAGGAAAAATTCTCGATCACCTTTTCGGTCTTCCCGTTCGAGTGACCGGAGCCAACCGGCCAATTCGTCGCGCTCAAGCAGCAGTCCCTTTGGATTTTCGGCCAGTAGGACGCCGAGTTTTTCCACGGTCACGTCGTTGACGATGTAACGACGTTCGCACATGAGCCGCTCGAGTTCCTTCATCTCTCGGCGGACTTCTCTAACGTCGTCCTCCAACTGCTCAGGCGTTTTCCCTTTGCCCCTGCCTTTGTGGGCCTGCTTCAAGAGCTCCTTGAGCGCTGTCTCTTTGACTTTCAGGGACTCCAGCTTCGGCCCGTTCTCTTCCAGCCGCCTCTCGCAGTCCTCTCGCTCTTCAGTAGCCAGCTCCTTGATCAGTCGGAGTGCCTCGGCTATCGCAGGTGACTTTAACCAACCTGGAGGAGCAACGATGCCACCCCAGAGGTTCGGGACGACTAACCAGTCGTCAAGAGTTTTCGGGTGTATTCCGGCGGTCCGCCCGATGATCGCTGAGAGCGCAATCAGCGCCGGTACCGCAACGAACTCGAGTGGCACCTGCAACCTCTCAGCGATGTCCACAAGCCAATAGCGGAGTGCGGGCGGAAGTAGCTCCGGCGGGAGGTCAGGGGCTTCAGGTTGGAGTGCCGGAAGCTCCCGGAAATCTCTGAAAGGCGCAGGTGGCGAACTGACAGAGGTGACAGAAGCCCCTGGCGGGTACTTGTAGGCGCTGGCCACCTTGGTGCGGGCTTCCTTTTCCGGGAACGGTGGAGAGCACTTGCCGGCGGCCTCGAGGATCAATCGCTCGGTTATCTCCTGCGGCACGTCCACATGCCTGAGCTTGCAGGCGAGCAGGAATAGCTCGCTGTCCCGTTCACCTGCTGGCACGCCTGCCAACACGCGGGCAGTATTCACGCTCTGCGCCTGGCCGTTGTCGATGGCCTGCACTTCAACGAGATGCTCCTCGATCTCGCTCGGGTCATAGCGAAGATCCGGACGCCACAGAACGATGCGGACCTCGACGGGATCCGCGAGCTTGGCGTTGAAGGTCTCGGGCAACCGGAGTACGCGTGAGAGGTCCGAGATGTTGTCGAATGAATGACCGTGCTCCGCCGCCATCACCTGGATCGTCGCGTTGAATCGCCGCATCAGCGCTTGGGCTTTGCCACGCTCCTCGTCACTGTCGAAGATCCACAGCTTCTTGAAGAACCACCACGGCTGAAGCCCGTAGCCGCTGTTGACGATGGCCGTCGGAGGCAATGGAAGACGGTCGATGAAAGCCCGGGCTTCTTCGAAGCTTCGAGGAAGCTTTTTGTTCTTATGGGCCGGACCCTGGACATCGAAATCGGCCGCAAGACCACCGAGCGCCACGGCGCTGCCGTTACTTCCGCGAACGTAGGCGAGATCATCGTTTGCGCTCAGTTGCAGCGCTTTCTCGCGGTCGTGGAGAGCTACACCGAAGTAGACGTCTCGGTCGCTCTCGATTTCGCCCGCGTCCTCAAGCCGTCGAGCGGGGATCCATTTCGATCGCTTGTCGGACCGGTGCCAGATCACGAGCTGGCTGGGTGCATCGACTCCGAACAGCTCTCGCAAGAACTCGACACGGCTAGGGGGGCGGTCATGAGACAGCTGCTCTTGAGTTTGAGCAGTCATTGGTCGCAAACGCCTTCGCGTGCCGACACCTTCAGGCTCGGGTTTTCTGACCCCACCACTTCTTGAACCGTTTGATCGCTATCAGGATCTTTTGCCGCCAAGAACGCTCTGATTTGTGCAGAATCCCAGCCGACAACGTTCGGACCGATGCGCCGCTTTCTTGGAAGCAGACCCTCACGCTCCCAGCGCCAAATCGTTACCCGTGAAACACTTAGCTGCTCAGCTAACTCTTTGGCTCGGATGATTCGCGAACGGTTTGAAGACATTCTAGCTCTCTTTGGGAGTGGACGTTGTTTTCTCCATCAACACAGGTGTAGCACGGGGGGGGCATTTGGACTAAGGAGAAACGGACCGTTTCTCCGAATAGAATTCTCCGGCTCACTGACAGATACAGCAGCGCTGGTCATGTCGTAATTTCGATAGGG
>JAJCXO010000011.1 GCA_029263395.1 Acidobacteriota bacterium | reverse complement strand
GGTTTTCGGAGTGGTGATACTTCAAACGTCCAATGCTTCGGTGAGCACTCCGGTCAACTCCTCCACTTTTTCCATCATTGCGACCCGTTCCCCTTGCTGCTGATTGTTGCACTGAAGCAGTTCGTCCGCCAAGTTCAGCGCTGCCAAGATGGCGATCTTCCCACTGTCTACCACGGGGAGATGGTGACTGATCTCGCGCATCTTGCCATCAACGACGTCCGCCAGCTGTCGCAAGTACTTCGCATCTTGTTCTCCTCGCACGTGGTAGACGGAACCAAAGATCTCCACATCGATCGATGAAGTTCCCTTCGAAGCCGCCTTGGACTCGCTTGAATCCTGTGCTGTACGGGTCATATCGTCGTCCGATCCTGGATCGTCCGGACCCACTTGCTCGGCCATGGCCTGCTGCGGCATGATCCGCTCCGCTGGCTCGTTATCGTCAATTTCAGAAGCGCTGGCCGCAGCTTCGCTACGCCCAACTGGCAAACTCTGCTCTGTCAGAGAGTTAGACACCCAAGAACTATACCACAGGTGGTCGACGTCAAGTGGATTCAGCTGTCGAGCAGCTCACCCAGATGATTCGCTAACTTCTCGACTCGCGACCGAATATCTTCGCGCTCTTCCGTCCAAGCCGCAGTGTCGGCCGACGCCCCCTCTGCAACCTCGTTCTCGAGCTCGCTGACCCGGGCCTGCAAGGTCTCGTTCTGCTGCTGCAGCTCATCATTGGCTGAGCGAGCCTCCTGCAGGCGTGACGACGCTTCGTGAACTTTCTCTTCGAGGTCTCGTAACCAAGCTGCTGTCATACTCCCCCCTGGTTCTGCGCGGCGTCACTCAAGGCTCAGACCGTCTGCGGTCCAGAGCCTCGAGCTTCCGGGTGATACCCAAATCGCTCTTCGAGCTTTCTTGCAAGCCCGTCATGGTAGTTGTTGACTTCTTCCTGTGACAACGAGCGATGATCCGAATTGTAGAGGAAGCTCAGCGTCGTATTGACGGCGCCTTCCGGCACCCCTTTGCCGCGGTAGCGATCCTTGAGCCCGTATTCTTTGAGCTCGCTGGCACCTTGATCGCGGATCGTTCGCTCGATATCCGACCACACAACACTGACCGCATGGGTCAAGGTCATATCGACGGCAATCGCAGGGTACTTCGACGGTGCCTGGATGGCCAAGCTGCCCGTCGGCAAGCCCACCCGATCCAGAGCGATCTCGACGACAAAAAGCGGATAAGGTCCGTCTTCGTCGGCAACTTGCCCCAAGACACCGACGACCTGATCATCGGCGCCCTCTATAGAAATCTCGGCGGCCGCTCCTTCCATCAGTCCTGGGACGGCCGCGGGACGGGAGACGAATGTGACTCCGAGAACCAAAGCCAGGCTATCGACAACTCCTTTGAGATCATAGAAGTCGACCTCGTGCTCGCGTTCCCAAGGTGTGCCCAGGCGCCCGCCGGCAACCCACGCCACGGTGTCCATCTCGAGTTTACTACCGCCGCCGCCATCCGCGAAAACATGCCCCACCTCGAACAGACGAACGACCGCGGCGCCACGGCGTTGGTTGTAACGTGCGCTCGCCAGCAGGTTGGACAGCAACGAGCGACGCATCACCGCATAACGATCCGACAGCGGATTCTGCAACGCCAACGGTTCGAGGTCGCCGTACAGGCTCGGACAGGCCTGATCTGACGCACGATCGGTGAAGGCGAAGTCGATCGCCTCGGCAAAACCGCAGGCCACCAAATGATCTCGAACCTTGCGAGCCCGAAGGTGCTCACCACGAGCGGGCGCGTCAGCACCGCCAATTTGCGGCAAGGTACTCGGGATATCGTCGAAGCCGTGGATCCGCAGCACTTCTTCGTAGAGATCGGCAACCCGCGGATCCTCGAAGTCATAGGCGCGCCAAGAAGGTACCGTAACCCGCCAACGCGTCGCTGGCGACTCGCCCTGAGGCTCGAGCTCGAAGCCCAGCCCAGTGAAAGTCGATTCAACCTCACTGCTGTCGATCTCGAGACCGCCGAACCGGTTCAACTTACCGAGGTCGAGCTCCAACACATGCGGCCAATCGCTGCGCAACTGCTTCGCGTCCAACTCGCCGGCCAACACCTCGCCACCCGCCACTTGTACGATCAGTGCCGCCGCCCGGCGAGACGCCCACAAGCAGGCCTCGGGATCAGCTCCGCGTTCGAAACGATGGCCAGCATCCGTATGGAGTCCAAGCTTCTTGCTCCCCTTTTGAACGATCCTGGGATCGAAGTGAGCACTTTCCAGCAAGACGTTGCTCGTCTCGGTCGTCACTTCGGAATCGAACCCACCCATGATGCCGCCCAGGGCAATTGCCTGTTCAGCGTCGGCGATCACCAGGATCGACGGATCAAGCTTGCGGGTTTCGCCATCCAAGGTTTTCAGTGTCTCGCCATCGGTCGCCCGGCGCACCTGCACCTGAGCCGGCGAGTCCGTACTGCTGCCAGCCAATCGATCCAAGTCGAAGGCATGTAGCGGCTGACCGGTCTCCCAGAGCACATAGTTGGTGACGTCGACGACGTTGTTGATCGAGCGCGAGCCGATCGCTTCGAGTCGCTTCGCCAACCATGGTGGACTTGGACCGACGGTGACGTCACGAATCACCAACGCGGTGTACCGAGGGCAGAGTTCAGGGTCTTCGATCACCAATTCGGCAACCGACGAAACCAATTCGCTAGCCGGCTCGAGCTGTGCCTCGGGAGGCTTTAGCGCCTTGCCGGTCAACACCGCTAGCTCTCTCGCCAGCCCGAGGTGATTCATGCAGTCGGGCCGGTTGGTTGTAATGTCGACATCGAACAAAACGTCGTCATCAACAGTTTCCAACCCATCCACCGCCAAACCAGCTGAGGTCAGTCGGTCCGCTAGTTGCTGTGCGGTCTCGGACAACTCGACATAGTCGCCGATCCAATTTCGGGAGAAAATCATCAGCCCCGCACCTGGCGCAACATGCGTTCGTCGTTGTCGAACAACATGCGAATGTTGGGAATACCGTATTTGATCATCGCTACCCGATCGATACCGAGGCCAAAAGCGAAGCCGCTGTAGCGGTCAGGATCGATGCCGCAACCAGCGAGCACCCGCGGATCAACCATCCCGCTGCCGAGGATCTCCATCCACCCGGTCTGAGAGCAGACGGCACAACCACCTCCTGTGCAGAACGGGCAGGTGACGTCCACTTCCGCCGACGGCTCGGTGAACGGAAAGAAGCTCGGGCGCAGCCGGATCCCGGTCTCGGCCGAGAATAGCCGCTTGACGAATGCCTCGAGGGTGCCCTTGAGATCACCGAGGGTAATACCTTCTGCGACAGCCAGCCCTTCGACTTGATGGAACATCGGCGAATGCCGCAAGTCGTTGTCGTTGCGGTAGACCCGGCCCGGGCAAATGACTCGGATGGGAGGGTTCTCCGCCCGCTTCAGCATGGTACGGATCTGCACCGGCGAGGTGTGGGTCCGCAACAACATGCCATTCTCCAGAAAGAGCGTGTCCTGCATCTCTCGAGCAGGATGCCCTGGAGGGAAATTGAGCGCTTCGAAGTTGTGGAAGTCGTCCTCGATCTCGGGACCGTCGGCCACGCTATAACCGAGCTCGGTGAAAATCGTCTCGATCTCGCGGTTGACCCGCGTGATCGGGTGCAGCGAACCCACCGCAGGCTGGCGTCCGGGTAAGGTGACGTCGAGGGCACGCTGACCTTGCTCGGCTTGGCGCTCGGCCGTGGCCAGCGCTTCGCTCAGCTCCGTCAGGCGCTCTTCGACACGGACTTTGAGGCGGTTGACACCTTGGCCGTAGTCGCGCCGCTCCTCTGGCAGGATGTCCTTCATCCGCCCCAGAAGAGACTTCAACAGACCCTGCTTGCGACCCGTCCACTCGAGACGCAAGGCGTCCCACGACATCCGATCTTTGACCTCGGATGCCGCGGTTTCGAATTTCTCTGCAAGCCGTTGAAGCTCGGTGCTCGACGCCGTCATGGCCAGTTTCCCATCAAAAGAGACCTGTCCCCGAAGGGATCAGTCAGCGGTCGAGTAGGCTTCCGCCAAAGCTTCACTCGCCATTTCAGCAACTTTGCCGAAAGCTTCCGGCTCACGCACTGCGAGATCGGCCAACATCTTTCGATCCAGCCCACAATTGGCCTTCTTGAGACCGTCGATCAGACGACTGTAAGACATGCCATGGAGATGGGCGGCAGCGTTGATACGGGTAATCCACAAGCGGCGAAACTGCCGTTTGCGTTGTCGGCGATCGCGATAGGAATAAGACAGAGCCCGATCCACCGCTTGCTTGGCGATGCGGTAGGCCCTGGACCTGGTGCCGTAATAACCCTTGGCGAGCTTTAATATCTTGCGACGCTTATTGTGTCGCTTCGTTCCCCGTTTGACTCTCGGCATCGTGAACCTCGTTTTCTGCTCCGTATGGGAGCTGTCATGTCTCCGCCCCGATGGACAGGTTCTCCCATCGGCGGCAGGTTTCGTCTCGGAACGTCGTCCGAGACAGCTTCAATCGTCTGTTTTGGCCTTGGTACCGTCTCAGTCTCGAGACCCTCTTGGATTCAAGACTGTCTCGATTTCAAAACCGTCTCAGCCTCAATGCAGCATCTGTTTGATAGTCTTCGCAAAGGCCGGTGAGACTAGCGCGGCCTTACGCAACTTGCGCTTACGTTTTTGGGATTTTTTGGTCAGGATGTGGCTGGTCTCCGAATGGTGACGCAGAACTTTACCCGTGGCACTGACCTTGAACCGCTTTGCCGCACCGCGATGTGTCTTTTGTTTAGGCAATGAACTGACTCCTTCTCTGCTGTATTTCTACCAAGACCAGATTCTACCGAGCGGACCTTCTGCGGATCTCAATCTCAGAGACCTCGTCGATCCCTAGATCTCGCTGCTACGATCCGCGATCAACTGGCTAGCCCGGTCGATAAAAGCCGGAACTTCGAGCGAACCGAGCTCGGCGCCTTGGCGGCGTCGAACGTTGACGGTTCCAGCTTCTTGCTCCCGCCCACCGACCACGAGCATATAGGGTACCTTGTGAACTTGCGCTTCGCGAATTCTATAACCAAGCTTTTCGTTACGAATGTCCAACTCGGTGCGTAAACCGGCTGCTTCGAGCTTTTGGACAACCTCTCGCCCATACTCGGCGAACTTCTCGGAGACCGGCAACACTACCACCTGAGTTGGCGCCAACCACAGCGGGAAGGCTCCCGCGGTGTGTTCGATCAAAATTCCGATAAACCGTTCGAGGGAGCCGAGCATGGCACGATGGAGCATCACTGGGCGGTGCTCTTCGCCGTCGGCTCCGATGTACTTGAGGCCAAAACGCTCCGGCAGCTGATAATCGAGCTGTACCGTGCCGAGTTGCCACGATCGCCCGATGGCATCACGCACTTGAAAGTCGATCTTGGGGCCGTAGAAGGCGCCGTCACCGGCGTTGATCTCGTACTTGGCGCCAAGATTCTGTAGCGCTTGCTCGAGCGCGCCTTCCGCCTGATCCCAGACATCATCCGACCCCAGGCGTTTCTCGGGACGGGTCGACAATTCGATCAACACATCGTCGAACTTGAACGTGCGATAGATGGTGAGGATCATCTCGGTCGCAGCCTTAACCTCGGCTTCGATCTGCTCTTCGGTACAGAAAATGTGCGCGTCATCCTGAGCAAACGTCCGAACCCGGGTCAGCCCAGACACCACGCCGCTCCGCTCGTAACGATGCAGTCGGCCGAAGTCCGAATAGCGGATCGGCAAGTCGCGATACGAGCGCAACTGCGTTCCGAAAATCAGACAATGGGTCGGGCAGTTCATCGGTTTGACCGCAAACTGCCGATCGTCGATCTCGGTGAAGTACATGTTGTCGCGATAATTCTGGTAGTGACCCGACGTGTGCCAAAGATCAACGTCCAGAATCTGCGGTGTCACAACTTCCCCGTAGCCACCCTTACCTTGAAGCTCACGCACGAAGTCCGCCAGACCGTTGTAGAGCAGGCCTCCCTTGGGGTGGAAGAACGGGCTCGCTGGCGCCTCGGGATGAAAACTGAAGAGATCGAGCTCGGGCCCGAGCCGGCGATGGTCGCGTGCATTGGCCTCTTCGCGCTGTTTCTCATAAGCCGCGAGCTCTTTCGCGGAGCCAAAGGCGGTGCCGTAGATGCGCTGCAAACGCTCATTCGACTCGTCACCCTTCCAGTAGACGGCCGAAGCTTCCAGCAGCTTGACCGCACCGATTTGGGCAACGTTCTGCACGTGCGGCCCGCGACACAGATCCGTGAACTTGCCATGCCGATACAAGGTGATGGTTTCACCTTCAGGGATGTCCGCCAGGCGCTCGACCTTGAGCGTTTCACCCATTTCACGGAACAGCTCTTCCGCTTCCTGACGCGAGACTTCGATTCGCTCGAAGGTTGCGTTCTCGGCCAGAATCTCACGCATCTTGTCTTCGATCCGCTCGAGATCTTCGACGGTGAACGCCCGCGGAAAACGAAAATCGTATTGGTACTTCTCGGAGTGATCCTGCCGCCCAGCGTCGTACTCGGCCTCGGGCCACAGTCGTTTGACCGCATCGGCCATAACGTGCTCGGCCGAATGCCGAACGAAGTCCCCAGACTCCGCGTTGCGGTTGGTGAAGAGCCGAAAAGCGCCGCCGCTGGCTAAAGGCAGGCGCAGGTCGATCATCTGGCCATCGAGCTCCGCTCCGATCGCGGCCTTCGCTAGGCCGGGGCCAATATCAGTCGCAACCTCGAGCGGCGTTGTGCCAGCTGCCACTTGGCGAACTGAACCATCGGGCAACGTCAGGTCGACCTGGTCTGTCATAGCCGGTGAGGGGCTCATCGATCATTCGCCGGAAGTAGGGTAGACCAGGAGAGACCTGGTAGGCGCTAGCGGATTTGAACCGCTGACCTCTACCGTGTGAAGGTAGCGCTCTAACCAGCTGAGCTAAGCGCCTTCGTTTGCCGCCGAAACCGGCCGCTCACGTTTTTATTCTCTGAGGCAGTATTCTGAAGCGGTATTCTCTAAAGCAGGTCTGGTAGGCCCGAGCGGACTTGAACCGCTGACCTCTACGATGTCAACGTAGCGCTCTAACCAATCTGAGCTACGGGCCTAGAACTTTCCGCAACCCGCCGGAGGTGTCTCCGGCCGCCGCGGATCGGGGAGGGTAGCAGGACGCCCCTGGCATTGTCAATGGGTTTCGAATTCACTCTGCCACAAGAATCCGAGAGGTCGTCGTCGCGGCGACCCCGCCGCTCTCCTGACGCACGGTAATCTCCAATTGGTAGTCACCTGGCGCTAGATTCAGGGGATCAAATCGCCCACGGAGCAGCGACCGACCGCGGCCAACCTCCACTTCGAGCAGTTCGAGATGACCCTGCGATGACTCCTGCTGCTCAGTCGAAGCAACCACGCGACCGTTCACGGTCAGCGCCTCCTCGCCGAAACCGTAGGCCACCAGAACCCACTCCGCTGATTGGTCGCGTAGTACCGAAGGTAGGACTGCCGGAACAAAGGGTTCACTCTTCCATAAAAAGGGGTAGGTCACACGATCGCCGACCGCCGGTTCCCTCACCAACAACCAGGTCTCCCGATCTTCGATGAAGAAGGGCGGCAACAAGCTTGGCACTGCCGACCCAAATTCTGGAATCGTAAGGGGAGAGGTCCAGACCGACGTGCGACCGGTTTCTGCATTGCGCGCTAGAACCCGCACCCGGTATCGCCCGGGATTGAGATCCAAGTGACCGTAGAACTTCAGCCCGCTGGCCTGGAGACGCTCGTGCGCCTGCTGGAGATCGAGGACGGCACGGTGGGTCAGAAAATCTTGCATCTCGCCCCGAAGATCGGTCACGTAGACAAAATACTCGACCGTCAACGTCTCTGAGCGCTGACCAACCAGCAGACTCGGACCGCGAATCTCGACAATGACGGGCAGGTAGGCTTTGGGGGTGGCTCGAAACGCGGCGACCAGTACCTCCATATCGAGCTCGAGGCGCGGTGCCGCAGTCATCACAGCATCCGCGGTCAACAGCTTCTTCTCCAGCGGGTGCAGATCCTGGAAAGGGCGGGGCGCATAATAACCTTGGCGGTGCGAGAGTCTTGTCCCACGCGGCAACCCTGCTGAAGCCGAGAGCCGCACTTCAAGCTCATGGAAGCTTCCGTCCAAGACCAAAGCCTGCGGCTGAAAGCCTAAAATGTAGGTCAACATCGAACTCTGAAGAGCTCGTTCCAACAGCTCGCCAATCGCGTTCGAGCCGCCATGATGCTGACCTCCGGTACCCAGGGCCAAGGACTGAAGACTCGCACGCCGACCCCGGCGAGCAGCATCCGAGGCGGCCGCCAATCCGCTGATATCAATCGTATTCACCACTGCGTCAGCCTGTTGGAAGGCTTCGATAACCCGCGTCATTGCCTCGCGTAAGGTTGCAACTCCAAAGTTGTCATCCGCAGACTGGTGCCACTGTTCACCACGCTCCCGCTGTAGGCTGTCGCGTTCCGACTGGGCCTGCGATTGATCGCCAGGATCCAGACTGCCGCGCACCGCATCCTTCGCTATCGAGTCGCCCTGCCCACCGACCACCAAGCGATCGTCGAAACCCTCAGAGAAATACAAAACATGCTTGCGACCATGAATGCTGCCGAGGATCCTCCCCAAGACCGTCAACGTCTCCGCCCAAGCTGCGATCCGATCTCGTTGGCGACGTTTGCCTTGATCCTCGACCCGACGACCGATCGACCTCAAATGGGTCAGCACCTCGGCGGATTGCGCGTCGTCATCAGCTGTCGTCGTTCGACCGCTGGACAGTGGGCCGCGAGTCAGTGGACCTAATCCCCCGCCCGGATTGACAATCGGCGACTCGACCAAGAGCCTCAACGGATCGTCGACCCTGTGGTCTCTCAGCAACCCGGGAGCGCCCAGGGTCTCCAAAGCTCGAGCCAGCTGTGCACGATCTGAGGTAAAATTGACCAACATCCGAGGACCGCTGTCGGCGGTGACGATCATGACCGCCGCAAGATCTTCCGGGCGCATCACATCCAACACAAAATCACGGGCAGCCAGACGTGCCCGCAGCACCGAGGCCGGGCGCGAGAACGTGAGGTCGAAAAGCAGCAAGAGTCGTCGTCGAGAGCTCATTGGAAGGGACTCGATCGACGCCTCGGAGATCGTCGCTGGATCGATTTGAACCACACTGCTGAGAGCTTGAGGCACCCCGCGATCGAACAGTTCGAAGTCCGCCTTACCGAGACCCGGCACCGGCTCCCCAGCGGCATTCGAAACCTCCACCGGCACCTCGACCAGGGTGACCTCTTCGACCGCTTCGACAACTTGCCCGACCCCGGGATCAGCTACCGACAAACCAACCAGTAGCCAGAGTGCCCTCGCCGACCGGCGCACCGTCCAATCATCCTGCAACGCGACGCCTATCACTCCAACCTCGGCGATCGAGTCATCGCGGGCTGACTGCCAAGATGGCACCGTAGCTGGTGATTTCCGGATGTGAGGCGTCGAGCCGGCGAGCGCGATCTAGAAAGTGCCGCGCTTTGTCGAAGTCTCCCAACGCCAGGTAGAGCTTGACCAACCCGAGGTGAACTTCCGGTAGCTCGCTATCTCGCCGGAGGGCTTCGCGCAGAGAGTCCAAGGCACCGTCCAAGTCACCATCAGCGATTGCCTGCTCTCCCTGGTAGACGTAGAAGTAAGGGCTCGCCTGACGGGTGGCCTTGATCTTGGCGAGCATCGCTTCCGCCGCTTCCCGAAGCCCTCGTTCTTGATAGATGCGGGCCGCGTTGGTCAGCACGGCAACATTTTCGGGTTCGAGCTCGAGTCCCCTCTGATAAGCCGCCAACGCAGCGTCGAGCTTGCCGAGCCGCGCCAGGCAAACCCCCAAGTTGTTGAGCCCGTTGACGAACTCCGGCGCGATCCGCTCGACAAGAGAAAGATGCTGCTCGGCGACCACCAGATCCTCGGCAATCAACGCCTCGGCTCCCAGGTTGTTGTAATAGTGTGCAATAGCCAGTCGGTCGTCTAGCGGCTTCAAATCGCGGTAGGACTTGGGCCTATAGGGCAAGAAGTCGAACGTTTCCAAGACGCCGTCGAGGTACATTCCGGCCACGATATGCCCTCGACTGACAACCGTACCGTGACGATAGCTCCAACCTCTTTGATCAACGACCTCGACATAGAAGGCGTTGAGTCCGACATGACGGGCCAGCGCAATGAACAGATTGACGAAAGACAAGCAGTTGCCGCGGCGAGCTTGATAGGTTTCTTCTGCGCTCAGGGTTGGGAAGAGTGCATATTCGAGCCCCAACGAACCGAAGATCAGATCGACAACTTGGCTGGCGCGGCGGCGCTCGGAACCGCGGGAGCTCAACGTTGCATCAATTTCGCTCAAGACTGCCGGGCTCACCGAATAAGGGATCTCGACCTGAGCTGCGAGCTCGGCTCCCAACTGCTGGGAATAATGGTCTCTAAGGTAACCAGCAGAGTCGAAGACTGGCGCTTCGGCACAGCCAATGAAGGCACCTAGGAGAACGACGAGAAACATCACACGCAGCATTACGCTGAGTTTGACACGATCGGCGCTTCCTTGACCCCCTTTCGACCCGTCTGTAGACTGAATCTTGGTAAGGTCCGCATCTTCCGAATTTCCCTCACCGACCCCGCGGAGAGCTCGCGATGTCCAATAGACCGTCTTTTTCCTCCGTCAGCGATGTCATCGAAAAATTCCGACAGGGTCAGATGGTCATCATCGTCGACGATGAAGACCGCGAGAACGAAGGTGACCTGGTGGTCGCGGCCGAAAAGATCTCTGCCGAAGCGATCAACTTCATGGCCAAACATGGCCGCGGCCTGATCTGCCTGTCCTTGACCGACGAACGCTGCCGCGAGCTCGAGCTGCCACTGATGGTGGAAGACTCTGGAGCTTCGATTTATGGCACCGCGTTCACCGTATCGATCGAGGCCAAAGGCAAAGTCACCACCGGGATCTCGGCTCGAGACCGGGCGGAAACCGTGCGGACCGCAATCAACCCCGCATCCCAACCTCAGGACCTGATTCGACCAGGCCACATTTTCCCGGTTCGGGCGCGCGTCGGAGGTGTGCTCAAGCGCGCCGGGCACACCGAGGCTTCGGTCGACCTCGCCGTCCTCGCCGGCTTGCAGCCTGGCGCAGTGATCTGCGAGATCATGAACGACGATGGCTCCATGGCGCGCATTCCCGACCTCGAGGCGTTTGCGCTCGAACATGGCTTGCCGCTGCTCAGCGTCTCCGACTTGATCAGCCACCGCCTGCGCAACGAAACTCTAGTGCGGCGCGTCGCGGCACCGGAACTGCCGACACCGTACGGCATGTTCACCGTCAATGCCTACGTTTCTGACGTCACCGGTGAAGAGCACCTAGCCTTCGTTGCCGGCGAAATCGACGGCGACGAGCCGACCCTGGTTCGAGTGCATAGCCAATGCCTCACCGGTGACATCTTTGCGTCGGAGCGTTGTGATTGTGGCCCGCAGCTACACTGCGCGCTCGACAGAATCCAAAAGGAAGGCCGCGGTGTGCTGCTCTATCTGCTGCAGGAAGGGCGTGGCATCGGCCTGTTGAACAAGCTGAAAGCCTACGAGCTCCAACAGCAAGGCCACGATACTGTCGAAGCCAACGAGAAGCTGGGATTTCGCCCGGACGAGCGCAACTACGGCATTGGCTGTCAGATCCTGCGTGATCTCGGCGTCCGTAAGATGCGCTTGATGACGAACAACCCGGGCAAATACATCGCGCTCAACGGGTACGGCCTAGAGATCGTCGAGCGGATCCAACTCGAGATGCCGCCGACAGAAAACAGCCGCGACTACCTCAAAACCAAACGCGAGAAGCTGGGCCACTTGCTCAAGCTCGTCTAGCGAGCTACCAGCTCAGCGCCTGGCTCGCCTACAGCGCTGGAACAGCCAGGGATCCTCAGTCCGCTGAGATCTCAGAGTTCAGGCTCGTCTGCCCGAAGCGCTGTCAAATCACACCGCACGACAGTCACGCTGTCCCCTCTTGACAGTCATATAGTCGCCAACTATGCTTGTTAGCACTCACCCGGGGCGAGTGCTAACACACTCACATTGACTGCCTTTCTACCGGGTGCAGATCAGTTACCCACACCCAAAACAAGACTGGCCTTGAGCCGAATCAAGGAGGTTTGCGTAGTGAACATTCGTCCCCTACACGACCGCATCGTGGCCAAGCGTATCGAGCAGAGTGAAGAAGTTCGCGGCGGAATCATCATTCCGGAAACCGCGAAAGAGAAGCCCCAAGAAGCAGAAATTGTTGCCGTGGGTCCCGGCAAGCTGGACGACAACGGCAAACGGACGCCGATGGATGTCAAGAAGGGCGACCGCGTCCTGATCGGCAAGTACTCCGGCAGTGAGATCAAGCTGGACGACGAGGATCTCGTGATCCTGCGTGAGGACGAAGTCCTCGCCGTTGTCGAGTAGACGTCTTCTGAGCTCGCATAGAGCTTGTCCCAAAGCGGATATTCCAAGCTAAAACACGAGAAGGAACCCATAAAATGGCAAAGCAGATCATCTATTCCGAGGATGCGCGCGCCGCGATCCTGCGGGGTGTCAACAAGCTTGCCGATGCGGTGAAAGTCACCCTCGGCCCCAAAGGACGCAACGTCGTCATCGAAAAGAGCTTCGGCTCGCCCACCATCACCAAGGATGGTGTGACCGTCGCCAAGGAGATCGAGCTCCCGGATGGAGTCGAGAACCTCGGCGCCCAGATGGTGCGTGAGGTCGCGTCCAAGACCTCCGATGTCGCCGGTGACGGCACCACCACTGCCACCGTGTTGGCCCAGGCCATCTATCGCGAAGGCTCGAAGAACGTAACCGCCGGCGCCAATCCGATGGCCCTCAAGCGTGGCATCGAGCTCGCCGTGAAAGCAGCGGTCAAATCGATCGACAACATGTCGAAGCCGGTCGATGGCTCCGAGATCGCTCACGTCGGCACCATCTCCGCCAACAACGACCCTGAAATTGGCGGCATCATTGCCGAGGCCATGGACAAGGTTGGCAAAGACGGTGTCATCACCGTTGAGGAGGCCAAGGGCCTCGAGACCACTCTCGAAGTCGTCGAGGGTATGCAATTCGATCGTGGCTACCTGTCGCCGTACTTCGTGACCGACTCCGAGCGCATGGAGACGGTGCTCGAGAACGCCTCGATCCTCCTCCACGAGAAGAAGATCAGCGCGATGAAAGACTTGCTCCCGATCCTTGAGCAGGTTGCAAAGCAGGGTCGTCCGCTGGTTCTCATCGCTGAGGACATCGAGGGCGAAGCGCTCGCCACTTTGGTGGTCAACAAGCTGCGCGGCACGCTCAATGTGGCAGCGATCAAAGCCCCAGGCTTCGGCGATCGTCGCAAGGCGATGCTCGAGGACTTGGCGGTCCTCACCGGCGGCAAGGTGATCACCGAGGATCTCGGCATCAAGCTCGAGAATGTCCGTTGGGAAGACCTCGGCGAAGCCAAGAAGATTGTCATCACCAAGGATGACACCACCATCGTCACCGATACCGATGACCCAGCTCGCCGCGAGGCGATCTCCGGTCGTGTCCGGCAGATCCGCAACCAGGTCGAGGAAACTTCCTCGGACTACGATCGCGAGAAGCTCCAGGAGCGGCTGGCGAAGTTGGTCGGCGGCGTCGCGGTGATCAAGGTTGGTGCTGCGACCGAGACCGAGATGAAAGAGAAGAAAGCCCGCGTCGAAGATGCCATGCACGCCACCAAGGCGGCAGTCGAAGAAGGCATCGTCGCTGGCGGTGGCACCGCGCTGTTGCGAGCCATCACAGCGGTAGACGCCATCGAGACCGAGGGCGATCTCGCCGTGGGTGTTGCGATCGTTCGTCGCGCTCTCGAGGAGCCGGCGCGTCAGATCGCCATCAACTCGGGCGACGAGGGCTCGGTTGTGGTGCGTGACGCGCTCGCCAAAGAAGGCAACATCGGCTACAACGCCGACAAGGGCGAGTTCGAAGATCTCGTCGCGGCCGGCGTCATCGATCCTGCCAAGGTGACCAAAAACGCCTTGCAGAACGCGGCTTCCATCGCCGGTCTCTTGCTCACCACCGAAGCCATGGTGTGTGAGATCAAGGAGAAGGACGACAGTGCTGGCGGTGGCCCTCCGGGCGGCATGGGCGGCATGGGCGGCATGGGCGGCGGCATGCCTGGCATGATGTAAGAGACTCTCTTCGAGAGTATTTGAGGGCTCGCCAGCGGCGGGCTCTCAAGATCGCAAAGCCGGCCCGCAAGGGCCGGCTTTCGTGTTTTGTGGCGGCGTCTAGACGCCGCACAACGCCGTCATCGACACCCCCTTCAGCATCGAGTGAAGCCATCCGATCGTCCGATGTGCGGACCTGCGCGCGCACATCCAGGTAGCGACCAGCCAAGTGCTGCTTGTGCGCGCGCGTCGCACCGCGCGATTGGCAAATGCCTCGCTGCCAACGCAGTAACCTGTTCCTGTTCAGAGAGTTACAGCATCTGGCAAGAGGCTGGAGTACGTTGGATCCTGGCCTGGATCGCCACAGTTCGCCGAAACTGATGACGGAGGGGTGATTCAGGAAGCCTTTACCGCGCCGTGTATCGCCTTCTGAGACATTTAGACTACCGTTCCCGCGTCCCGCAACGGTTTCAGAATAAGTTTGGATACAGGTCCCCCGCGGAACAACGGCTCTTGGATGATTAAGGACGCAAAGGACGCTGGGGGACCGATGTGCTGAATGCACCATTTCGTCGCATCGAACGGCAATGGGACGCACTTTTCAGCCCTGAACCTCACGATCACCGTTGACTCGGCTCGCTTTCCAAGACTGAGCGCCACAGTGAGGTTGTGCCAGACATTCCTCCATCGACCAACGACCAGCAACGGACGGTTGGCCGCCGCTATTGTTTGCACTATGTGGCTGGCCGCTGGCGGCATCACTGAGAACGACCGGCACGAGCAAGTGGCGAACTCAGGCGTTTCGACAGTCCCCCCAGCTTACCCGGACATCTCCGCGCCAGCAGCACGGAAGCTGGGAGACGCGACCGTCGAGGCCTTGGTACCGGTAGTCCTGAGAGAGCGCGACGGGGAGGGTGCCCGGAAGGTTGGAGATCGGATCGACGATGTCGACCCAGTTGGTGCGGGTGGCGCGCACCAGCTTGCCGGCCCGTTTGTCGGTGCCGCTGTTGGCGCGGGCGTAGTTGGAACGACTTCAGCGGCCTGACGGTGTTGGTTGCCGCATCGAATTGGTCGACGCCGACCAGGCGGTTGGCTTCGCCGTAGCAGGTGCTTGGTTTCCACTGCTATCTACTTGAGTCAATTCTGAGGCCAAGCCAAGGCACTCAGCGGTTGAATCCGCCCGCCTGACCTTTTTCCACTTCAGCTCCTCCATCCGCCGGAGGAGCAATTCTCGAAATAGAAACAGCTCAGCGGGCGCTGCGTCGTTGTAGTTCAAGACGGTTTTTCGTTTACCGGCTCGGACCACGGACGTATATTCAGAGTCCCCATGCCAACTCAGGGTAGAGTAAGTGTCGGCCATATCCGAGATCCCGATTTGGTCCAAGATCCTAGCCAACACTTGAAAATTCACCGTCAATTCTTCGTCCGGTAGATTGGCCTTATAGCATCCTGTCTTCTCTGCGTAGCGAGCGCCCCAATAGCGGACAGGACCGCTACTCAGAAACCGTACAGAGTCGACTAGCTCACGTTCAAAACCAATTTCTTCGATCGAGGAATCGGGGGTCTCGCTATCGAAAAGCGACCGCTTTCCTTCGGCTGCTTCGATATTTTCCAAGTCTCCATACCAGCCATGCGCTCGATAGTGCATAACTTTTAGGGGCATACTGTTGGAGGGGTTTATCTCCTCGCAATAGGCGGGTGCCGCTAGCAACAGACCAAGGCAAAAAATCAAGCTTTGAGTCTTCATGGTGACAGATACCTCACGAGGGCTTTCTCGGCCTCTTCGGCCGTTAGATCAGGCTTTTCTTGAAACGTGGCCTCTCCAACAAAATTAGACGGCCCAGTTTCGCTACTCGGTTGATCTCCGTCTAGCGCCTTCTGCCATGCTACGTTGTGCGCCACGCCTGGTTTTGCCGCATCAAACGCGCTTTTCAAATGGTCAAATTCATGCGCCATAGTCCAAACCCCGGTGCGATCTGAGGGGTGAACTGCCACGGCAGAAACGTCTATTTCTAGACTCACACCGGTAAGGGCGCCATTGGTCTTCTGCGGTAGGCCTTCCGCAAACCTCAATTCTCCGGGTTTGCCCGTGCGCACTTTCATCAACTCACTAGGCTTCGAAACTTTGCCCGCCGATATATCGACCCTAAAATCCGTTGAGGTTGCAACCTCAATAAACCGCTGCCTGAATGACGGTCTTCGTAACGCCTGAATCAGGGGCCGCCTGAGTTTCTGAGACTTCTTGTCTGATGCTAGGACGACTTCTCGGCCATCGGGATCGACCAGCTTGATGGGATTACCCATCGCATAGCTATACCGGTTCCAAGACTGAGGGACCTTGATGCGGGCTGACTTGGCAGGATCGATCGCAAGAAACCGGGCCAAGCTCGGGCTACAGTAGCGCGCATGCATGTAATCGAGAGCACCTGCACCGCTGCCGTTTGCGTCTCTCTCATGGCCGGTAAACTTCATCTCTATCTCGTTCTGTGAAGCGTCTGAAACCTCACCATCGAACGGATAATAGTCATGGGCCGCCACTTCTACACCAGCAGCCGAACCCGTCACCTGTCGCGGGGTTCCTAGTTGCGTCTCCTGTATCCAGCTCGCCCCGGACCATACGATTCAGGCGATCGTAACGGTAGGTCTGGGTGCCGATCGCCTTGATGTTGCCAGCGCCGTCATAAATGTAGTCGGCGGTGTTCCAGTTGCCACTGGCGACGCCTGTGGTGGCGATGCGCTTGGGGCGTGGGAGGTTGCTGTCGGCGTGCGTAATGGTCTCGGTGACGCCGTTGGCGTGTTCGACCGCCTCGAGCATGCCGCCGAGCTGGTAGTAGTAGATGGAGTCAGCGTAGCCCGGGATGCCGGAGAGGTAGCCCCGGGTGTAGTTGAAGGGGACGGTGCGGTCCGGTGCTTCGCCTGGTGGACACTCGGCGGCGTTGAGACACTCGGGATACGCCAGGGAATTGAAGTTGCCGAGGGTGTCGTAGGCAAAGCCGGTGTCGAAGGCGAAGTGAAAGCCGCCGAACGTATAACGGGTCTGACGCTGTGACGTTCGATCGTCCAAGCCTCGATAACGGTACGCTTGAGCCACAACAACTGGCAGGGTGCCAGGGGCGTTCGAAATAGGGTCTACGATATCGACCCAGTTGGTGCGGGTGGCGCGCACTAACTTGCCAGCACGCTTGTCGGTACCATCATTGGTGCGGACATAGTGAAACGACTTCAGCGGGCGCAGTTCGCCTGCACCGGTGGCCTGATCGATGCCAACCAGGCGGTTGGCATCGCCGTAGCGATAACGCAGATCAAAATCCGCGGTGCCTGCGATGTCTTTGGCCAGGACGTTGCCTCGGGCATCGTAGGCATAGCTGACAGTCCCCTTACCGGTTGGGCCGATCTCGGGATGTTTTTCGGACGTTAGGAAGCCGCGGTTGTCGTAGGTGAAGAGGCGTTCTTGGCCACAGGGGCTGCCGCCGCCTGCACAGACACGAGTCAACCGGTCGCCTCATCGTAGCTGTAGAACGTGTCGAAGCCAGAACCGGTACAAGCGCCTTGCGTGTCGCTGCCGCGATTCTCGCTCACCTTGACCAATCGACCCAGGGCGTCATATTCCTCGCGTGTGCAGACCCAGGTCTCGCTACCATCCGTTTCGGTGGCAACCTTCGTGGTCCGGTCAATCCGCCGATCCCCGGTGTAACCA
>JAJCXO010000010.1 GCA_029263395.1 Acidobacteriota bacterium | reverse complement strand
CCCCCTCGAACTCTACACCCTCGGCGCCAAGATCACCCCCGTCGGCGTCGACGGTCGTTTGCACGTCAAGCCCAAATATCGCAATCCGGAATGTCCAGAAGAGACCTGGTCGGGCCGTGGCAAGATGGCCACCTGGTTGCGAGTCAAGATCGACGAAGGCGCGGAGTTGGAGGACTTTCGAGTCGAGGATTGAGGGAGGTGTGACTCCTTCAGATCATTTCGAGTTGAGGTAAGTGGCGGAAATGGCGATCTCGGGAGCACAGCACGGCAACCGGAAGGTAGATGGTCTCGGCGTGCTCAAGAACTCTGGTGACAGTTTCGTTGCCCTGACAGAAATCTGTGTAGCGATTGGTGTCGAGCGCAACCCTCACTCCCAAGCCTCATGATTGATCCGGCGCTGATCTTCGAGAGCGGCATCAACCTCTGGGTTCGCTTGCCAGGTCCCGGCGATATCGCTGAGGTCCCGTCGTTTGGTCGGCGCTGGGCGATCGAGTCCGGCCGCTTTCTGGAGCGCCTCGATAGCCACTTGGTTGAGGCTCTTACTCTGTTCTCTAGCCGTTTCTCGGAGGGCAAGGTCGAGTTCGCTGGGGATATTACGCAGTGTGTATTGCATCGTGCCTACATTGTAGGCATTCGGTGCCTACAATGTCAGAGCCGAGGAGGTGCGCCTGGCTCCAGTGCCCACGAGAAACCTGGTCGGGCCGTGGCGAGATGGCCACCTGGCTGAAGGTGGTAGAGCGTTCGGAGCTCGCTGCCGCTTTGGAGGCGATACGACCAGATCTTATCCGCTTTCCCGCTCTCGACATTCCAGCTTTTGAGCAGCGGGTCCATGAGCTACTCGAGGCCAACTATGCATGAGCCGACGAGTCTAGAGGTGACAGAGGCTGAACTCGCTGGGCTGCCTGGGGCCGAGCGGATCACGATCGGGCTGCGCGACCTGAGAGCCGGGGACCACACAGCCGAAGCCTGCCTGGTGGCGTGCGCGACAGTCCGACTGCGTAGTCTGGGAGTGTTCTTGCCGGCGGATCTTGGCCTACCCGAAGAGCCCGAGTTGATGCTCTACAAGGCTTTGGGACAGGTGCACGAAGACGCCTACTATCGCTACAACTCCCTGCGTCAGGAACTCGATAGCTTTCTCGCTAGTTTGCAGGCACGCCGTTCGCGCCTTGCCTGAAGTGCCGTCGCGTGCGCGCCGTATACAGACGGTGCCGGGCACGTATACAGATGGGTGAATGATCAGATCGAATCCGAAGGCTGCTTTCTGCTCTTCTTTCCTGAAGACCTGAATCCGTAGAGGTTATTCCGAGGTTGCAGCTGATTGTGGATTCGTCAGCCCTACTAGACAGGAATCGATGGAGAACTTGATCTTCCAGTTTGGCTACTTGGGCCTGTTCGTGGTCAGCTGTCTCGCAGCGACCCTGCTGCCGGTGGGTTCTGAGGTGGTCGTGGTCACAATGGCGCTTTCGGGTTACCAGCCTCTGGCAGTTTTCATGACTGCCACGGCGGGGAATACTCTCGGTTCCATCGTCAACTACTATGTTGGCAAGTATGGGGCGGACTTCATTTTTTCGCGCTATATCAAGGTAGATGAAGCAAAGCGCAAAAGCCTTGGGGCAACGTTTCAGAAGTGGGGCGCTCCGCTTCTGCTGCTGGCCTGGGTCCCAGTGGTGGGGGATCCGTTGACGGTGGTTGCAGGGAGCTTGAAGATGAACTTCTACGTCTTCACGTTTTGGGTGACTCTGTCCAAAGCACTTCGGTATGCCTTGCTGATCTTTGCAACAGCAGCGTTCTAGTTGCGGCACGAGTCCGCCGCGGTCGGTGGACCCGCCAAATCATCCGACCCTGCAAGAGCGGATAGATCAGTCGCCGGCGACGGGGTGCTCGATCTCTTCGGTCTCCAGCTGCTGGGGCCTAGTGATCTGCTCTTGAGCTTCGGGCTCCACTGCGGGAGTCAGGGGCTGGGAAGCTAGCTCGAGTAGCGGGATGGCAGAGAGGTCGAGAGCTGAGGAGGACTCGGTCGGCCCAGACAAGCCAAGAGGAGTGCAGCTACAAGCTGTGTGGACCTCCCCACAGGTTGTGTGGATCTGCACTCCAAACTGCTCGTGGATGCAAGTGCAATTGGTGCTCGGTCCACTGTAGCCACAAATTTGGCCACAGGGAGGGTAGGCAGCACTCGCTGGCAGCACCATCAGGGCGCTTAATAGAGCTGCAGCAAGCAGGGAGATTCGGACGGTGTGATGAGAGTTGCTTTGGTTCATGTGGTCTTTCCTTCCGGAAGTTGAGTGGGGTCAAACGCTGTTCACGACCAGAGACTTCTTCATCTGACAGATGATATGATAAGTCAAAAGTGCCACAAACAGTCGTTTGACGACGACTTTCTTCGCAGCCTTCCTCGCGGCGAGTGTCGCAGCCAAGGCGAGGTCGGATTTTGAGGACTTCCGGCTCGACGAGCGGGCAGGGTGGGCTCGGCCTGCTAGACCAACGCTCAAGCCGCAACTAGGATGTCCAGGGTACTGGATCGGGTGAGGTATCAAACCCCCTGGGTTGGAGCAGATCAATGAACCGAATTCTCGAGCGAGTCAGCCGTCGTCGGCAAGCGGTGGTGCACCAGCCGGGGGCGGCTCCAGGCACCCTGAAACCGGGGGCCGACGCTTTACCGACTGAAGTGCGTTTCGTCCGTTATGACGCAGACGGGATTCGTGAAGAGTCTTCGGTAGCTGTCAACAACCTACCCCGCGAGAGCAGTGAGGCTGTGTTGTGGGTCGATGTCGTCGGTAGTGGTGATGTTGCCGTGCTCGAGGCGCTCGGCGAGCGCTTCGGCTTTCATCCCTTAGCGCTCGAAGATGTTGTCAATGTGAACCAGCGGCCAAAGCTCGAGTCGTTTGGCGAGGACCTCTTTTTTATTGTCCGGATGTATTCGAAGGGCATCAAGCCCGGGCCTTGGAGCAGTGAGCAACTCAGCGTGCTGCTTCGTCCGGGGTTGGTGGTGACGCTTCAAGAGCGACCCGGAGATTGTTTCGCTCGAGTGCGCGAGCGGCTAAAAGTCAAAACTCGGAAGATACGCAACAGCGGTGCCGACTATCTCACCTACGCCCTGCTCGACGCGGTCATCGATGGCTATCAGCCGGTTATCGATAGCTTCGAAGAACGTGTCGAGGTCATTGAAGATCGCTTGCTCGATCAACCCGAGGACAAAGACCTCCAGCATCTGCATGCGTTGCGCCGGGACTTGATTGCTCTTCGGCGTGGTCTCGCCCCAGCCCGCGATGTTGTCATGGGGCTGATGCGCGAATCCGATGTGATGGAGACGGTGACCGAGGAAACGCGCTTGTTCTTGCGTGATTGTTACGATCATGTGATCAGGACGGTTGAACAGATCGACACCTTCCGGGAACTCTGTGCCAGCCTGATGGACTTATATATGTCGATGGTTTCTAATCGGACCAACGACGTGATGAAAGTCTTGACCATGATTGCCACCGTGTTCATCCCCTTGTCTTTTCTGGTCGGCCTCTACGGGATGAATTTTGATACCGCTTCGCCGTGGAATATGCCAGAGCTTGGTTCCCGCTACGGCTATCCGATCTTGGTCACCATCATGGTGTCCGTTGCTGGCCTGCTTGTTGGCTATTTCAGGAAGAAGGGCTGGCTGTAGATTCAGCGAGGTGGTGGTCCCGGGACCGCGGTCCTGGCTGTTCAGCTCGTCAGCCCGTCAGCTCGTAAACCCTGGCTGCTCGGAGCTCAAAAGCGTCACCGTGCGTTGGGGGAATGGGATCTCGATGTTGTCCTGGGCGAAGGCTTCCGCTATCTCTTGCGGTAGTCCGTTATTCAACTGGACAACATTGGGTGTCAGAAACCAAACCGAAAATTGCAACAGGATTGCAGAATCACCAAATCCTTTGTGAAATAGGATCGGTTGGGGTTCATCCAGACACAGCGGGTTGTTTTTGGCCACTCGCATCAGGACACTGCGGACCTGATCCAAATCTGCGGCGTAAGCGACGCTGAGCAACTGGTCGAGGCGACGGATAGGAAAGCGGCTGAGGTTGGTGATGTTCGATTTGAGCACGGTCTCATTGGGCAACCGCACCATCAGGTTGCTGAAGGTGCGAAGCTTGACCGACATCCAGTCGACCGCCAAGACTTCTCCGGTCACATCGCCGATCGTCACTGTTTCGCCGACATCAAAGGCGTGTTCACCGATCAAGAAGAGGCCGCTGATGATGTTGGATACGGATGTCTGAGAAGCAAATCCGAGAGCTACGGTAAGCACTCCAGCCGCGCCGAGCAGCACAGAAAGATCAAAACCAGCTTCTCGCATCGCCGCGGCGAAGAAGAGACCGATCAGGCCATAGGAGACTACGCGACTGGCCAAAACGACCCTCTGGGGTCCCGTTCTTCCGCGCAACAAGCGAGTGATTGCAGCGCCTGAGACACGAGCCACCAGCACACCCAACATAATGAGCATCACCGCCCTCAAGATGCCCGTACCGCGCTCACTGAGCGCAAATTCATGCAGCGTTTCGAGGGTCGCGTTCATTGTCGTACCTCAGCCTACCAAGACGTGGAGCGCCCGGGTCAGGACGTTCTTTTCGATCAGGACTCGTGGCTCGGCGACTTGCGTGGCTCCCGAGGCTTCCACCGGCGGCTCGGTGCTCAGGTCGACCCGCGCTCGCTGTGACTCACTGTCGCGAATCGCCACCAGCGGGGCCGTCCAGAGGCCTCCTTCTTGGTCCGCGAATAACGCCAGGTTGGGAGCCGGCACGCTGACGCGCTCGAGGAGCAGAGCCGAATTAACTTGGTTGCGAACCGTGATCTCAGTGATGATGCGATGGGGCATCGGCGGCAGATTGGCGATGCAGAGGCGGGCCGTGGTTTGGCTGGCGTAGGCGACCACACCGCGTCGTGTGTCCGGCCCAAACCAAGTATCGGAAGGGCGGACCGCTGGCATCTCGAACAGAGTTCGGCTCGGCTCGGGAAGCTCCGCATGGACCCATACCGGAGTCGACACGAAAATTTTTGCTTCGTCGTCAGCAGGCACGGTCAGCGGCAGTTCAGGCCGTGCGACCACCGGTCGATCAGCGAGCATTGGGTTCAGGCGAATTTGGTCGCCAGTCTTGTGAGTTAGGAAGCGCTGAATGGTGAATGTTGTGTCCAGCTCGGAAATCGGTGTTGGCTGGCTGACCGGTGTTTGCGGTTCCAACTCCCCACTGCGGTGCCAGGCTAGTTGCCACTCACCCGGCAGGTGGGCAATCACCAGCACAAACGGTCCGATGGAGACTGTGATCATCCTGTGTTCTGGAACTTGGTGGGTTCCATGCCAAGTCTGAGCCTCAGTCATTCTCTCCTCCGTGTGACAAGTGCCTGACAGAGAGCAGCTCTCGTGTCGTCGCGTCGAAGTGGACGTCGATCTGTGGGAACGCGATGGTGATGCCGGCATCCTTGAGCGCCCACCACACGACCTTGTGGAGGTCCGATCGTCGTCGTCCCATCTCCCAAGGCTGATCGATCCACACCGACACCTCGAAGTCGACCGACGAACTACCGAAAGCGATCAGGAATATCCGGGGCTCGTGTTGTTGGCTGCGCCAAGGGATGGCCGCAGTCGCTTGCTCGAGAGTCGTTTCTACGAGCCGCAGATCCGACTCGTAGGCGACCCCCACCGGTACGCGTAATCGGTAGAGCCGGTCACGCAGGGTGTAGTTGGTCACGACGGCCTGGACCAGCTCAGCGTTGGGGACGATGAGGTCTTCGTCATCGAGCGTACGGACGATGGTCGACCGGATCCCCATCGATTGCACTCGCACGGGCCTGCCATTCAGATCGAGCACGTCATAGGGTTTGATCGTACGCTCGATCAGGAGAATCACGCCGCTAACGAAGTTTTGGGCGATGTTCTGCATCGCAAAGCCGAGTGCCACAGCGAAAATTGCGCTGGCGGCGAACAGAGCGGCGAGGTCGAATCCCAAGGTCGCCAGTCCGGTGGTCAAACCGATCGCCACAATGAGGTAGTGCAAAAGGCGGCGGAAGACAGCTAGAGAGCCCTCTTCTTCGACTTTCCTTCGCGCCAAAACTCGCCCGATAGCTCGTTGAGCCAGGTACGAGGCCACGAAGGTGACCCCCACAATCCCGAGAAAGATGCACAGAGAGTGCACGAAGACGTCTTGACCTGCCACCTGAAACAGCTGGTAGTCGAGGATCGAACGCATCAGCCCTTCGGCTTGCTGCTCCAGACTGGATGTGGGTTCTTGCACGTTTCGGATTTTTCTCAACCGGTAGCTTCGTTGGGTGTTTGGGCCTTGGCAGAAGGCGTCAGCCAGAGGCATCGCAGTCTATCCTCGAAACGCCATGATAGTTTCGACAGGGTTGCTGGAACGCGTCCCTTGGATTTGCGGGCGGTGAAGCTTGCCGTGCGCCGAACACTGGAGAGACTCATGGTCACCGTCCTTTACCTAGACAATCGCCTAGACAGTAGTGCCAAGAGTCTGGAACCGGTCGGGGACTCGGGTATTCAGATCGAAAAAGCGGGCAGCCCAGAGCGGGCCCGGGAGATACTTGCAACTAAGGCTGAGAGCCTGGATGCCGTTCTGTTGGCCTGGGAGCCCAAGGAGGGCACCGACTCGATAGAGGAGATCCTCGCGGCCGCGGCAGCAGTTGACTTGAAAGTTGTTGTGGTTGTCCCCAAGCGCCGATCCGAGGGAGCCGAGGAGGCACTTGATGCGGGAGCTTTTTGGGTCGTTACCGCGCCCGGCGATACCTATCATCTGCGTCGGGTGCTCAAGGCGGCGGTGGAGACGGCCGAGATCCACCGAGACAAGGAAAGGATTGATCGCGATCGGGGGATTGCGCTCGATCTTCTGGGCGCCGGCACGTTCCGCTTCCGGACTCCCAAGGAGGCTCGCGTGCTGGCTGAATGGTTCGGTTCACGGTGCAGCGAGCCCCAGGCGTCGGTTGGTGTCCTCGAGTTGATGATCAACGCGATCGAACACGGCAATCTCGGCCTTAGCTATGCGGACAAAAGCGTTTTGCTCGCCGAAGGCTTGTTTGAGCACGAAGTGACCAAACGTCTCACAGCACCGGAGTATCGGGAACGTTTGGCGACAGTGGAGGTGGATCGGCAACAGGGCTCGTTCAGTCTCTTGATCACCGACACCGGGCCAGGCTTTGACTTCGAACGTTATCTGACAATGGATGACGACAGGATCCTCGACTCTCACGGGCGGGGGATTCTGATGGCGAATACCACCTTGGAAGTAGAGTTTTTACCGCCGGGAAATCGGGTCAAAGTACTTATGCCGTGCATCGGGTAGCGGCGCGTCAAACCCATTCGTCATCGGGCTCGTCGATCGCAACACTCGACGCCAGCTCGCCCAGTACCTGGTCATGCAGGCTTTCGTCCGGTAAGCGGCGCAGGGCTTGGCGAATCGGTGCGATACCCCGACGTGGGATCGCAAGGTGGCACACTGGATCGCCAGGCTTGACGGAAGGCAAGGTCGTCAGCCCCATGATGACGCCGTCTTCGGGCGCCCGCAGGACGCCGTTTTCGGCGCCGAGTAGCGTCGTACAGGTCGCTACCGGCTGGTCCTTTTCGACCACTTCCCCCGGAGCCGCATGAAAGCGCAATAATCCGCCAGCGTCTGAACGTAGCCAGACGGATCGGTCGACCCGTGCCTGGTAGGCGGGCCGCTCCCGTTCGCCTAAGGCCATCCCCAACTCGATCAACACGTTGCGGACTCCGCGCAGTCCCATCGCCACCACGCCAGGTTCTACCTTAGACACCTCGCCAGCCTCGAGGACGATTGTTGGGCGAGACGCGTCATTGGCTGCACGCCGCAGGGTGCCTTTGCCGCCGGCACTGCCAACGACCAGCGGGCAGCCAAAGGCGCGCGCAATTCTGCGCACTTCGGGGTTGGTGAGGTCGGCCCGCACATTGGGGAAATTCGTGCGACCGACCGCCGCCGTGTGAAGGTCGATCGCGTAGTCGCAAGGCAGCACCAGGCCCTGGAAAATTGCATACGCTATCCGGCTAGCCAGGCTGCCACCGACGGCCCCTGGGAAGCTACGATTGAGATCTCGCCGATCGGGCACGTAGCGGGCGTTGCGCTCATAGGCGAGGATGTTCACCACCGGCACCAATACCAGGGTGCCCGCGATCAACTCGCAAGGCGGTGACAAAATCATTTCGCGGATGATGCCGGTGCCATTGAGCTCGTCACCATGCACGGCGGCAGTGAGCAGCAGCGCCGGCCCCGGCTGCGCGCCGCGCATGACCCGCAGTGGAATGGACACGTCCGTTCCACTGAAACTCTGGGTCACAGGAAGGCTCAGGTCGCGACTCTCACCGAGAGCAATTTGTTCGCCAGCGATTGTAAAGGTAGTTTCGCCGGCAGTGCTACCGGCGCCTGGTTGTTTCGTCACGCGCCGGATGCTCCGGCGTCACCTGCTCCGGCGACACTTGCTCCGGCAACACTCTTTCCGGCAACACTCTTTCCGGCAACACTTTCTCCGGCAACACCGTGTCCTGGCTTGAGCTTGCGGACCCGCGGCGGCTTGCGGTCTGGCACGAAGTCTCGCATGACCGCCAATTTGCCGAAACAAAGGATACGGTCGCCAGCCTGCAACTGTCGGTCGCTGCGCGGATTGGTGATGACCTTGCCGTCGCGATGCAGCGTCAGGATCACAATGTCCTTTTCGCGCAACCCACAGTTGGCAATGGTGACCCCCACCAGCTCAGAGGTCTCGCCGACTGGAATCTCCGCAACACCAGAGCCGCGACTGGTTGTCAGCCGTTGGCGTAGGTCGACATCGGGGAAGCGAACCTGTTCCTGGACATAATCCAGGATCGCTCCAGCAATATCGATTCCCGTGGCACCCTCGATACCTTCGAGGCCCGGAGATGAGTTGATTTCCATAACCTGAGGCCCATCTTTGCCTTCGAGCATGTCGACGCCAGCGATTCTCAGACCAACAATTTGAGCTGCCCGCACGGCCGTTTCGGCGTAGACCGGGTCGAGTTCGAGGGCCTCTGTACGCCCACCTCGATGGACGTTGGAACGAAATTCTTGCCCCTGGGCACTGCGTCGCATCGACGCGACCACCCGATCGCCGATAACAAAAGCCCGTACGTCCTTGCCCTTGGATTCGGCGACAAATTTTTGAATCAACACGTTCTGTTTGGTGCTCTGTAATGTCTCTACGATCGCAGCCGCAACCCCTAAAGAGTCGGCAAGGATCACGCCGACACCCTGTGTGCCTTCAAGTAGTTTGATGATCACCGGCGCACCACCAACCCGTTCAATGGCCGGCATCACATCCTTACGCTGGCGCACGAATTCGGTAGCAGGAATGCCGATGTCATGGCGCGACAGAATTTGAAGACAGCGGAGTTTGTCGCGTGAGTTGACGATGCCCTGGGCTGTGTTGGCGCAGAAGATGTCCATTTGTTCGAGCTGCCGCACCGCGGCCGTTCCGAAGAAGGTCACTGAGGCGCCGATGCGTGGAATCACGGCATCGTAATGCGGTAGCGGTTTGCCGCGCCGATGGATGTCTGGATACCCTTCCTCCAGCGAGATTGAGAACTTCAGAACGTCTTGCAATTCGACCTCGTGGCCGCGGGCTTTGGCCGCTTCCACCAGTCGCCTGGTGCTGTACGCTTCGGGACTACGAGACAAGATCGCGATCTTCATGGCTGCAAATCCTTTTTTGATTTTCGGGACTTTGTGCGTCGTCCGTGAAGGTAGCAGCATCCCGGATCGACCAGGAATTGGCCCTCTAAGCTCCGCCGACCCAAAAGCATTCGGCTGATCATGCCTTCACGGTTGACCAGGCCGAGCTGTGTTTGAATCGTGCGCCCGGCAAAACGCATGGTGGCTTCGACAAACAATCGGTCGTGAACTCGCCCCAAGCTCGATTTCACCCGTGCGCGGCGCACGATCTCAGCCTCGATCACCTGCCGCTCATCTTGCGCGCCGCGCCTGACCATCAACTCGAAACGCACCCGGCCGTCAGGCAACTCCTCCAGATGCGAGACATCCACTGCGCTCGAGCGAGCACCGGTATCGGCCTTGGCTCGGATAGCCCGAATATTCCATCTCGGAAGATCGACGAGTTCACGCCAACCGATCAAGGTCATTTCCGCGGTTTGGGTTGAGTCCACCGTTTCATTTGCTGACGGGGAGGGTTCTGCAGGTGTTGGTTTCATGTCAGGCGTCCCGTTGAAGATCGTCTCAGCTCGACCCGCGGCCTCGCGCAACGGACTTGGAGAAGACGCCCCGCGCCGTTCGCGGAGCAACGTTCCCTGATCTCTGGCGGCCAGGACAGGGTCCGACGTCTGCGGACTGGGCGCGCGGCCTCCCGCAGGAAGGCTGCCGCTTGGCAGACGCGCTCGCGGTCCTTGGTTTTGAGTTGCATCCAGGCATCATGTCCGCAGCGGACAGGGACGTCAAATTAGATGGGGAGAGAGATCTCGAGTAGCCTGGGCTGCGGCCGGCCTGGATTCCGGGCGCAGGTGACTTCACATGCCGACCAACGAAGCTGTGATGTCTGGAGATTTGTGCCGGCGATTCGAGTCGGGAGACACCTCGGCGTGGTCCGGACAGCAGCAAGTGGGCAAGCAGAGCGTCTGGGGAGTTGTTATTGGAGCGAGTATAAATAAACGTATTTCGACCCATTTATACTCGATCTATACAGGTCATTAGCCGTTCTTCGCAGTAACAAATCGTCATGTTGCTTCTAGATTCCAAGAAGCAATTTGACGCCTGGCTCTTGTGATCTCTCGCTGAGAATTCAATCTCTGTAGACGCAGTATAGATCCCCTCGGCGCCGTCCCGCGACGGAAGCCGCGATCTGCTGTTTGATCCATTTAATGTTGTGGGTTGCGACGCCCTCACAATTTACGATTTCTCCCGTGCACAGCTCGGTGTGAGCTGCTGTCATGCGACGCTCTTCGCAGCAGACGAAGGGCACCGAGAGGGCCCAATAGGTCAGTCCATCTGACCTGTCTCGACGCGCTGTGGACGGGACGCCGGACCACGGTCAAAACATGGATATCTGCTTATCAAACAAAGGAAAGAAAGCCATGAAAACCTGGCAATTGTTTCGAGAGTATTTATTGCGCTGGCGTGGCCCGCGCATGAAAGCAGAACGGACGCAACACACCCTTTTACCACCATTTGACGTGCCGATGACCGAGGAGCGTATTGCCGACCGCGGCAAGGCGCTGGCTAGCGGCTGGAGTTTTGTGACGGTGCCGGTTGCGATTCGCTTCCAGCATCGATTTGCAACGTTCCAGATGGCGGCGGACTTCGTCAGCCGTGAGGTCGGCTCAATCGCGGAGCGTTTTGGCGCCACACCGATCGTCAAGATCGACGGTTCGGAAGTCGAGCTGATCCTCGGCGTCGATGCACCGCAGATCCTCACCGAGGGGGACTTTGATGTTGCCCTGGCGTTGGATGAGGCGGTGAACAAAGTGATCGACGGGGTGGCTGAGGACAGCTCCGCAACCACCACCGTTGCGGTCGACGAGGCCGCGCAGGCGCCGGAGCGCTCCAACCCTTGATGGATCTGGCTGGGGGCCGAGGCCCCCGGCCTTCTTTGGAAACACGTCTCTTTAGGAAAACACAACTTAGAGGAAACACGTTATGCCATACAAAGTCATTACCGATGTCGGAAAACTCTGTGGTCGGCTCGCGGGAGCGGCGTTCGAGCATCGCGATTTGATCGTGAATTCTTTACTTACACGGTGGCAAAATCGCCTGCCCGAAGGCGAGGACTTCACGGCTCTCCACCGTATCCTCACCTATGTCGGCGAGGATTTGACTTCCACTCACGATGGTCTGGTGGTGGTCGAAGACGCCTTGCAGGCGGATTTGCGGGAGGATCGTCAGGATCGCAGCAAGCGGGACGGCGCCCTGCAAGAGGTGCGTCAACTACTGATCGACTCCAAACAATTGCTCGACCTGATTTTCGGGCCGGGTGCTACCGAATCCTTTTGGGAGGAGTATGACGTCGAAGTCCCTTTGGATGCTGGCGAGTTGCAGCGGCTGGGCAACAGAGTGCGGCGTAACCTGCTGAGCCCGGATTTCCCGCGGCCACCGCTACGGCTCAACATCAGTGCCGATTTGGAGCAATTCGCGCAACGTTTCGATGGCCCGCTCAATACCCTGAAGCTATCGGTGCTCAGTCTCCACCAGGGGACCCAAGCGTCCAGTGCAACTCTGGCGGCCAAGGAGAACCTGATAGCGCTGGAGGAAAAGGAAGCCGTGTTGGCTGGACGACTGTTGGAGGCGCTCACCGCCTACGCTGGACACCCGGGGGTGGCGAAGCGCATCCGGCAATCACGGCATCGGATCCGTAAGACGGAGCCGGAGTCCGGGTCCGAGTCGACGGCACCGTCGAGCTCAGACGGGGCTGACGGTAGGTCGACAGCGCCCTCAGATGACACCTCATCGTCTGGCGATGGAGAACCGTCTGGAGATGCAGCGCCGCCTGGCGATGGTGAACCGTCTGGCGACAGTCCATCGTCTGGGGATGGGCGTCAACAAAACGGTGGGGCATCAAACGCCTGACCTGACCGCCCCGGCCTGACCTGACCGGACCGGGTGCCAGCCGAACCGGTCAGCAGAACCGGTCAGCACGGAGCAGGTCAGCGCCAAAACTGGTCAACGCACTCGCCGTTCGCGTCGAGGCGCCGTTGACGTTGCAAGGGCCCGGATCGCGGAGGTGGGGGAGAACGGTTGCTCTCCATCTATCTCCTACCACCTCCCTGGTCCGGGCCTCGTTTTGCTTGAATTCAGCTCGAGAATTTGGAGGCCATCATGCCGCACATTACTCCCTTACAATTCCTTCAGACCCTGTTCCCCGAGCCGCTGCAACCTGCCCGCCTGGTGTTGTGGACCAAGTCCCGTCGCGGGGGGACCAAACACAGCGACTGGTTGCAAAGTCTCGATCAGGCCGCCCGTCTGGCCCATCAATACCGCCAGTCGCGCGACGTCTACTTCAGCGTCGTGTTGCAGGACAAAAACAGTGCGATGAAGATCGCCCGTCGTCGGTTGCCGCGGGTCACGGCGCGTTCGGTGCGTGGCTCGGACGCTTCGGCGATGCTGATGACCGCCATCTGGGCGGATCTCGACGTTGCGGGCCCGGGGCACGCCAGCGACCGCCTGCCGCCCGATCGCGACGCTGCTCTCGGGTTAATGGCGGCGGTACCCAAGCCGCCGTCGATCGTCGTCAACTCGGGCGGCGGTTTCCACGTCTACTGGTTGTTGCGCCAACCTCTGCGGCTCGACAGCCAGGCGGCCCGCGCTGACGCCAAAGGACTAGTCCGCCGGGTACAAGGGGCCCTCTTTCGAGCGGCCGAAGCGCGGGGTTGGCGGATCGACAACACCGCCAACTTGGCCCAACTGTTACGCCTGCCGGGGACGATTAACCACAAGACGGCCAACCATAAGACGGCAGTCAAAAAGCGTCGGGCCAGTGGGCATCGTTATGTGACGGTGGAGCAGTTTCCGATGGTGCCCCACGTCGACGCAGCGCGGTATGACCCTGCCGACTTCGACTCCCTCGAGGAGGCGCCGGCGGCGGTTCGTTCGGCCCCCTTGTTCAGTGGGCGTTTGTCGGTCCGCCGAAACCAGCCCGTCGGCAACGCCCTGGATGCTGGCCCACCGGCCGACTTTCGCCCGGTGTATGAAGGTTGCAGTTGGCTGCGGCATTGTTACGAAGACCGTACCGCCTTGCGTGAGCCGGAATGGTACGCCGCGCTCACCATTATTGGCCGTTGTGCCATCGACGGTGCCGATGGTCGACGGCTAGCGCATCGCATCAGTCGCGATCATCCCGGCTACAGTCCGTCCAGAACCGACGACAAGTTGGATCACGCCCTCGCCAGTTATGGCCCACGGACGTGTCGGTACATCGCGGAAGAACTCCATATGGCGAGCACACATTGTGCGCGCTGCCCGAATCTAAAAGAGATCAAGAGTCCCATCGTGTTGGGGCGGCGGGAGCTCGAGCCGCTACCGGTGAGCGCCGAGAAGGCGTCGGATGGTGAAGTGGCTGCTGCCGGCGAGGTATCTCCCGACGGCGAGGCGCTGACCGCCGAACTCCCCGAGATTGTCATCACGACGCGGGAAGGTGACGTCAACGATCAAGCCCTGGTCGCTCTGGTGCAAGGCGAGCGCAACCTCTATCAGCGCGGCGGCCTGTTGGTGCAAGTGGTCGGGCACTGTCGGTCTGTCGCCTCCAACGGTATCGCAACAGTCGGTATCGCGACAGGAGATGGAGACGTTGCAACTGACGGTATTGCAACAGACGGTGGAGCAGGGGAGTCGGTCCCGGTGGATGATCAGGCACCGGCGGTCGTCAAGCCGGTCCAGCCACCAATTTTGCGTGAGTTACTGACCCGGCATTGCAGTTTCAAGAAGCTGGCGGGCGGCAAGGCCGACAGCGGCTTCAAGCCAGCCCATCCGCCGCGTTGGACCGTCCAAGCGTTACTTGGCCGAGGTGTCTGGCCCGGCGTGCCGACTCTGCGCGGCTTGGTGGAGGGTCCGGTGTTGCGACCCGACGGTACGGTGCTGCAAGTCCCTGGTTTCGATCGTGAGACCGGGCTCGCCTACATGCCGAGCGGCGACTTTGCTGCGGTGCCGGAGCGGCCAGACCCGCGGCAAGTGAGGGCTGCGATCGACCTGTTGCGCGAAGCCGTCTGCAACTTTCCGTTTCGCACCGAGGCCCACTTTGCGGGCTGGCTGTCGTCGGTGTTGACACCGCTGGCGCGGCCGGCCTTCGTCGGCCCGTCACCGCTCAATCTGATCGACGCCAACTTACGCGGCACGGGCAAGAGTCTGTTGGTCGACGTGTGCAGCACCTTGCTCACCGGTCGGCCGGCAGCTCGCATGTCACACTCCACCGATGAGGACGAGATCCGCAAGCAGATCACCGGCCTGGCGATGGAGGCCACCCAGTTGGTGTTGATCGACAACATCACTGGTGTTTTCGGCTCACCCACCCTCGATCGTGCGCTGACCGCAACCAGCTGGCGCGATCGCCTACTGGGTTCGAATCTCCAGGTGTCGTTGCCCCTGGCCGTGACCTGGTATGCCACCGGCAACAACATCATCCTCAAGGGGGACACCACCCGACGCTGTTTGCATATCCGTCTCGAGTCGAGTCGGGAAGCCCCTGAGCGGCGGACCGACTTTCGGCATCCACGATTATTGAGCTGGGTACGGCGCCAGCGTCATCGTCTATTACCCGCGGCCCTCACCTTGCTGCGGGGTTATACCGTCGCCGGTCGGCCGTGCCAAGACCTACCCGGCTGGGGCTCTTATGATGGCTGGTCCGACCTGGTGCGCTCCGCCATTGTCTGGGCCGGTCTGCCCGATCCTGCGGACACCCGGCACGAGCTCGAAGCCACCTCCGCCACCGAAGACGTTGCCCTGCGCGACCTCGTCCACGGTCTAGGCGAGCTCCTCGAAGTCCTCGGCGGCACCGCCACCTCCGGCGAGATCCTCGCCGCCCTCGCCAACGATTCCGACGCCAACAGTTATCAGCAATTGCGCGCCGCCCTGCGGGAGTATTTCCCCAGTAGCCGTCCGCCCACCGCCACCCAGCTCTCCAACCGGCTCGGCACCTACCGCGGACGCCTCACCGGCGGCGCCTGCATCGAACAAGGGCCACGCAGCTACAAAGGCATCCGCTGGTCCGTCCGTTGGCCAGTGGAGGAGGTGGCTTGATGGGGTGGTAAGCCGGCCAATTTCTGTGACTTGAATCAATCCGCCTGCTGGTTCGTATCACCATCGGCTGATCCAGCGCGCTGCACCACGTCGTGATGAGTTGGAGGCTGTTCCGGCGGTGTAGGCTCGCCCACTGGTGGGCGTCGAACCGGCTGTGTGTTACCAGATCAGCTGGATCCCGAACATCTTCAGCGCCGGGTCTCGACTGATCAGGGGGAGACTCTCGAGATGGCTCTGGGCAGCCAGCATACGATCGAACGGGTCACGATGGGCTTGCGGCCAGTTGCCGGCGTGTTGAGCATGGCGAATCGAGACGGGAAGCTCAACGAATCCCGCCCGCAGGATCCAGCTTACAAAGTCATCGGCTAGCTGGGCCGCAGCAGGAAGTTTGCCAAGGCGATGTTTGGTGCAGACTTCCCAAGCGCTGGCACTCGAGACGAGAACCTCGTTTGATCGATCGCTGATCAACTGACGTGGCCTCTCCGGGAGCTGGGGATCGTCGAAAAGCCACCACAGGAGGGCGTGTGTGTCGAGAAGGACCCTCAAGATTCCCAAACCTCGAGCTCTGCTTCTGGTAGCGGCTCGAAGAATTCAGGACCAATCTTGCCGTCGAGGAGACCCGGCTGTCGGGGTTCAGGCTCTTCGAGTGGACAGAGGCGTGCATAGGGTTTGCCATTTTTGGCGATAATGACTTCTTCGCCCGCATGGGCCCGCTCGAGGAGGCGGGAGAAATGCGTTTTTGCTTTGTGGACATTGACCATGAACTTATATTAGTCCACAAGGTGGACTAATATCAAAGTCAAGCTCTGCGATGACTGGCTCAAACTCAACCAGCAGTCTCCTCAGCGCAGTTCGAGGAGGCCCTCCTGGGCTTGGGCAGTGCCTTTGCCGAGACGACTCGGAACGAGGCGGGGTGTCGACGGCTGCTGGCGGCATTGCGCAGTGAGACAAACCCAGGGGTCCTTCAATCAAGATCTATGTATCGATGACTTCAATCTGCGCACGGATTCCTGGTGCTGTGGCGAGCCGACGATCCGCTGTCAACAGCGGTGCTTTGAGCGCTTCAGCGAGCGAGACGTATGCAGCGTCGTAGGCTGTGACGTTGTCTCTCAAGGCCCAGATCCTGGTCAAGAAAAGGTCGTGTGGGTACCGTTCGAGATCGAGGAGCGCTAGATGCTCGAGCGCGAGCTGTCCCCGCTCCGACCCAATCACGCCTCGGAACTGATAACGCCGGAGGATCTGGGCAACTTCGAGGTCGATCAAATGTGGAGCGTGCAATGTGATTTCGGTCGGCGCGATGCGTTCGGCGACACGCTGGCCAACCTCGGTATTGAGCAGAAGCTCTAGAATGACCGAGGCGTCTACAACTATCAATCGCGGTCTCGCTCGTCGCGCAGCAGAGTGGCTGGAGCGGGCTCCAGCTTCATCTTCGGGAGCTGTGCCAGGCTGGCGAGCAACTCGTGGCGGGTGGGCCGAGCCAGGGTTCTTTCAAGCTCTCGTAGGATGAACTCAGACATTGACATACCGGCGAGTGCGGCGCGTGCTTTGACTCGTCGATGAGTTTCGCCCGGGACGTTCCGAATTTGGATCATGGTCGACATGGCAAGCTCCTCTTTTCATGTGCAGCACATGTTGATCTAGATTGGCACGCTCCAGAGGTGCGAGTCAACTCGCGATTCTGAATCGGTTGGTGAGGGCATGGGGCTGACGACCGGCTGTCTATCTAAGACTCCTTACGACGAAGCCGTCCCTTTGCCGCGTTCGAACTCGATCACCGACGTCAAGATCTCATCGAGCTTGCGCACCGGTCGCCAGTCCAGGTGCTGTGAGATGCGCGACAGATCGGGCACCCGGCGTTGCATGTCTTCGAAGCCGGGGGCGTAAGCTTGGTGGTAGGGCACGAAGACGATGGCAGAGTTGCTGTTGCACAGGGTCTTGACGCGCTCGGCAAGCTCGAGGATGGTGACTTCTTCGGTGCTGCCAATGTTGAACACCTGGCCAGCGCTAGCTGGGTGGTCCACCAGGCCAACAATCGCTTCGATCAAATCGGCGACGTGCAGGAAGCAGCGGCTCTGGGTGCCGTCACCGAACACGGTGAGCGGCTCGTCGCGCAGGGCTTGGCTGACGAAACGCGGGATGACCATGCCGTAACGCCCGGTCTGGCGCGGGCCGACGGTGTTGAAGAAGCGGCCGATCATGACGTCGAGGCCATGTTGATGATGGTAGGCGAGGCCTAGGAACTCGTCGACCATTTTACTGGCGGAGTAGGCCCAGCGGCTGTGGCGGGAGGCACCGAGCACCACGTCGTCATCTTCGTGGAAGGGCACGCGGACACCTTTGCCGTAAACCTCGGACGAGCTCGCCAGGAACACTTGGCAGCCGTAACGCAGCGCGGCCTCGAGCACTGCGTCGGTGCTGAAGACATTGGTTTGGATGGTGTGCGCCGGCTGCTCGACGATCAGCTTGACGCCAACCGCCGCTGCCAGGTGGATGACACTATCAGCCTCTGACATCAGCCGGTCGAGTACGGTTTTGTGCTCCAGACCGCAGCGTGCGAAGTGGCAACGCGGATGATGGAGCAGGTGGGCAATGTTGTCTTGGCTGCCGGTGCTCAAGTCGTCCAGGAGCAGGACACGATGGCCGAGTTCGAGCAGGCGATCTGCCAGATGCGAGCCGATGAAACCGGCACCGCCGGTGATCAGGAAACTACGCTCAGGGCCGGCACCAGCTGAGGGAGAGGTGGCGGCTGACGGGGAGGCGGTAGCTGAGGGAGAGGCGGTGGCTGCGGGGGAGACGGTAGCTGCGGGGGAGACGGTAGCTGCGGCCATAGTGGTGAAGCTCTCTGGTGCGGTTGGGCGTCTTTGGTGAGCCGGAGCGATCCGTGGGTGGACGCGATCGATTTCAGATCGGCGAGTGTAGCAGCCGACTCGGGTTATGCTTCGCACGCCTGCCGCTGGCTGTCGGTGGCAACCTTCAAATCCTTTGGAGCCCACGCCATGGTCGCGTCCCAGGTCGAGAAGAGTATCCGTGAGCTGCCGAATCGGCCCGGCATCTACATCTTCCGCGATGCGAAGAAGAAGGCGTTGTATGTGGGCAAGGCCAAGTCGCTGCGCAAGCGCGGGCTGAGTTACCTGCGTGAACACCCCGAAGCTCGCATCCGGGCGATGTTGTCCGAGGCGCGTCAGCTCGACTTTTTGGTGAGTGATACCGAGGCCGAGGCGTTGGGGTTGGAAAACGCCTGGATCAAGAATAAGCGGCCGCGCTTCAACATCCAGTTACGGGACGACAAAACCTACCCGTACCTCAAGCTGACGATGCGTGACGATTACCCGCGGATTGTCTTCACCCGGCGGATTCTGCGCGATGGTGCGGAGTATTTTGGTCCGTTTTTGCCGGGCGGATTGGCGCGCAAGGCGATCAAGCTGGTGCAGAAGCTGTTTCAGGTGCGGATCTGCCGTATCCCGATCGACGGCAAGTTGCCGCGACCTTGTCTCTACTATGACATGCATCGTTGCCTGGGCCCCTGCGTCGACGGGTTGACGACCCATCAGGCCTACAGTGAAGCGATCGAGCAGGCCAAACTTTTCCTCTCGGGCCGCAACGATCGGTTGTATCGCGAGCTCAAACAGCAGATGCGCGACGCATCGGACAAGCTCGAATTCGAAGAGGCAGCTCGGTTGCGCGATCTGTTGGCGGAGATCGAAGGTATCAGCCAGCGTCGCAAGTTGTCGTCAGTACGCGGCGAGGATGTCGATATTTTTGGGATCAAGGTGGCCGGGGGGAACGCGGCGGTGACCATTTTGGTGATGCGCGGTGGCCAGGTGCTCGATCGGCGGGAACTGTTCTGGGAGGGGCAGGACGAGGTTGATGCCGGACGCCTACTGTCTGAGGTCCTACCGCAAATTTATGACGTCACGACGTTCATCCCCAAGGAGATCCACTTGCCGACACCGATCGATGGTGAGGAGCCGTTGATCATCTGGCTGTCCGAGCGCAAAGAGGAACGGGTTTATGTCCGCATGCCGTCGCGTGGGCCCAAGGCTGATCGGGTGGCGCTTGCCATGCGCAACGCCGAACTGGCGTTCAAACGGCGGTTTCGGACCGAGAGCCGTGGGGCTGTGGCGGCCCGTTCCCTGGCGGAACATCTCGAGCTCGCCGATCCACCCCAGCGCATAGAAGGCTTCGATATTTCGACGTTTCAGGGGTCCGACACGGTGGCGTCATTGGTGGTGTGGGAAGCCGGCAAGATGCGAAAGTCGGACTACCGGAGTTTCAACATCAAGGGGCTCGACAAGCCCGACGACTTCTTTTCCATGCGCCAGGCAGTGGAGCGCCGCTATCGACGGGTGCTCGACGAAGTGGGTGCGATGCCGGATCTGATCCTGATCGACGGCGGCCGTGGTCAGCTCAATGCTGCCCTGGAGGCGCTGGCGGTTCTCGGCGTCGAGGAGACGCGGGTGGTCGGCTTGGCAAAACGCGAGGAGGAGATTTATCTGCCGGAGCAGCCGGAGCCGTTGCGGCTGTCACGCCACGATGGTGGCTTACAACTATTACAAGAGGTGCGAGACGAGGCGCATCGGTTTGCAGTCTCGCGCCATCGTCGGCGACGTAAGGCACGGACGTTTCGCAGTCGACTCGACGCGCTGCGGGGGGTGGGTGCTAGTCGTCGCAAATTGCTCTTGCGCCGGTTCGGAAGCTTCGCTGGCGTCGAGTTGGCGACGCTCGCCGAGCTGCAGGAGGTGTTGGGGGCACGGGTTGGCAGTTCGGTCCACGAACAATTGGTGGCCAGCGCAGCGGAGGAAGCTGCTGCCGACGAGTCCGCTGGGCGGACTCCGGCTTTGTCGAAAGTGTGATATTTTCACCTGGTCCTTAATCTTGCGCTTCCGAGTTTCGCCGTTCTCGGTGTAGAGCCTGCGAGCGACTTGGCCCGAAAGCATCCTACTTTCCGATGATTCTCTTGGCCGCATCCACCTGCTGAGAGATGTCGGGAGATCGAACCGCCCGTCAGGGCGTTGGCCAACCACGGAAAAGCCCACCGATGGATCGAATCACAACCGCCGCGACCACCACTGACACCTTTGCGGGAGTTGTGCGGTCGATTTACTTGCAGCGCCTCACCGGTCTCTTGGAGGTCGACGTCGCCGAAGAACCGGCGTGCCTATTCTTTCGTCGAGGTGAGCTTTTTCTAGACCGCGATGATCCGACGGCATTGAAGATCAGTCCGCTATTGGCGGCGGTTGGGGACAAACGGTCGGCCGGTGACAGCGAGCTCGGTCACGCCATGGAATCGCTCGCCGCGGAGCTCTGTCCTTTTCCGGAGGTGCAGGCCAAGTTTCGCCGCGAGCACGCGTTGGTGGTTGAGCTCATCGGTCCGTTGCCGACGGTGCACTTCGTGCAGGAAGTAGCGGTTCATGGTTGCGACGAGATCCAGTTGATCGAACGCCTGGGGGGGGACGCCGTGTTGTTGCGTTCCAGCGACGAGACCCCGGCCTTGAAACAGCTACCGGGCCTCGAGTCCAACATGGCGAAGGTGTTGGTGACCCTGGCGCAGCCTGCAACCCCGGCGGATTTGCTGCGTGGTGCCAAAGGCGACCGCCTGTCGCTGTTACGCGGTTTGACCCGCCTGTGGTCGGTGGGATTGGTGACCGGACCTCCCGGCCCCACCACCCCGAGCCCCGAATGGGGACACGAAGTGTTGTCGCCGCGGTTGTTGGAGCAGTTTTCTGATCGGATTGCCGAAGACTTGAAGTCGTCGCCGGTGGAGCTCGATCCGTCGACTCATCGTGCACGCCTCGCCGACTTGTTGAGTCGGCTCGGCCAGATGGACTTCTATCAGCTGCTGGGGATCGATCCCAAGGCGACCGGCGACGACGTGTTTGGCGCTTACAGTCGCTTGGCGAGAATTGTTCACCCATCCCATGCTGTGAGCCTCGGGTTGGAGGGCAAAGATGTCGCGTCGAGAGTGCTGTTCGAGAAAGCCACCGAAGCCTATTTGACGTTGTCGGACCCTCGGCGTCGTGCCAGTTACAACACGGTGGCCGGCGTCCATGTCCAGGTGATTGTCGATCGGGCGCAGCGCGAAGAGGAGAAGCGCGACATCGCACGACAGAATTTCCGGCGGGCAGCGAGCTGCTTGTCACAGATGGATTTTTCGTTGGCGGTTGATCTGCTCAAGGAAGCGACGCGGATGGATCCGCAGCCAGAATATTATTCGCGACTCGGATTGGCTCAGTCGAAGAATCCGAACTGGCATCGTCATGCGGTCGAGAGTTACCGTCGAGCCATCGAACTGGACTCGGACGATGCTGGTATCCGAGTCGGGTTTGGGCAGCTGCTGGAGCAGATGGGCCTCGTCCAGGAGTCGCGGGATCAATACCGGGCGGCGCTCCAGGTGATGCCGGAGAATGTCGAGGCGCGCCTCGGTCTGGATCGCCTGGGCCCGGGACTGGTCAGCGCGGGCTCTAAGACCGGCGGCTTCCGCAATCTGTTCAGCCGTGGCGAAAAGAACTAATCGTGCGCGATTTCGACACGCGAGGCGTGTCGGAGGGTAGACTGAGTGGGTCGGAGAGCTCAGGACGGTCGCCGTCCCTGCTGGCGATAGTTCGACTGAAGACAGTTTCGACTGGATACGGTCTGGACTGAAGACAGCACGGGAGGGGGGAAAGTCCGGACTTCCACGGGCAGCATGCTCGTTAACGACGAGGCGCGGTGACGCGATGGAAAGTGCAGCAGAGAGTAGACCGCCTGGTGTTCGCACCAGGTAAGGGTGAAAGGGTGCGGTAAGAGCGCACCGCTTTTCCGGCGACGGGAAAGGCACGGTAAACCCCATGCGAAGCAAGACCAAATAGGGGGGCAGACTCGCGGATCGCCCGTTCCGCCCGTGGTCGCTTGCGGTCACGACTGTCTCCGGGTAGGTCGCTAGAGGCCGACGGCAACGTCGGTCGTAGAGGAATGACCGTCATCCCGGTTCGCCGGGATACAGGATCCGGCTTACGGAGCTCTCCGACATTTATCTCCCAATAGCCTTCCAGCAGCCAACTCTCCCAGAACTATCTTTGGTGCATCTAAAGAAACTCGTTTCTCGCCTCCCTGAGAGCCCTCTGTGGAGCGAGCACGCAGCGAGTATGTATGAGCAAGAGAATCGATCCTAGCATTCCGAACTATCGTAACCACTGGGGCTGTATGAACTTAAGGCGCCCAGGCGAGTTGCGCAGCCATTTTCGGCTCAGCGAGGGAGGTCTTGTGGAGCGAGCAAGCAGCGAGCATGTTTGAGCTTCGCACCTGTTCGCATCTCGTATCCGATAGCATCAAAAGGGCTTGGGCTTCTCGTAACAGATCCGGCGAGTTCTGGAGCTGCGGCGTAGCCCACAAGGCCGACCGAGCTCTCGACGTGGTATTGGACGGGATCTATCTAGTCAAAACGCCATGATGTCACCTGTCACACTGCCGCCACCGGTGCGTACTGGGGATCGGATTGGCGTTGCGGCGCTGTCGGGCAAGGTGGATCCAAAGCGGCTCGCAACGGGGCTAGCCGCATTGGCTGCTTACGGTTACGAGCCGGTCGAAGCGTCGAATCTCGGCAGCCAATGTGGATTGTTCGCCGGTAGTGACCAGCAACGGCTCGATTCATTTCACGAGCTGGCGGCGGACGAGAGCCTGAGTGCAATTGTATTTGCCCGAGGCGGCTACGGCGTGACCCGCATTTTGCCGGAGATCGATTGGGGGCTGTTGGCGCGACATCCGCGGGCATACGTCGGCTACTCGGACTTGACGCCTTTCTTGCTGCAGATCGTTGCTCGGCTCGGCTTGGTCGCCTTTCATGGTCCGATGGTGGCGGCTGATTTTGCCCGTGGGCTGACGGAGGATGAATGGACCAGTTTCGAGATGGCGCTCAGCGGGATGTTCCCGGCTCGGTTCCCGATCTGCTGTGAGACTTCGGGGAACGTTGTCGAGGGGCCGCTGATGGGCGGCTGTTTGAGCATGCTGACGGCCACTCTGGGGACACCTTACATGCCCGATCTCGAAGGCGCGATTCTCTTTCTGGAAGACCTGGGCGAACCGTTGTATCGTTTCGACCGAATGTTGACCCATCTCCGGCTGTCAGGTAATCTGACACAGTTGAAAGGTGTGGTCGCGGGCCACTTGGAAGGTGAAGATTGCGAGGACTCGATCGGCGCTTCGCAAGCGACCCTTGTCCAGCAGCTTCAAGTCGAGGCGGAGAGTTTTCCGTGGTCACTTGCTTGGGGACTTGCCGCCGGTCATGCGCGTCCAAATTTGACTCTGCCACTGGGGCTTTGGGCACGGCTAGATCCTGGTGCCTGCGAGCTGACGGTTGGTCAATCTACTGTAGCGGATCCACTTCATGGTCAAAACAGTCTTCAAGACGACAAAACCCAAAAGTAGCAACCCGAGTTTTTCGGTCGAGTTTGCTGTCGATGACGTGGTTTTCGAAGAAGGTGACCTTGGAACCGAGATGTACATTGTCCAGGAGGGCAAGGTTGCCATCCTGAAGCGCTACAAAGGGCGTGAGCAACAATTGGCGGTGCTCGGTCAGGGGGACTTCTTCGGTGAAATGTCGGTGCTCGAAGATCTGCCGCGCACCGCGACAGTAAGGGCCGTCAGCCCCTGTCGATTGCTCGAGATCAACGGTTCGACCTTCGATCAGATGCTGCGCCGCAATCCGGAGATTGCGGTGCGGATGATGCGCAAGCTGTCGCGGCGGCTGCGTGAGACCGACATGCGGCTGCGCGAGGCGCTGGGTTCTGAGGAGAGTCAAGCTCCCGAAATGCCGACTTCCGACAACCAGCCGCGCAGGACGGCCGGCACCGAGAAACTGGTCCATGATTCCTCGAGCATCGAGTTTTTTCTTGCGGCGGGGGAGGAGACTTCGGTCGGGCGTCGGGACCCGGTGACCGGGATCAATCCGGACATCGACCTCACTCCTGCGGACTCGCAACGCTCGATCAGCCGTCGCCATGCCAAGATCTTCCGGCGTGATGAACGCTTCTACGTGCGCGAGGAAATCGGCACGATGAACGGCACGTTCGTCAACGGTGAGCGGGTGGAAACCGGCCTGCCGGTGGAATTCAAGGACGGCGACGAGGTCCGTTTTGGTCTCATCAAGACCATCTTCCACGCTACTTAGCTGAGCCAGCTCAGCCGTGGCATCTGGCCACGCTTGCTATCATCGACTCCAGTCGATTAGATTCCGCCATCCTCCAGAGCGCTGGTGCTCGTCTTCTGTTCCCTACCTGATGATCCATCCTATCTATGGCTAGCACTCTGCTTCCCAACAGCGACTTGCCCGCAGACTGGCAGGTTCGTTTGCCGATCTTCGAAGGACCGCTCGATCTGTTGTTGCATTTGATCAAAGTCAACAAGGTCGAGATCACCGATATCCCGGTGGCGATCATTTGTGATCAGTTTCACAAATATCTGGAACTGATGGAGGAGCTCAACCTGGATATTGCCGGCGACTACATTTACACCGCCTCCTATTTGATCCACCTCAAGTCGAAGATGCTGCTGCCGAATCCCAAGGCCCTCGATGGTCAAGAGATCACTGAAGATCCACGGGAAGATCTGGTCGCTCGTCTGCTCGAGTATCGCCGCCTGAAAGAGGCGGCTCAGACTTTGGCGGAGGTGGATAGCCAACGTCGTGGGATGTGGCCTCGGCAGAGTGACGAGATTCGGCGAATCGCCAAGGAAGATACCCCAGAGATGGATCTCAGCGAACTCTCGCTGTTCGATTTGTTGCGCACTTTCAAGACTGTGCTCGAACGTTTCGAGCGCGAAAATCCCGAGCCGATCATTTTGCCGAGTGAGGTGTTCACGGTGCGCCGGCAGATCGACCGCTTGATGACCGCGTTATTGGCTGGACGACCCTTTGATCTGATTGAAGATATGCGGTTGCTATCTTGTCGGCGGGAAGCGATTGCAGCTTTCCTCGCAGTGCTCGAGATGGCGAAGTTGCACCTGGTGCGGCTGCACCAGACTGCTCAGGGCTCGGTGTTGCTTTATCGCACCACTCGCGAGATCGATGTTACGGAGTTAGAGGCGATTCAAGGATGACCGATCGGCAAGAAATGGAAGCAGTCGTCGAGGCGATTCTGTTCGTGTCCAACGACTCGGTATCTCGTGCCAAGTTGCTCGAGGTGTTCGACGAAGACGAGCGCGAAGCAGCCGCCGAGGCACTCGAGGCTGTGATCGAGCGTTATCGCGAAGAAACCTCGCGTGGGGTCATGATCGACGAGGCGGCAGGAGGTCTGCGCCTGGTATCACGGCCCGATTTACATTCGTATCTGCGACGCTTCTTCGAAGTGACCGGGACCAACAAGTTGAGCATGCCAGGGCTCGAGTCGTTGGCGATCATCGCTTACCGCCAGCCAGTGACGGCGCCCGAGATCCAGGAACTGCGTGGGGTCAACTCTTCGGGAGTGTTGAAGAAGTTGCTCGAGCGTCGCCTGATCCGCATTGCCGGTCGCAAGGAAGTGATCGGTAAGCCGTTCCTCTACGCTACGACGCGGGAGTTTTTGCAGCATTTTGGTCTGAGTACGTTGAAGGAACTGCCACCCCTGGAGCAATTCGAGGAGCTGTTTGGTGGCGATACGGAGGCTGGGTCGAGACCCGCCGAACCGGATACCGAAGAGCAGGCCGATCGCGAGGCGGCAGAACTTGCAGCCCAGGAGGATGAGGCCTTCGATCAGGCTGAAGCCGAGGAGATTGAAGAGGAGCGTGCGGCCGCTGAGGAAGCCGAGGACATGGTGGAGGTCGAAGCGTTGGACCCCGCCGAGCCGGTGGCCGACGAACCGGCTACTGATGAGATCGCTGTTGATGCGGAGGAAACCGACGATCCAACAGCCGACGACTCAACAGCTGACGACCGAAACGGTGACGACTCAGAGGCTGATGCCGTGGTTTCCGACGCCGAGGCAGCCGCCGAGGTAGACGAACCCGACGAGACTGGCTTAGAGGAACTGCCGATGGATGAGGCTTCGACTGAAGAGGCTTCGATGGATGAGCCGTCGATGGATGAGCCAGCAGACGAGGTCGAAGCCGGCGGTGATGATGATTCGACGACGGAAACGACAGAGCTCGAGGCTCCGGACGGAGTGGAGCCGGACGTCGGCAGCACTGAAGGCGCCTCGGACGTGCAGCAGGTAGAGGACGAGACATGACGGATCAGGACTCACCAGCGGACGGCGACGAACGACTACAGAAAGTACTGGCCCGGGTTGGAATGGGCTCTCGGCGGCAAGTTGAAGATCTGATCCGCGAGGGCCGGATCACAGTTAATGGTCAGCTGGCGGCTCTTGGCCAACGGGTTGATCTCCAGCGGGATGCCGTCAAGGTGGATGGCAAGCGAATTGGTGATTCGGTCGCGGAGCGCCGGTATCTATTGATCAATAAGCCGGCAGGTTGTGTTTCAACGCTGTCGGACCCGGAAGGACGAGCAACGGTGCTCGATCTGCTGCCGCCCAGATTGCGCAAAGGCTTGGTGCCGGTTGGGCGCCTGGACTATGAAACCGAAGGATTAATGATCCTCACCAACGACGGGGAGTTGGCGCACCACATCGCGCACCCTCGTTACGGCTGCATCAAGACTTACGAGGCCAAAGTCAAAGGGCGCCCCAAGGATTCGGACATCGAGCGGCTGCGCCAAGGGGTCGTCATGTTCGGTAGGCGGACAGCACCGGCTTTTGTGGCCTCGAAGACGCCACCGGCTGGGCGCCGGGAAAGCGTTCTCAACTCGTGGTGGACGGTGAAGTTGGGGGAAGGCAGGACCCGCCAGATCCGGGAGATGTTCTTTCGGATCGGTCATCCGGTGAATCGTTTGCGGCGAGTTGCGATCGGACCGCTGACGGATCCGCGGTTATCGCGAGGCAGTTGGCGTGAGTTGACGGAGCGGGAAGTTGATCTGCTGCGCGAGCGGACGGCCAAGAAGGTTGATCGCCGTAAGTCCATCAAGCGTTTCTCGACGGGTGGCAAGTCGATCGGCGTCAAGCGGACCGGCAAGCCGGTAGGACGGAGCGGCAAGTCGGTCGGACGGACCGACAGTTCGGCCGGACGGCCTGCCGACACCAGTAAGGCGAGACCAGGCGGCCGGACAGAGGAACGGTCGGCCCGCGGTAGTGCACCCGCCGGCCGATCGTCACAACGCAGATCGAGTGACGGTTCGGTGGGCGGAGCCGGTCGGACCGACAGGCCGAAGCGAGGTGGACCTAAACAAGCTGGCCCGGCCCGAGGCGGTTCAGCGGCGGGTAGCCCTAAACGCGGCGGCCCTAAACGAGGCGGGCCCAAGAGTGGCGGTCCATCGCGTGGCGGCCCTAAACGAGGCGGTCCATCGCGTGGCGGCCCCAAGAGTGGCGGATCAGCACGTGGCCCTTCACGCGGCGGCCCTTCACGCGGCGGTCCTAAGCGTGGCGGACGTGGCTGAGCCGGAATCGTTGATCGTCGCGATCGACGGCACCTCGGGCGTTGGCAAGAGTACGGTCGCTCGTCAGCTGGCTGCCCGATTAGGGGTGCCTGTGCTCGATACCGGGGCGACCTATCGTGCCGTGGCCCTCGAGGTCTTGGAGCACGGCGTCGATCTCGAAGATCGGGTAGCTGTGCTGGAGGCTGCAGCCCAGGCTGAACTCGAGCTTCGGCCGACGGCGGATGGTGGCTTCGATGTGTTGCTCGGTGCTCATCCGGTTGGCCAACGTATCCGCACGCAGGAAGTCTCGGATGCCACCTCCAAGATCTCGGTTCATCCCGAGATCCGGCAGCGATTGGTCGAGGTGCAGCGTCAGACCGCGGCGCGTTACGGTGCGGTGGTCGAGGGACGCGATATTGGGTCGGTGGTGTTTCCGCACACGCCACACAAGTTTTTCCTGCATGCTCGCCCGGAAGTCCGTGCCGAGCGTCGGCATGCCGAGCTCTTGGCGGCAGGGCAGGCGGCGAGTCTAGGTGATGTTTTGCACGATATCGAGGCGCGAGATGCTCGCGACAGCGGCCGCGAAGTGTCTCCTTTGGTCTGTGACGAGAGCTACCATCCGATCGATACGTCGGACCTCAGTGTCGCCGAGATCGTCGAGCAGATGGCGACCGAGATCGACCTTGGACGGGAGCGCCGCCGGTCGAGCACCGGATGACGGATCCGCGGCAAACCGCCAAGTTGCTGGAAGGTTGGGCGCGCGAGGCCGGGTTCGATCGTGCTGGGGTCGCTTCCCTCAAGCCTTCGGAGCAGGGGCAGCCACTGCGGCGTTGGCTCGAGCGCGGCGAACATGCCGACATGGATTGGATCGCCCGGCGTGTCGAGTTGCGCGAGCACCCGGCACGGTTGCTGGACGGCGCAAAGTCAGCGCTCTGCGTCGCGTTGCAGTATCACCCGTTGATCGGCCAAGACGAGCCGACCGGCGATCTGTGGCCACGGGTGGCACGGTATGCTCGTGGCCGGGATTATCACGATGTGATGGGCAAACGGCTTCGGTCCCTCAGCGGACGTATCCTCGAAGCGTTTCCGGACTGTGGTGTCCGTCCCTATGTCGATACCGGACCGATCCTCGAACGTGAGTTGGCGGCCCGCGCTGGACTGGGGTCTCAGGGGAAAAATACCCAACTCTTGGATCGTGACTGGGGATCATGGTTCTTACTCGGCGAGCTATTGCTGACCCTCGACTTGGTCGGTGAGGAATCCCCGGCTGAAGGTATCCGGTCTCGCGAAGCCACATCCAGCCCGGCAGGCTCAGTCCAGGCACGTTCAATACAATCAACCTCGCCTCCACAGCTTGGGGCCGACCTCTGTGGGCAGTGTAGTCGCTGCCTCGAAGCCTGCCCGACGGGAGCCCTCGTCGAGCCCTATCGCCTCGACGCCAACCGGTGTATCAGCTACTGGACGATCGAGCATCGCGGTGATCTGCCCGAGCCAGCCAGGGACATGATCGGTGATTGGGTCTTCGGCTGTGACATCTGCCAAGAGGTGTGTCCTTGGAACGATCGACCGCGATCCGGCAAACCGCTAGCCGGGGACCATCCGTTGTTGCGGTTGCCGCCGCAGCGTGCGGAGCTCGATCTCATCGGGCTGCTGCGGCTCGATCGAGAGGGTTTTGTCGAGCGTTTCCAAGTCAGTCCGATGAAGCGGCCTAAACTCGAGGGATTGCGTCGCAACGCAGCGGTCGTGATGGGCAACCGCGGTGAAGCGCGTTATGTTCCAGCCTTGGTCGATGTTCTGGGGGACGACTCGTTGTGCCTGCGTCGACATGCGGCCTGGGCTCTCGGGCGGATCGGTGGTACCGCCGCCAGGGAAGCGCTAAAACAAGCTTTGATGGACCAGTCCGACCCGTCGGTTCGAGGTGAGATCAAAGCTGCTCTCGAGGTGTCTGCTGCAGGCGCCCACGGGCAGTAATCGAGGCTGATCGACCGCGGATTCTAGCGCCGCAAAAAGAGTTGACACCCTGTGGCGTCCCTCCTATACTGCAAGGCCCGAGTTCTCAAACACTTAGCTATCCGCTATCGCCGCTTCAGCCGCGCGCCTCTCTAAAAACGTCTACATCCCCCAGCTGCGCGATCGGCCACATCCCGAAGTCACTAGCGGAGTAGCTCACTCCGAGATCTCTTTCCCCGCAAGCAGTCAGTAACAGGCGCGTTGTGTGCCTGATTCCCGTTAACAAGGAGGTTCGTGAGGCATGGAACAACAGAGCGACGAGACGATAACCGAGGCTAGCATCATGCTGGCCGACGATGCCGAGCTGGACTACGAGCAGCTCGTCGCCCTCTACGATGAGAGCATGCGCCACCTCGAGGAAGGTGAAATCGTCACTGGTACAGTGGTCGAGGTCAATTCCGGTGAGGTCGTGGTCGATGTTGGTTATAAGTCCGAGGGGCTGATCCCGATTCAAGAATTTGCCGACGCGGCTGGCGAGATCCACGTCGCCGTCGGTGACAAGGTCGACGTCTTGCTCGAGAAGACCGAGGATCAGGAGGGCCACGTGCTGCTCTCCAAGATCAAGGCCGAGCGGATGAGGATCTGGCAGGATATCGAGAACGCCTACAAGGAAGGACTCATCATCCACGGGCGGGTGATCGATCGCATCAAGGGTGGTCTAACGGTCGATGTTGGCTTACGAGCCTTTCTGCCTGGATCTTTGGTCGATATCAAACCAGTCAAGCACCTCGAGTCGCTGCGTGGCAGTGAACTCGAGTTCAAAGTCATCAGCCTTGATCGGCGCCGCAACAACATCGTGTTGTCGCGTAAAGCTGTGCTCGAAAAGGAATTTGCCAAGAAGAAGGCCGAGACTCTCGACAAGTTGGTCGAAGGTGCTCGCCTACCAGGTGTGGTCAAGAACATCACCGACTACGGTGTGTTCATCGATCTCGGTGGTATCGATGGTTTGCTGCACATCACGGATATTTCGTGGGGTCGCGTCAACCATCCTTCGGAGCACTTCTCGGTCGGCGACGATGTCGAGATCGTGATTCTCAAGTTCGATCCCGAGACCGAACGCGTGTCTCTGGGTTACAAGCAGCGCAGCGAAGATCCTTGGACGCTGGTCGACAAGAAGTATCCGATCGGCTCCCGGGTCGACGGCAAGGTCGTCAGCTTGGTCGATTACGGCGCGTTCGTCGAAATCGAAGAGGGTGTCGAAGGGCTGATTCATGTCAGCGAGATGTCTTGGACCAAAAAAGTGGTCAACCCCTCGAAGTTGCTCAATGTTGGTGACGAAGTCCAGGCGATCGTCTCCGAGCTCGATATGGGCAATCGGCGCATCAGCTTGTCGTTGCGGCAGACCGAACGTAATCCGTGGGAAGAGTTGGCGGATTCCTTCCCGGTCGGCAGCATCATCGACGGCAAAGTCCGCAACTTGACCGAATTTGGTGCCTTCGTTGAGATCACCGAAGATATCGATGGTTTGATCCACGTCTCCGATATGAGCTGGACCAAGCGGGTCAAGCACCCGAGTGAGGTGCTCAAGAAGGGTGACCAAGTCAAGGCCAGGATCACCAACATCGATGTCGGCAACCAACGGGTTTCGCTGTCGATCAAGGAATTCCTGCCCAACGAGTGGGACAACTTCACCAACGAGTTCCACGTCGGCGACACCCTTGACGGCAAAGTGGTCAACGTCACGGACTTTGGCCTTTTCATCGACATCTATCAGGGTCTCGAAGGCTTGGCACACATCAGCGAAATCGATTTGCCCAGCGGTAAGCTGGAAGATCACTTCGCGGTCGGCGAGTGGGTTTCTGCACGGATTCTTCGTATCGAAGAAGACGACAAGAAAGTCGGCTTGACGATGCGTGGTGTGCCGCAGCCGGAAGCTCATGAGATCGAGGAGCTCGAAGCCGAGCGACTTGCCAAGAGTGGGCTGATGATGGATGGCGACGAAGAAGCGACCGAGGAAGCTGCTGCTGCCGAGGATGCTGAGGAAGCTACCGAAGAGGTTGCCGAGGAAGCCGCTGCTGAGGAAGCTACCGAAGAGGTCGCCGCGGAAGCCGCTGCTGAGGAAGCTACCGAAGAGGTCGCCGAGGAAGCCGCTGCTGAGGAAGCTACCGAAGAGGTCGCCGAGGAAGCTGCTGCTGAGGAAGTTACCGAAGAGGTGGCCGAGGAAGCTGCTGCTGAGGAAGCTGCCGAAGAGGTTGCCGAGGAAGCTGCCGCTGAAGAGCCAGACTCCGAAGCTGCAGATAACAAGGAAAACTCTTAGAGCGAGTTTCGCTCTGCAACGTGAATCGAGTGTGGAGGGATAAGACTTTGCCAGTCCGGGACGCAATGACCAAAGCTGAGTTGGTAGAAGAAGTTGCCGGCATGACGCAACTGACGAAGAAGCACGCCGAGATCATCGTCAATACCGTCTTTGAGAGCATTGTCGAGTCTCTCCGCCTCGGTTCCAAGATTGAGCTGCGCGGTTTCGGAAGCTTTCGCATCCGAAACCGCGGGCCGCGGATCGGCCGTAATCCCAAAACTGGGGCGCAGGTTGATGTCCCGGCGAAACGTATTCCGTATTTTAAGCCGGGCAAGGAGCTAAAAGGGCTCTTGAACTCCTGACGTTCGAGCGAAGGAGTAGCTTGTGGCCGGTAAATCGGACCCCGCCCTAGCGGCGAAGACCGGTAACCCTTATCTCGCCGCATTGGTGGCGTGGCTGTTGCCTGGTGCCGGTCATTTCTACCTGAGGCGTCGGCCCCGGGCCCTGGCTTTTATGGGTTTGGTCTTGGCTGCGTTAGCGATCGGAGTACAGTTGGACGGCCGGCTGCCTTGGGTATTTTCAGGCTCGCCGCTCAATGTCCTGGCGACTCTGGGTTGCCTGGGTAGCGGATTGCCGTATCTGTGTTTGCGCTTCATTTTTGGCTATGAAGGATCGGTGGATGCGGCCGGTTATGAGTACGGTAGCGCCTTTATTCTCACCGCCGGATTGATGAACCTACTGCTGATCCTAGATAGCTGGGATATCGCCTACGGTCACAAAGCCTGACCATGACGCACTTTCTCCTCATGTCTACGTATGCTGCTTTGGTGAGCCTCTTTTTTGCGCTGCTGTGGCGGCGGACCAAGCGAGAGCAAGCCAAGTTGTTTCTTCGCATCTTCCTTGGCATGGTTGGTGGTGGCCTCGCCCTCGCCTGGTTGATGTATTTCTTCCCTTCGGGCCCCCCAATCGCTACTCCATGAGTGGAGAGCCATCCGCCTTGCGGGAAAAGCCGGAGCGTTCGCTGCCGGAAGACGAAAGCGTGCGCATCGGGGCTTTCCTATGGCACTATTTCCGGCATTATTCGCCCTGGGTGGTTCTGGCGGTGGCGTCGACCATGGTTTTTGCCGTGTCGACGGTCACGTTATTGGCTCTTTTCCGGCCGATTCTGTCGGAAGTGCTCCAGGCCGATCAGAGTGATCTTGGCGGTGTTGCGGCGCTGGCCGCCGACAATGGCGAAGAGGCCGAACCGACTTGGTTCGAAGAGACCTTTGGTGTGCAGATTGATCTCGACGCCTTCTTCGATGCGTTGTTGGAGCGATTGCAGGCCGCTTTAGGGGTTGATCCTGGGAACGTTGTGTGGTTTATCCCAACGGTGTTCGTGGTGGTCTTTCTGCTGCGCAGCCTGGCGGCCTTTTCCAACGGTTACCTCTTTCAGATCATCGGTTTAGGTGCCACCAACGATCTTCGCAACGATCTCTACAAACGGATTCTGCACCAGTCGTCGACCTTCTACTCTCAGCATCCTTCGGGTGAGCTCATCAGCAGGGTTGGGAATGACATCTCGGTGATGCAGAACGCGATCACCAATCGATTGCTCGACTTGTTTCAGCAGAGCGTGACGCTCTTGCTGCTGGTGTGGTTCCTGCTGTCGACTCATTTCCAACTAGCTCTGGTCTGCCTGGTTCTGGTGCCGGCGGTGTTTTATCCGATCGTCCGGTTCGGTAAGGGGATGCGCAAGACCAGTCATCGCAGCCAAGAGCGATTGGCCGAGATCTCGAATTTGGTATCGGAGGCAGTACGTGGTCACCGAGTGGTCAAGGCCTTCGGCATGGAAGGCTTCGAGCTGGAGCGCTTCCGTCAAGCTACTCGGCGGCACCTGAAAGTGAAGCTCAAGGCCCAGTTGCTGACCTATGCTTCAAGTCCGGTGGTGGAATCTTTGGCAGCTCTAGGGGCCGGTGCATTCATCGTGTATGCGGGCTACACAGTGCGCAACGGTGAGCTCACGCCGTCCCAGGTGGTGCAATTCCTGACCAATCTGCTGATGCTCTACGATCCGGTCCGCAAGCTCAACAAAGTGAACTTGGTGTTGCAGGAGTCGCTGGCGGCGGCTCACCGAGTGGCGGCGATCATGGCCGTCCGCAACGAGATTGAAGATCTGCCGGAGGCCCGTGATCTGGGGAGCGTCGAACGGGAAATCCGATTTGATGACGTCTCTTTCTCCTACGGCAAAGTGGCAGTTCTGAAGGGGATCGACCTGATCATACGCCGCGGCGAGGTGGTGGCACTGGTCGGTTCTTCCGGGGCCGGCAAGTCGACACTGGTCAACCTTCTGCCCCGATTCTTCGATCCTGATGAAGGCCGAGTGACCATCGACGGCGTCGACATCCGAGAGGTGACCTTGCAGAGCCTGCGGGCCCAGATTGGCATCGTCACTCAGGACACGATCCTGTTCAACGATACGGTGCGCAACAACATCGCCTATGGCCGCTCCGACTTGTCTCTCGAAAACGTCCGTCGAGCCGCCCGAGCTGGATACGCCGATGAGTTTGTTGCCCAGAGTGAGGATGGCTACGATGCGATCATCGGCGAGAGCGGGCTGAAGCTGTCCGGAGGCGAACGGCAAAGGTTGGCGATCGCCCGGGCGTTGTTGAAGGACCCGCCGATCCTGATTCTCGACGAGGCGACCTCGAATCTCGATAGTGAAGCCGAAGCGCTTGTCCAGAAGGCCCTGGAGACGTTGATGCAGCACCGCACCGCCTTGGTGATCGCGCACCGTCTGTCGACGGTCAAGCGCGCTGACCGTATTGTGGTGATGGACGCTGGGAAGATTGTCGAAGAGGGTAGCCACGCCGAGCTGCTGGCAGCCGGCGGTAGCTACAAACGCTTCCACGATCTCCAGTTCAGAGATTCGTAGTCGCTTGCTGGCGAGTTCCGGAGCTGCGGTGTAGCCCCAAGCAGACCGAGATCTCGAAGCTCTCTTGGATGGGATCTAGCAAGTCGACGAGGGACGGCTGAATCCCTGGGCGGCCGACCTGCTGAGCGTTGTATCTTGCTTGCGCGCAGTGCTCTGGATTTTGGCGCAGAGGTCTTGCGAATTGACACTGTCCAGTGGCTCTGATGCAATTCGTCCATCAGATCCCCATGCCGCCTGCTGAATTCTCGGCAGGATAGCTAGTACGTCGGACCATCCACAGCGCACCTAGAGGCTGCGCTAGAGGGGGGACGAATGTCGTTCGAGACATTAGTCGAGACGCTGCGGCGGCATGTCCGATCGCAGCCAGACAAGATTCTCTTCCGTCATCTATTGACGGGAGAAGTTGACGGAACAAGAGAAGAATTGACCCGTTGCGAGTTTGACCGGCGAGCTCGCACGATTGGTGCTTGGCTACAACAACAGGATGCTGCTGGCGAAAGGGTGTTGCTGCTTTACCCGCCTGGTGTCGAGTTCATGGCCGGGTTCCTGGGCTGTCTTTACGCGGGCTCGATTGCGGTACCGGCTTATCCCCCGGAACCGTCGCGATTGGGAAGGTCCCTGCCACGGATGCAGGCGATTGCCGGCGATGCGCAGGCGCGCTTCGTGTTGACCACCTCGGCCTTGCAGCGTCGTTCGGCCTCGCTTCTGCCGCAGATTCCTGAGCTGGAAGCGCTGGTTTGGGCTGCAACCGATAGTTTCGAGATCAGTTTGGGGTCTGAATGGCGCGATCCAGCTGCCGACAGGAATGACATTGCGCTGTTGCAATACACCTCGGGCTCGACCGGATTGCCGAAGGGTATTCCTGTCCGCCATAGCAGCCTCCACCACAACCTCACGATGCTGCAAGCGGCTGGGGAACAGGATGAGAGCAGCGACATCGTCTGCTGGATGCCTGTGGCCCATGACATGGGCCTGATCATGCACATCTTGAACACGGTTTACCTGGGCTGCACTTGCACCCTGATGTCGCCAATGGACTTTGTGCAGCGACCGTTGCGCTGGCTCGAGGCGATTTCCCACTTTCGGGCTCATACCAGCGGTGGCCCAAACTTCTCGTTCGAGCTCTGTGTGCGCAAATCCACGGTCAGTGAACGCCGTCGACTGGACCTGTCGAGCTGGGTGGTTGCTTGGAATGCGGCGGAGCCGGTGCGCGCAGCGACGTTGGAACGTTTCACTGAGACGTTTGCGATCAGTAGTTTTCGGCCCGAGGCTTTCTGTCCGCTCTTTGGTCTTGCGGAGTCGACTGTTTTTGTCAGCTGTGGAAGGAACCAAGACGCCCCCCAGGTGGCAACTGTCGACAAGCAGACGTTGGCGGACGGGCGGTGGCAGCGAGTTTCGGATTTGGATGAGGCGAGCCAACAGGTCGTCGGGTGCGGACGGATTTGGTTGGATCAAGAACTCTTGATCGTCGATCCCGAAACTCTGCTGCGCTGCCCAGCAGACCAGATGGGAGAAGTCTGGGTCCGGAGCCCGAGTCTCCCTGTTGGCTACTGGAATCGGCCGCAGGAGAGCATCGAAACGTTTGGAGCTCATCTTGCGGATACTGGTAACGGTCCTTTCCTGCGCACCGGTGACCTTGGGGTGCTCGAGAACGGTGAGCTTTTCATCACGGGTCGACTCAAGGATCTGATCATTCTGGCCGGCCTCAACCACTATCCACAGGATATTGAACAAACGGTCACTGACAGCCATCCCAGCCTGCGCCCTGGCTGTTGTGCGGCCTTTGCAGTCGACGATGATCGAGGTGAGGTGGTGGTGGTCGTGGCCGAGATGGATGCGGCCCGAGACGGTGGGGCTGACTCAGCATCCGATGTGATCGACGCGATTCGCCAAGCCGTGGCGACCGAACACGCAGTGCCGTTGCGGGAGGTCGTGTTGGTGGCTCCGCGGTCGATCCCCAAAACAAACAGTGGCAAGATACAACGCCGGGGATGTCAGGCAGCACATCGTACTGGTGAGCTGACGGTGATCGAAGCCTCGACGTTCGACCCGAGTGAACCGGCTATCGCATCATCCGCCGCGATGTCTTCGAACCTGGCTTCAAGAGCCGTCGCGGACCATGAGAGTTTCGACGGCAGAGACCGGTTGGGCTCGATCGAAGTTGTCGAACAGTTCCTGATCGAACGCTTGGCGCAGCGGTTGGGGCTCCAGCCGATCGAAATCGATGTCGACCGCATTATCGAACACTACGGCCTTGGTTCGACTGACATGGTGGCGATCTCAGGTGAGCTTGCTGACCGGTTCGGACATGCCCTGCCAGCAACAGGTCTGCCAGCAACAGGTCTGTCGGCAACAGGTCTGCCGGCAACAGGTCTGCCGGCAACACTGTTGTATGACTATCCAACCGTCCGGGCGATCGCTCGCCACCTAAACGATCCAACCCCCCGCCACACGGTTGCCCCGAGGTTGCCTGTGGCGCCCCAAGCGATTGCGATTCTTGGGTTAGGGTGTCGTTTCCCAGGAGCAGGGTCGGACGCCAAGGCGTTCTGGAACATGTTGCGTGACGGGCGCGAAGCATTGACGGCAGTACCGAGCGAACGCTGGGATGTGGACGGTGTTGCCGCGTTAGCGGCCGAGAGTCGCTGGGGATCGTTCCTATCGGATATTGAGGGGTTCGATGCGGGTCTCTTTGGCCTGACGGCGAGTGAAGCCACCGCGATGGATCCACAGCAGAGGTTGTTGCTCGAGGTCGCCTGGCAAGCGTTCGAGAACGCTGGGGTGACGGTGACTGAGCTTGCAGATCAACGGGTTGGCGTCTTCATTGGCCTATCTGACAGTGGATATGGTGGAGAGGCTGGAGCCAGCGCTCTGGCCGATCTTGGCGCGTTCTCGATCACCGGTACGATGCCGAGTGTTGCGGTAGGGCGCATCTCCTATCTTCTGGGTTTGCGCGGACCCTCGATCGCCGTCGACACGTCGTGCTCGTCGTCGTTGGTTGCGGTTCATTTGGCTTGCCAGAGCTTGCGGCTTGGCGAGTGCGACCTGGCTCTGGCGGGCGGCGTCAACCTGCTCTTGTCACCGCGCACCAGTCTAGCGCTCAGCCGGATGGGAGCGTTGGCGTCGGATGGACGCTGCAAGGCATTCTCGGCATCGGCTGATGGTTTTGGCCGAGGCGAAGGCTGCGGCTTGGTCGTGTTGCGGAGCTGGCAGCAAGCGCAGGCAGCCGAAGAGAGCCCGTTGGCTTTGATCCGGGCCAGCGCTGTCAATCATGACGGTGCCAGTAACGGTTTGACTGCACCCAATGGGCGTGCACAGCTCGAATTGTTGCGCGACTGTCTGCAACAGGCTGGAGTTGAGCCGGCGGAGATCGACGTCGTCGAGGCTCATGGCACCGGAACCAAGCTCGGTGACCCCATCGAGTTGCGGGCGTTGTCGGAAGCTTTTGGGCCGGGCCGAGGACTCGAGCAACCCCTATGGGTGGGTTCGGTCAAGACGAACATTGGCCACCTGGAGTCGGCGGCCGGCATTGCTGGACTACTCAAACTGTCGCTGGCCATTCATCATGGTGAGCTTCCGGCGAGTCTTCACTGTCAAGAGCTCAATCCTCATTTGCCTTGGGATGACCTACCGATCGCCGTTGCCACCGAGCTGATGCCCTGGCCGCGGACGGGCGGTGAGCGGTGGTCCGGCGTCAGCTCGTTCGGATTCAGCGGAACCAATGCCCACCTGATCCTGAGTCGGGTGCCGACTGCGGATGCCAACGCAGCAATTCCTGGCTCGGCGGGCAAGAATAGGGCGGTTTCAGGCACACCAGAGACTGAGCGTGTTACCACCAGCCAGCGACCGAGCCAGCTATTGGTGCTCTCCGCCAAGAGCCGGGAAACGCTTGGCAGGCTGGCTGGACGTTATGCGCAACGTCTCGAGAACGTTGACGCTTCGATGCTAGCCGACGTTTGTTACTCGGCATGTACCGGTCGCAGTCACCTGGAACACCGCCTGGCGTTGATGGCGTCCTCGCCCGAGATCATACAGAGTCAGTTGGCGGCCTTCGCCGCGGGGGAAGTTGATACCTGCTCAACGGGTGGAACACTTCATCTAGGCGTGCGGCAACAAGCGCCTCCTAAAGTTGCGTTTCTCATGACGGGCCAGGGATCGCTGTGGGCAGGTGTCGGCAGAGATTTTTATGCGTCGCAGCCGGTGTTTCGCTCGGTGATCGATCGTTGTGACGCGGTGTTGCCGGATGTCTCCATCGTCGATGTGCTCTGCAACCTTGACGAGATGGGGCTGAAGGCGGCCGGCCAGGCCAGTTTGCAGCCGTCGCTCTTCGGTCTAGAGGTGGCCCTAGCCGAGGTTTGGCAGTCGTGGGGTGTGAGACCACGTTGTGTCATGGGGCACAGCCTTGGCGAACTGTCCGCAGCCTGTGTGGCTGGTCTGTTCAGCCTTGAACAAGGGGTGCGGTTGGTGGCCGAACGGGGACGCCTGATGGCGAGTCTGGAACCGCCTGGTGTGATGGCAGCCGTGCGAACGGATGCTGCCGGTGTTACATCTGCGCTTCGACCTGGAGTTTCGATCGCTGCTATCAACGGACCGGAGCAGGTGGTGATCTCGGGCGACCCATCAGCCATCGAGGCGACGCTGGCTGAGTTGGCTCGTGGCGGCATCGAGAGTCGCCGATTGGAAACCGATTGTGCGTTCCATTCACAACTGATGGAACCGATCTTGGACAAGTTCGAAGAGGCCGCAGCTGCGATCGACTGGTCGCCACCACAGACCCCGTTGGTGTCCAATGTCACTGGCAGATTGATCGACAGCAAAGGCCTGGACGCCAACTATTGGCGGCGCCATGCCCGCCAGCCCGTACGATTCGCCGATGGGATGTTGACTTTAGCCGAGCGCAACATCGATGTTTTCATCGAAATTGGTCCCCAGCCGACCACTCTGGCGATGGCAGCCGGGTGTCTGGGCACCGAAGCCGGCGTGTGGTTGCCGTCATTGCGCAAAGGGCGAGAAGCCTGGACCATCCTCCTGGATAGCTTGGCGAGTTTCTACGTGCATGGCGGGCGCGTCGACTGGCGGAGTTTCGAACGTCCCTATGGTCGATCTCGCGTCGATCTGCCGCACTATCCGTTTGCGCATCGGCGGTACTGGCTGGCGAGCGCGGGAGAGGCTTCTAAACCGCCGGGGATGGTGGCGAGTCCCGAGTCTGATCTTGAGGCAGTCCGACCGGCTGAGACAGCTTTCGAGATCGAACCGGCAGCGCCCAGTCGACCGTCGAGTGCCGTGAGCCAAGTTGTCGACAGCACTTTGGAACATGCCATAGGCAGTCAGCTGAACGCGTTTCACCAGCTGGTAACACAGCAGCTGGACACCCTGCGTGCCGTTGACGGTTCGCACTCTTCGACGGCACGTCCCGTCGGTGACACTGATGCCGTCTCTAGAGTAGGCACGCGTTCGATCGTCGATTCGGGCGACCGCGCTAACGAGTCCCCGTTAGGCCGGCGCGTTCCCGGAGAAGAGCAGCCATGAACAACCAGGACGATCCGTCGACCCCACGTCAGGCTGAGATCAGCGGGGCGCTACTGGCCATCGTTGCCCGAATTCTCGGAATTGATCAGCGCGAGATCGATCCCGAAATGTCGTTCCTCGAGCTTGGGTCCGACTCGTTGGTGTTGGTTGAGCTACTGCGTACGATCTATCAGAGCTTCGGGGTTCAGCTGAGTCTGCGCCAAGTGTTCGAGGAGCTGCCTTCCATCGCGGCCTTGGCGGATCACCTCGGTCGGCAAGTGGCGAGTCAACCGGTGCGGGCTGCCGAAGACCCAGCCGCAACCGAAGCCGGCGGGGTATCCAAGGTAGCATCGGTGCCTGCCGTCCACGCCCTGCCAGATGTCCACCCCCTGCCCCCCGAATCACCCAGTCCACGCCTGCCGACGGAGACGAGGGGTAGGCAGCGATCCGTCCTTGGTCCCCCGAAGATCCCGAGTGGGTTGCCCTCTGAAACGGCGACGTCGGTCCCGGCTTCGACCCTACAACGGGTCTTGGACGCCCAACTCGACGCGTTCCAAGCCCTCGCCGCGCAGCAACTGGCGGCATTGACTCGCCAGTCAACCAACCTGCAGACTTCGGAACGACCCGGACCTCCGCCTGTGGAGGCCACGGCAACGAGTCATTCCCAAAGCCGGCCCTTAAGACCCGGTCAAAAGCCCCCAGCGGTGTCAATGGACGCTGGCCCGAAGCTTGGAGATCGTCGAACAGAGGGTTACCGAGATGACCGCAAGCAGCGCCATCTCGAGGCCTTGATCGAGCGGTTTACCCGTCGCACCGCAAAGTCGAAACAGCTTGCACAGTCCCACCGGGCAGCGCTAGCCGACAGTCGAGCGGTGGTGGGGTTTCGCCCAGCCATCAAAGAGATGCTCTATCCGCTGGCCCGCCAGCGTGCCGCCGGGTCGCAGGTATGGGATATCGATGGCAACCAGTACATCGACATCACCATGGGCATGGGGGTGCACCTCTTCGGACACCGTCCAGAGTTCCTCACCCCGGTGTTGGAACACCAGCTGCACTCGGGGTTCGAACTTGGCATGCGTTCCGAATTGGCCGGCGAGGTGGCGGCGTTGGTTTGTCAGCTGACTGGTATGGAACGCGCTGCGTTCACCAATTCGGGTACCGAGGCGGTAATGACCGCGATCCGGCTGTCACGGGCTGCCAGCGGCAAGCAGACGATTGCACTATTCGCTGGTTCTTATCATGGCCATTCGGACGGTACCTTGATCCGTGGCCAGGAGATTGATGGACAGCCGCAGTCGTTTCCGGTTGCTCCCGGCGTGCCGCCAGCGGTGGCCCGCGACGTGTTGGTACTCGACTACGGTAGTGACCGTGCCCTCGAGGTGCTGGCATCACGGGCCGATGACTTGGCTGCGGTGCTCGTCGAGCCGGTGCAGAGTCGGCGGCCCAACCTCCAACCTCGCGCCTTCCTGCACCAGCTGCGTCAGCTGACCCGCGGGGCCGGAGTGGCCTTGATCTTCGATGAGATGATCACCGGCTTTCGGTTGGATCTTGGCGGAGCGCAGGCTTTTTTCGACGTCAGGGCTGATCTGGCGACCTACGGCAAGGTGGTTGGCGGTGGGTTGCCGATCGGCGTTGTCGCCGGTCGTGCAGACTATATGGACGGTATTGACGGCGGCATGTGGAGGTTCGGTGACGACTCGCAACCGATGCGCGACACGACGTTCTTCGGCGGTACTTTTTGCCAGCATCCGCTGGCGATGGCATCAGCCCGGGCGGTTCTGGGCTATCTCGCGGAGCAGGGGCCGACGCTCCAGAGAGATCTCAATCAACGGAGTGCCCGTTTTGTATCGCAGCTCAACGAGTACTTTTCGAGCGAGCAGGTACCGATTCAGATCGCGGCGTGTGGTTCGTTGTTCCGCTTCACTTTCACAAGTGATGCCGAACTGTTCTTCTATCACTTGGTGGAGAAGGGCATTTATGTTTGGGAGTGGCGCAACTGTTTCTTGTCGACGGCCCACAGCGATGACGACTTGAAACGGATCATGGCGGCGATACGGGAGACCGTCACTGTTATGCGTGAGGGAGGGTTCTTGTCTCCGCCGGGCCGGCAGGCGATCAAGACTTCGGTGGTACCAGCCGGCGAGTCAGCGGTGACACAACCTCCGGCTGCGGGGGTTGCGGCCCAAGCCTCCGACGAACGCCTCGGCTTTTTTGGCCGGCGTGCCTTCAAACCTGGGCTGGCCGAGGGGATGTCGCTGGTAGAAGTCAGGGCCCCTTCGGCAGCAGCCAAAGGGACGACGGCTGAAGCAGCAAGTCCGGTTGTGGACCGGAGTGTCGATAGCGGTCGCTCCAACCTCCCCGTCGATTTCAGCCTCTATTATTTTGGCAACTACAAAGCTGAATTTCGCGAAGACAAATACGATCTGCTGTTCGAAGGTGCAAAGTTCGCTGATCGGCATGGCTTTGCGGCGATTTGGTTCCCGGAACGGCATTTTCACCCCTTCGGTGGCTTGTCGCCGAACCCATCGGTGCTGGCAGCAGCCCTGGCCCGCGAAACCCAGCGATTGGAGCTGCGAGCCGGCAGTGTCGTTTTACCGCTACATCATCCGGTGCGAGTGGCCGAAGAATGGGCTCTGGTCGACAACTTGGCCGGCGGCAGAGTCGGATTGTCGGTCGCTTCCGGCTGGCATCCCAATGACTTTGTTTTGGCTCCGCATGCTTTCGGCCGCCATCGTGAGTTGATGTTCGAAAACCTCGTGACGGTGCAGCGGCTATGGCGAGGTGAGGATGTCGAGCAGATCAACGGCAATGGCAAGCTGGTCCCGGTGCGTCTTTTTCCTCAGCCGCAGCGGCGGGATTTGCCGATCTGGATCACCGTGGTCAACAACCCTGATACCTACCGTCGAGCGGGCACTGAGGGCTGCGGCATCCTGACTAACTTGATGGCACAGACCCTCGATGGGCTGGCCAGCAACATCGCTTGTTATCGACAGGCTCTGGCTGATGCCGGGCATGCAAGCTCTTCCGGCCAGGTGACGGTTTTGCTGCACACGTTTGTCGACCAGGACGCTGAGGCAGCGGTAGAGACGGCCCGGAAGCCGTTTTACGCCTATCTCGAGTCGTCGGTGGGACTGTTGAAGAACTTGATCTCGACCCAGGGTCTGAAGGTCGACTTTGATCAGCTAGCCGACGATGACCGGCGTTATATGTTGGAGCTGGCCTACGAACGTTACGTGAAGTCGAGCGCGCTGATCGGTTCGCCCAGCACTTGTGCGCCGATCGTAGAGGGCCTACGAGCACTCGGTGTCGATGAAATTGCCTGTCTAATTGACTTTGGGGTCGACCGGGCAGCGGTGATGGCGGCACTGCCACATCTCGACACCCTGCGGCGCAGCTTCGAGGGTGCGCGGTCTTCCACCAGCTCGGAGCCAGCGAACAGCCCGCAGGATGGTGAGCCGTTCCCGCTCACCGAAGGGCAGAAACAGCTACGGATGGAGGTCTCGCTCGATCCGTCGGCATCGATGGCATATAACGAAACCGTTTTGTTGCGTCTGCAGGGTGAGCTCGAGGTGTCGGTCCTGATCGCCGCGGTCCATCAGATCATCGTGCGGCATGTTGCCCTGCGGACAGTTTTAGACAGGGACGGGGAGAGCCAGCGGGTTGTGCCGATGCCTACGTCTGCCCTACCTTCATCAATGGCTCTGCCGGTGATCGACCTTTCGAACTCCAGTCAAGGACCAGCCTTGGTTCGACAACTGGTGCGGCAGATTGTTGGACAGCCGTTTGATCTCGAACACGGCCCGTACTTGATTCGGCTTGTTTTGATCCGTATTGGACCAAGTGCTCATCTACTGTCGTTGACTGCCCACCACATCGCAGCCGATGGCGCGTCGATTGCGATCCTGGTTCGGGAGTTGTTGGCCTGTTATGACGCCGGCCGCGGTGGCCGGTCAGCTCTTTTGCCCCGGCCGTTACCCTACCGACAGTATGTGGAGTGGCTGGATCGAGAGCCTAAGGATTCGAGCCCTGCCGAGGGATATTGGCTCGGTCGTTTTGCTCATCAGGTACCCGTCTTCGAACCGCCTACCGATCGTCCACGGCCCCCGCGGCGGACGTTTCGGGGCCGTTCCCAACGGTATCGACTGAATGCAGCGTTGGTTGATGCGGTCGAGACGTTCGGTCGTCGTGAAGGTTCGACGTTCTACATGACGATGCTGGCTGCATTTGCGGCGTTGCTCCACCGTTGGACTGAGCAAGCGGAGGTTATCGTCGGAGTGCCGGTGCAGCGTCGCCCACCCGACGGTGGCGATCGTCTGGTCGGTCATTGTGTTGATGCGATGCCGATGCTCAGCCGTTGCGACGCTGGCGAAACGGTCTCGCACTTCCTGGCCGCGAGCCGTCGTCGACTGCTCGACGCACAGGAGCATGGTACGTATCCCCTGGTGCGTTTGATCCGTAAGCTCAATCCGCCCCGTGACCTCAGTCGGGCACCGTTGGTCAATGTCGTGTTCAACTTCGATCTGGATATCGAAGCGCCTGCAGGGTCGAGACTGGAACTGACCCGCGAACCGCCAGCAATCAGCTGCGTCAAATACGATCTTGCCTTGCATGCGTTCCGTTCGGGAAGGCAATTGGTGATCGATCTCGAGTCGAGTAGTGCGCTCTTCGATGCCACCACCACCTGGCGCTTGTTGGGGCACTTCCGGACGCTGCTCTACAGCCTGGCCGAACAGGCCGGCCCTCCCGCTGGGGCAGGTGAGCGCTGGGGGGATCGAGAGTTGAGCGGGCTATCGTTGTTGGCGCCCGCTGCTCGTCACCAAGTTTTGGTGGAGTGGAGTTGCGCACGACCGATCGTCCCTGAACGCGAGACCATCTCTGAGATGTTGCACGGTCAGGTGGAGGAGCGATCCGAGGCGGTGGCGGTGGTCTTCGGTGCGCAGCATCTGAGTTATCAGGAACTCCGGTCACGAGCTGAAAGCCTGGCCAGGCTGCTGACGGACGCTGGAGCTGGCAGCGAGGCCAGCGTCGGGATTTGTCTCCAGCGGTCGCTCGATCTGGTGGTGGCAATTGTTGGTGTGTTGGAGGCTGGCTGCGTCTACGTACCATTGGATCCCGAGTATCCAGCAGAACGGCTGGCCTACATTGCCGTGGATGCCGGCCTGGTGGCCATCATCACAAATGCCGATCTGCAGCCAACCCTGCCAGCGCTCGCAGTACCGGTGATTGCTGTTGACGGGGCTTCAATCGACCCCCGGCGGGTCGATACGGCCAAGTCGAAACGAGTAGTTGCCCCACAAGCCGCGTCTGAGTCCCTGGCCTACATCATGTTCACCTCGGGCTCGACTGGCCAGCCCAAGGGGGTCGCAGTGCCGCACCGAGCGGTGGTGCGGCTGGTGCGTCGATGTAACTTTGCCGAGCTTGGGCCAGAGCAGACCTGGTTGCAGCTGGCACCAGCGTCATTTGATGCCTCGACCCTCGAGTTGTGGGCAGCCTTGCTGACTGGAGGACGACTCGTGGTGGCACCACCAGGAGTCCTGTCGCCGCAAGTCTTGGGGAATCAGCTCACTCGCTACCGGGTGACGAGCTTATGGTTGACGGCGGGCCTATTCCATCTCATGGTCGAAGAAGCTCGGACCGATCTACAGCCTCTGCAGCAGCTTCTGGCGGGAGGGGATGTCCTATCGGTGCCCCATGTGCGCCGCATGCTGAAAGCTGGTGTCGGCCGCCTGGTGAATGGCTACGGGCCGACTGAAAATACCACCTTCACCACTTGTCACTCGATGCGTAGGCTAGAAGAGCTGGCTGGCAGTGTGCCGATCGGTCGCCCGATCGGTGGGTCACAGGTGCTGGTCGTGGACGCTGCGCTGTGCCCGGTACCGATCGGATTCCCCGGTGAACTCTGGACCGGCGGCGAAGGGCTGGCCCGTGGTTATCATGCGGCTCCCCGGTTGTCTGCTGAGCGGTTCGTCCCCCATCCCTCAAGCGATCGATGTGGGCAGCGGCTGTATCGCACTGGAGACCGAGTTCGGTTTCTGGCCGATGGCCGGCTCCAGTTTCTCGGTCGCTCGGATCAGCAGGTGAAAGTTCGTGGGTTTCGGATTGAGCCGGGCGAGATCGAATCCACGCTGATGACCCATGCCACCGTTGTCGAGGCGGCAGTCGTGATGGATGGGCAGGTGTCAGGGGAGAGCCGAGGTCGTCTGTTGGCATTTGTGGTGGTGGCAGCGTCGCGCTCGGCAGGGGCGCCTGTGCAACGCGTTGACAGCGAAGGCCTGCGCCAGTATCTCGCTGATCGATTACCCGCGTTCATGGTGCCCACCAGCTTTGTCATGCTTGACCGGTTGCCGTTGACGCCAAATGGCAAAGTTGATCGACGGGCGCTGAAAGAGAACCGGAATCGTTTTGGTTGGAATGCTGACATGCCGGCGTCACCCGATTGGGTTGCCCCCCGGACGCCGACCGAGAACATGTTGGCGGACATATGGTCGGAAGTTCTTGGTGGCGACGGCACCTCGGGATGGCGACCGATCGGGGCACACGACAACTTCTTTGCGCTCGGTGGCCACTCTTTGCTTGCCACCCAGGTTGTATCGCGGGTGCGCCGTACGTTCGGCGTCGAGCTGGCGATCAAACAGGTGTTTGAAGGACCGACGATTGCCGAACTCGCCAGCGATATACAGGTCGCTTTGGCTGGGCCGGCTGCTGTCCCCGAGCTCCCCTTGGAGCCAGTGCCAAGGGATTTGGCTGGAGTACCGATTTCGCCGGTACCGCTGAGCTTCCCTCAGCAACGGTTGTGGTTCGTGATGCAGCTACAACCCGACAATGTGGCGTACAACATACCCGCTGTGGTCTCGCTCCGCGGACCGCTCGATGGCCTTGCACTGGAGCGCAGCTGGTCCCATATCCTTCGACGCCACGAGCCGTTGCGGACCGTTTTTCGACGATTGCCGGATGGGCAGCCAACCCAGCACATCTCACCACCCGGCGACGAGAGGCTGCCGGTCATCGACCTCACACCATTGACGAGTCCGGCACAGCAGCGCGAGACTCGGCGTCTGATCCGTCGCGAGGCGCTGCGGCCGTTCGACCTCGAGCATGGGCCCTTAGCTCGGGTTTGGCGGTTGCGATTGGCGACTGCCCAGCATGTGCTCTTCTTCAACTTCCATCACATCGTCTTCGATGGTTGGTCGCAGGGCATCTTTGATCGTGAATTGGAGGCTGCCTACCGTGCGTTGACAACCGGCGAGACTGCAAGCGTGGAACCTCCCGCGTTGGGGATCCAATATGGCGACTTCTCAGTCTGGCAGCACCAGGTGTCGACAGACGAGGAGGCTCAGCTAGCCTACTGGCGCGACCGACTAACCGGGCTAGAGACGCTCTCGTTGCCGGTTGATCGCCCGCGGCCCGCGGTGCAAACCTCACATGGTGCTGCTGTGCCGGTCAGGGTGCCGGCGGCCGTGACGACGGCCTTGCGGCAACTTGGGGTTGACCATGGACTGTCGCTGTTCATGCCGTTGTTGGCTAGTTTCCAGATCTTACTCCAGCGCGCCAGCGGCCAGCTGGACGTCACGGTCGGCTCGCCGATTGCGCATCGTAACCGGCGTGGGATCGAGCAGCTCATCGGGTTCTTCGTCAACAACCTGGTGCTGCGCAGTCGGGTTGATCCGAGGGCAACATTTCTAGAGTTCGCTGCGCGAACCCGGAATCTCACCCTGGCTGATTATGCGCATCAAGACTTACCGTTCGAGCGCCTGGTTGAAGCTCTCCAGCCAGAACGTGACTTGAGCCGACACCCGCTGTTTCAAGTCTTCTTTTCGTTTCAGAACACGCCGCGTTCTACCACCGGTTGGGTAGGTCTCGAACGCCAGCCGATCGAGCTGGACTTCTGGCGCGTCACCGTTGATCTCGAGCTCCACCTGTGGGAAGAGGACGAGTGCCTGCAGGGGTTGTTCGGATACAACAGCGATCTCTTCGACCGTTCGACGATCGAGCGTTTGGAGAGGGCTCTGGTTTGTCTGCTCACCGACATCGTGACAGTGCCGAAACGTCGATGTGGCGAGCTCCAGTCGTTGCGCCCGACAGAGCGCCACCAAACGTTGTTGGAGTGGAGTGATACTCCGGCCAGCCCTGGGCCAGCGAAGACGATCCCGGGCCTCGTGCTCGAGCAGGCGGCGCGGTGCCCCGAGGCAGTGGCGGTTGTTTGTGGGATCGAGTTCTTGTCCTACGGAGCGCTGATGACTCGCACGGCACGTCTGGCCGATCAACTTCAAACGTTGCACATCGGGCCCGAAAACGGCGTTGGGATGTGCCTGGCGCGGTCGCTGGACGTTGTACCTTCGATCCTCGGTATTCTCACCACCGGTGCCTTCTATGTGCCGTTGGATCCGGAGTATCCGGAGGATCGATTGGCCTTCATGGCATCGGATGCCGGCATCACAGCGTTGGTGACGACTCAGACCCTGGCGCTGGCATGTACGGCTTGGGCGGAGGTGCCGACGGTTCGGGTTGATGTCCCGTGGGAAACTGAGTCTGGCGCGGCCTGGGGAAGCAACTTCGGCCGGGTGACTTCCGATGGCTGGCTGGATAGCTCGGCACACCTGCTGGATAGCCTGGCCTACGTCATGTACACCTCGGGCTCCACCGGACAACCCAAAGGGGTAGCGGTGTCGCATCGAGCCGTGATCCGCCTGGTGCACCAGAGTAACTACGCCACGATGAGCCCCGAGCAGATCTGGCCGCTGCTGGCCCCGATTTCTTTTGATGCTTCGACGCTCGAGCTGTGGGCACCTCTGCTGACGGGAGGTCGTCTGGCGGTGGCTCCGCCAGGGGTGTTGCCACCGGAGGATCTCAGCAACTTCCTGAGTCAGCAGCGGGTCAACAGCCTCTTCTTGACGACCGGTCTCTTCAACTTGATGGTCGACGAACAGCCCGCTGGCCTGCGTCACCTGGATCAGCTGTTCACCGGCGGCGAGGAGCTTTCGGTGCTTCATGCCCGCCAGTTGCTCAGGGCAGGCGTTGGCAAGCTGTTCAATGTCTACGGGCCGACAGAAAATACCACGTTCTCTACGTTTCATCCGCTGCGTGAGGCCTCTGATCTGGTTGGCAAGGTGCCGATCGGGCGACCGATTGGTGGCTCTCGAGTACTGATCGTAGACCCAGAGTTACAGCCGGTGTCGATGGGCGCAATCGGCGAGCTCTGTACCGGTGGAGTCGGGGTGGCCCGAGGCTATTGGCGAGTGCCGCGACGGACCGCGTTGCGGTTTGTGCCTGATCCCACGGCTAACGAAGTGGGTGCCAGGATCTATCGCACCGGCGATCGAGCACGCTGGCGAGCTGATGGACAAATCGAGTTTCTCGGCCGTTTCGATCATCAGTTCAAGCTGCGGGGATTTCGGATCGAGCCGGGGGAGATTGAGGCGGCCTTGATGGAGCATCCAAGAATTGCTGACGCCGCCGTGGTCCTCGAGCGGTCCTCGGTCGACAACCGAGGGATCAGCTTGGCGGCCTACATCGTGGCAAGCTCGAGCGGTGGTGGCGACGTTTTGGATCCTGGTTTTGAGCTTGTGGGTCCGTCGGCAGAAGAGCTGCGTGCCTTGGTGGGCTCACGCCTACCCAATTTCATGGTGCCGAGCAGTTTCACTGCCGTGGCTGCGTTGCCTCTGACACCAACCGGCAAAGTGGATCGTACACAGCTGGCTCGAGGTGTTCTCGGTATCGGTCTCCTGCCGGAAGACACTGGCGCAGCATTCGATTCGTTCGCTACCCGGCCTCATTCGCCCATCGAAGAGATATTGGTGCAGGTCTGGAACGACGTGTTCCGTGCTGCGGCACGTCACCGCGAAACGATCGGAGTGCACGACAATTTTTTTGCCATCGGTGGCCATTCTCTGCTGGCAACCCAGGTCATCAGTCGCGTCAGGGTGTACTTCGATGTTGATCTTCCGCTGGCGAGTTTGTTCGAGCAGCCGACCATCGCGGAGCAGGCCGCCGCGATTCAGCACGCGTTGGCAGAAGACGCATCGTCCCTGCGGCTGGGCTCGCTGTCGGCAAGCCGTCAGCGTGAGCAGGTTGCGGATGATTTTTGGCCCCTTAGTTTTGCTCAGCAACGCTTGTGGTTTCTCGACCAGCTAATGCCCTCGCATCCCGGTTACAACATGCCGAGTGCTTATCGGCTGGTAGGACACCTGGACGTTGCTGCCTTGGCAGCCTGTTGGCAAGAAATATTGCGTCGGCACGAAGTCTTGAGGACAAGTTTCCCATCGAAAGACGGCCGTCCATATCAGCGGATCGAGCCGAATTGGTGCTGGGCGATACCACTTGTTGACTTGACAGCTCTCAGCTCCGCTGAGCGTGGCGACGAGACCCGGCGTCTGCTCCACGACGAAGTGGAGCGGCCTTTTGACCTCACACAAGGGCCGTTGGCAAGGTTTGGATTGATCCGTCTCCATGACGACGAGCACATCCTGGTGCTCAATCTGCACCATGTCATCTTCGATGGCTGGTCGATGGGTGTTTTCCAGCACGAGCTGGAGACGCTGTACAAGGCAATACTCGCCGATCGACCTTCGCCGTTGCCTGAACTACCGGTGCAGTACCGTGACTTTGCGCTCTGGCAACGGCAGCAATTGAGCGGTGGGGTGCTCGCCAAGCAGCTGGCCTACTGGCGCGACCAACTCGCCAACCTCGAACCCCTCGAGCTGCCTCTCGACCGGCAACGACCAGCGACACACAGCTTCCGAGGTGCCGGATTGTCGCTGGCCGTAGATGCCGACTTGACGATGGCGCTGGAGGAACTCTCCAGGCGTTGTGGTGTTTCGCTGTTCATGACTCTGCTCGGTAGTTATGCCGTAGTGCTACAGCGAATGTCCGGCCAAGGTGACCTCGTAGTCGGTTCGCCGATCGCTCATCGTAACCACCCGGAGATCGAAGGTCTCCTCGGTTTTTTCGTCAACAACTTAGTGTTGCGTTTGGAGGTTTCGGCAGCAACACCGTTTTTGCACCTTCTTGATCAGGTGAGAGCTGTTTGCCTGGCCGCATACGGACACCAGGACTTGCCGTTCGATCGCCTGGTCGACGAGCTACATCCAGAACGAGATCTTGGGCGCCATCCGCTGTTTCAGACCGTCCTGGCGTTTCAGAATACGGCGTTGGCAGAGGCTCGATTGCCTGGGATCGAATGTTTCCCGATGGAGCTCGAGTTGCGGGCGTCGACCATCGACTTGGCGTTTCACCTCGCGGCAGCAGTCGCCCCGCCAGCGGCAGAGTGCGCAGACCAGGCTGGCCTGGTGGGATTAGTGGGTTACAACACCGATATTTTCGACCCTTCGACGATCTTACGTCTGAGCCGTTCGTTCCAAGATCTGCTGGCAAACGTTGTGGCCAATCCCGAACGACGCCTGGGAGAGTTTTTGTTGCTGAAGGCTGGAGAGCGCCATCAACTGCTGGTGGAGTGGAACAACTCCCGGGTTGATACCGGGGTGGCTGTCACTTTCCCGGAGCTGTTTCGGAGTCGTGTGCGAGCGTGTCCCGAGGCGGTGGCGTTGCGGATGGAAGACGTTGAATCGAGTGATGTTCAGACGTTGACCTATGGCGCGTTGGAGCAGCACTCGAACCGTTTGGCTGAGACCCTACGTCGACTGGGGGTCCGAGCCGAGAAGCGGGTTGGGCTGGCGGTTGATCCGTCGCCCGAGATGATCATCGGTCTGTTGGCGATCCTCCACGCAGGTGGGGTCTACGTCCCGCTCGACCCGGCACTACCCGATCAGAGGTTGGCGTTCATCGTGGCTAATGCCGGTGTCGAGGTGGTGTTGACCCAGCATCACTATCAGGCGCGGGTTGCAGCGGCTGGCGCGGCCCACACCCCCTGTCTCGTCGAGGGCTGGCCGCCCAGCAATCAAGCCCCATCCGTCTCCTCCACCAGCACAGAGCCGTCGCGACCTCGCGCCAGGCTCGACAATCTGGCCTACATCATCTACACCTCGGGTTCGACCGGTCGGCCCAAAGGGGTGCTGCTGCATCATCGGGGCCTCTATGCCTTGCAACACTCGATGCGGCGGCAATTGGGCCTCCGTCGGGACGATCGCATGTTGCAGTTCGCCTCGCTCAGCTTCGACGCGTCGATCTGGGAAATTGTGCTCGCTCTGGCGACTGGGGCTACCCTCGAGTTGGCACCCCGCGAGCGACTGAGAACCAGCTCCGACCTGCTGGGGTTGATGACCGAGCGTGGTATTACAGTGGCCGGGTTGCCGCCAGCGATGTTGGCCGTCCTCGAGCCCGAGATCCCCAGCCTGCGCCTCCTGCTGGCAGCCGGCGAGGCCTGTACGAAGGACATTGTCCAAAAATGGGCCCCAGGGCGGGTCCTCTTCAACGGCTATGGACCCACCGAAAGCACCGTAGCAGCAACCTTCGAACGTTGCGATCCCAGCCAGCCCAAGGTGTTGATCGGGCGTCCGTTTGCCAATATTCAGGCTACGGTTCTGGGCGCCGCCCTGCAACCCGCTGCCATCGGAGCCGCCGGCGAGTTACATCTCGCGGGTGCGGTTTTGGCCCGCGGTTATCTCGACCGGCCGCGACGGACCGCCCGTCATTTCATTCCCGATCCCATGCCGCTGGCAGCAGCTGGCACACGACTGTATTGCACTGGTGATCGGGTCCGTAGGTCAGCCGACGGTCGACTGGATTTTCTTGGCAGGGTAGATCAGCAGGTCAAGATTCGCGGTTTCCGCATCGAGCCGGGGGAGATTGAGGCGGCCCTGCTGGCGTCTCGCCGGGTGCGGGAGGCGGTGGTTGTCGCACGGCAGGACTCTGGCGGACCTCGTCGGCTGGTGGCTTATGTCGTCGCCGAAAGCCTCTCGCCATCCAAGGCATGGATCCCCGAGCTCCGGGCTTTTCTGGAACAGCAATTACCACGCTACATGGTACCGGCCGTTTTTGTCGAGTTGGAGGCGTTGCCGCTGTTGGTGAGCGGCAAGGTCGATCGTCGATCCTTGCCGATACCGGAGCCGTCGCGTCGCAACCTGGACGAAACCTTCGCAGCGCCGACCACCGAGGCCGAAAAGATCCTGGCGAAGGTATGGTGTCAGTTGTTGCGGCTCGATCGCGTCGGGGTGCACGACAATTTCTTTACTCTGGGTGGAGACTCGATCCTGACCATACAGATCGTGGCCCGGGCTCGACAGCAGGGTTTACAGTTGACGGCTCGAGATATCTTCCGCCATCAGACGATTCATGACTTGGTGCGGATCGCCAAGCCGGTCGAAGAGCCGGCGAGCGATAGCCATACGATCCTCGACAGCGCTACTCGACGCGAGTTGTTGGCGACGGAACCGGCCCTGGAGGACGCTTATCCGTTGGCACCGACGCAGCTGGCGATGTTCCATCTTCAACTCTACGAACCCGCGTCTCGAGCCTACTTTCTGCAGTTGAGCTGGCGGATCTCAGGCCGATTGGAGATCGGTTGGATGCGTCAGGCTTGGCAGCAGCTGATGGCGCGTCATCCGATCCTGCGCACCAGCTTCCGCTGGCAAGGCCTCGATCGTGCCCATCAGGTGGTGCATCGTGAGCCGTCGCTACCGTGGCACGAGCTCGACTTGCGGGCACTCACCGGGGATGCGCAGGAAGCGGCAGTCGAGACTTTTCGGACGGTGGATCAGGCGCGCGGCGTCGACTTTTCTGAAACCCGCCACCCGGTGATGCGCTTGACGCTGATCCGTCTCGCCGAGGACCACTTCGTCTTCAATTGGAGCTATCACCACATTCTGCTCGACGGTTGGAGTATGCCGCCGTTGTTGGGAGAGCTGTTTGATCTGTATCGGGCAGGCCGTGGTGGTGGTGTGGCTGAGCTGCAAGCGCGACGGCCGTACCGCGATTACATCGCTTGGCTGGAACATCAAGACCGACAACACGCCGAAACTTTCTGGCGCCGCAGTCTGCGCGGGGTGACCGATGCGACGCCGCTGCCCAAGGATCGTTCCTCGGCGCTCTTGGCGGCAGGCGACGAGGACGTTGATGCCGTAGCGGCCGAGATTTCGGCTGCCACCTCGACTCAGCTCGACGCGCTCGCACGGCGCCATCGGCTGACCGTCAACACCTTGGTGCAGGCAGCCTGGGCTCAAGTCTTGGGTACCTTCAGCGGCGTCGACGAAGTGTTGTTTGGCGTGACGTTCACTGACCGGCCACCGGCCCTTGCCGGTGTCGAGTCGATGATTGGCCTGTTCATCAACACCTTGCCGGCGAGCGTAAGGGTGGCTCGGACGGGCTCGTTGTTGGCTTGGGTGAAGGACCTTCAGGCCTGGAATCTCGAGATGCGGCAGTATGGTTACGTGCAGCTCTTCGAGTTGCGCAAATGGTGTGAGATACCCGGTGATCAGCATCTGTTCGAGACCGCACTGATCTTCGAGAACTTGCCGGAGAGTGACGACATCACCACCGAGTCTCTGGGGGGCGGGGTAGTGGTCGAGCTCGACCGGACGTTTGGGCGGACGCACTATCCCTTGGTGTTGATTGCGGTGCCGTCACCACCAACCCCAACAGCGGACGGCCTGGCCCGGTCGCAATTGACCCTGAGCTTGGCCTTCGATCGCCGGCTCTTCGATCGTTCGACGGTTAGCCGCATGTTCACCTTGTTGGACCGCCTGTTGACCAGCTTTGTGACCTTCCCAGATCAATCGATGATGGAGCTTCCCAGACTCTCGGCGGCCGAGCGGCATCAGGTGCTGGTAGAAACCAATGACACCGAGGTGGCTGAAGAAGCGATGACCGGGGTCGGTTGCGTTGCGATGACTGCAGGCCTTGCGGTGACCGCAGCGTTTCGTACCCAAGCTCGGCAAGCGCCCGACACAATTGCGGTGGCCGGCGAAGAGATTGGCCTCAGCTACGGTGAGCTACTGCGTCGCGTTGAAATTTTGGCCTTCCGGCTGCGTGCTGCCGGTCTCGGAACCGAGAGCCGGGTTGGGCTTTACTTCGAGCGCTCACCGGAGATGGTGGTTGCACTCTTGGCTGTGCTCGACGCTGGCGCTGCCTATGTACCTCTCGATCCACGGTTTCCCAAGCGCCGGTTAGCGTCGATTCTCGAGACCACTGAGGTTCCGATCGTATTGACCGTCGAGCGGATGACCACCGATCTACCAGCCGCCAAGACCCGATGGGTTTGTCTGGATCGAGCTGAGTGGAACCTGGCGACGCCACCGACGACGAGCGCACAACCCGACGATAGGCTGAACGATCGCCAGACGATGGATCGCACAGCTTACGTCATCACTACTTCGGGCTCTACCGGACAACCGAAGGGCGTGATGATCAGTGCCCGCTCCCTGGCGGCCTATAACACCGCGTTTGCTGACGCCTTGGCGTTGAGCGCAGACGACCGGGTGCTGCAATTTGCCAGCCTGAGCTTTGATACCAGTGCCGAGGAAATTTTCCCTTGTTTTGCTCGTGGCGCCACCCTGATCCTACGCAGCGAGTGGATGCTGGAATCGCCGAGGGTCTTTTTCGACACGTGCCGACGATGGCGAGTGACCATTCTCGATCTACCGTCCGCTTATTGGCATCAGCTGGTCGCCGGTCTGAACGAGACACCGGCACCCGAGAGCCTGCGTTGGTTGGTCATCGGCGGCGAGGCGGCGTCAGCTTCCGCTGTTAATGCGTGGCGCCGCAGCCAGCCCGGCGTCCGGTTGGTGAATACCTATGGCCCAAGTGAATCGACGATCGTTGCGACCCGCGAGGTGTTGTCGGACGCTGACAAACCCGCTAGCGATCCGGTCTCCATCGGTCAACCGATTCGCAACACACGTGCTGTGGTGTTGGATCGACTCGGCAGGCCTGTACCGGTGGGGGTTGCCGGGGAGCTTTGCCTGGCTGGTGTTGGCTTGGCGCGTGGCTATCTGCGGGCTGGTGGGCTGACCGCTGCGCGTTTTGTGCCGGATCCGTGGGTTCTTGGGGGGCGGCTCTATCACACCGGTGACCGGGTGAAACGAATCTGGACCGGTGCCCTGATCTTCCTCGGGCGCCTCGATCATCAGATCAAGATTCGCGGCCAGCGGGTGGAGCTTGGTGAGATCGAATCGGCCCTGCGCGAGCAAACAACGGTGTCGGAAGCTGTGGTCGTGGTGGTGGATGAAGCGTCGGCAATCGACGGCGCAAAACGTCGCCGGGTCCGCGGTGCCAGCCGATTCGGCGAAGGGGTCCGCGGTGCCAGCCGATTCGGCGAAGGGGTCCCCGGTGCCAGCCGATTCGGCGAAGGGGTCCCTGGTGCAAGGGTCCCCGGTGCCAGCCGACTCGTGGCCTGCGTTGTGGCCGGTGGCAGTGGGCCGATTGTGGTCCCAGCTCTGCGCCAGAGCTTGCACCAGCAGTTGCCCCGTTACATGGTGCCCGACAGGGTTGTGGTGTACGACGAACTACCGCTGACCGCGGTTGGCAAGATCGATCGGGCAGCCCTGATCTCGAGCTTGAAGGCAGGCTTGGATCCTGACGGTTGGCCCGGTGAACACAACTTGGGGGCAGGATCTGAGATGCCATCAGTTGGTGCTTCCGGTCGACGGAAGGCCAAGTTGCAAGGGCCGATCCAGGAGTTACTGGCCGAAGTCTGGGGGAGCGTGCTCGGCATCGACGCGGTGGGCCCGGACGACAACTTTTTTGATCTAGGGGGACACTCACTGCTTGCCGCTCAGGTGATTTCGCGGGTGCGCCAGACGTTCGACGTCGAGATCACACTGCGGGAGCTGTTTCAGGCGTCTACCCTTCGCGAGCTGGCATCCCGCGTCGAAAGCGCTCGCTTCCAGGGCGCTCGCCGGAGACCGCCACCGTTGGAACCGGCGAAAGCGGAGCCTCATGGGCGCGAGTTGCCGTTGTCCTTCGCTCAGCAGCGCTTGTGGTTTCTAGACCGTCTGCGTCCGGCTAGCCTCGACTATAACCTAGCGTCGGCCTTGCGACTGCGCGGCGCCCTGCAACCGGCGGCTTTGGCTGGCGCCTGGCGCGAGATCACCCGCCGGCATGAAAGCCTGCGAACGACCATCGCAAGCGGCGACGGTGGCGGCTGTCAACGGATTGGTTCGCCGACAGCACCGCTGCCGGTGGTCGATCTGGAAACCTTGACCGATGACGATCGGCAGTTGGCAGTTGGCGAGTGGTCGCGACGGGAGTCCCGGCGTCCTTTTGACCTCGAACGTGGCCCGTTGGCACGCTGGACCCTGCTGCGGTTGACCGCAACCGACCATGTGTTGTTGTCGACCCTGCATCACATCATCAGCGACGGCTGGTCGTCCGGGGTGGTGACCCGCGAGCTCGGTACCCTGTACCGGGCAGCGTGTGAAGGTGTGCCTTCGCCATTGCCACCCTTGAAGGTGCAATATGCCGACTATGCGATCTGGCAGCGAGATTGGCTCCAGGGGGAGGTCTTGCACAGCGAGGTCGAATATTGGCGTCGCCAACTGGCAGGACTGTCAGGAGTCCTCGAGCTGCCTATTGACCGTCGACGTCCGTCGATACGAAGCGAGCGAGGAGCGCTGTTGACGCAGGAGCTACCAAGTGAGCTTTCGTCTGCGATCCAGGGTTTGGGGCGCCACGAAGGTGCCACCCTATTCATGGTTTACCTGGCGGCCTTCCAGGTTTTGCTCGGGCGGCTTGCAAGCACTCGCGACGTCTGCGTCGGATCGCCGGTGGCGGGGCGTAACCAACTCGCAACCGAGGGCATGATCGGCTTCTTCGTCAACACCCTGGTGCTGCGCGGCGATCTGTCGCGGGGCCAGGAGCCGAGTGGCAGTCGAGCACAGCTCAGCTTTCGATCGTTCCTGCGCCGACTGCGCGACACTGTGCTCGAAGCCCACGAGCATCAGGAAGTGCCGTTCGAGAAGTTGGTCGAGGAATTGCTGCCGCAGCGTGATCTTTCCCACACCCCTCTCTTTCAGGTCATGTTCACCCTCGAAACCCTTCCTGACGTCGAGTTGGATCTTCCGGGGCTGACCCTGGCGCCGGAAAGTCCGGCGGGCCGGGCCCCCGGACAGTTTGATTTGACCCTGGCGCTTACCGGTGGCGTCGACGCGCTGGTCGGATCCTGGCTTTACAGCCAGGATCTCTTCGACACGACCACAATTCGACGCTGGGGTCGGCATTTCGAGATTTTGGTGCAAGCATTGGCTAGTCAGCCCGACCAACCGTTGGTCGATCTGGCCCTGTTGTCGGTTGCCGAACGGCAACAACTCACCGTTGAGTGGCGGCTCGGCGCTGGTGGTCCCTCCCCGAGCGAACTCGTCCATCGCCGGTTTGCTTTGCAGGCAGCTCGCACGCCAGAGGCGATCGCGGTGATTGATGGCGAAGGTTTCGTGACCTTGGGACAACTCGCCAGTCGCGGGCGGAAAATTGCTCGGACGTTGGTTCGACTGGGTGTTGGCCCCGAAGTTCCGGTGGCAGTATTCGCCCAGGGGGCGACCAATCTGGTACTGGGTCTCTTGGGTGTCTTGGAAGCCGGTGGAGTGTACATACCGCTGGAGACATCGTATCCAGCCTCTCGCTTGTCGTTAATAATGCGGGACGCCGAGGTCCGGGTCGTGTTGAGTGACAGTTCGGTGACCGGTGAGTTGTCGGAGGCGTTGGATGGCCTGCAAGATCCGCCGATCACCCTGGATATCGACGATGCGGTTGCACATGGGGGAACTTGGGGCCTAGGCCCAGCATCATGGCCTGAGGTGTCGCCAGAGCACTTGGCATATGTCATTTACACCTCGGGTAGTACCGGCGAGCCGAAGGGTGTTGGAGTGACCCATCGGCAGGTGATGCCGGTATTGAATTGGTTTCAGAACGTGTTGCCACTGCCGCCGAGTCGTCGCGTGTTGCAACACATTGCATCGGGCTTCGACGCCAGTGTTTTGGAGCTTGCGGGAACGCTGGTGGCTGGTGGTACGTTGATTTGCACGTCACCCGAGCAGCGCGCCGAGCCGGCGACGTTTGCTCCCTTGATTCGTCGCCTCGGCGTCGAGATCCTCTACGCCACGCCGACCGTCGCTCGAGAGTTCGTGGCTGGCAATACGAGCTTGCCGTCGCTGCGGGTTGTGGTGTTGGGTGGCGAGACGGTGACTACCGACCTGGTCGACCTAGTGGAGGCCGCCACCGGTCCTCGATGCCGAGTCCTCAATGGTTATGGCCCGACGGAAACGGCGATTTGTGCCACCGCAACCCGTTTGTCCAAGCGGCCCCTGACGCAGAATCTGGCCGGCCCGACAGTTCCGATCGGTCGTGCGATGGCGGGAGCTGCGGTTCAAGTCCTGGATCGACACGCTTGGCCGGTGTTACCCGGAGTACACGGTGAGCTGACGGTCAGTGGCAGTGGGGTCGCTCGCGGCTATTTGAATCAACCGCGGTTGACCGCAGAACAATTTGTTCCCGACGTTCTGGGCGAGAGCGGTCAGCGAGCCTATCGCACCGGCGATATCGTGCGCTTCCTGGCCGAAGGGCGGTTGGAATTCCAGGGCCGGGCCGATCATCAGGTCAAGGTCCGGGGCCTGCGGCTCGAGACCGAGGAGGTCGAAGCGGTATTGCGCCGCCAGCCAGGGGTGGAGGACGGGGCGGTCGTGGCGGTGTCGGCGCAGCTCGGCATGGTTGCCTCATTGCGCCTCGTCGGATTTGTGAAGATGACCGCCGGTGCAGCTTTGCAGTCGTCTGAGCTGCGGCAGGCATTGGCTGGCGAGTTGCCGCAACCGATGGTGCCTTCGACAATCCTGGCGCTCGAGCAGATCCCACGGACTTCGAGAGGCAAGATCAACCGCCAGGCTTTACAAGCCTTGGCCCGTTCGACGGCCCTGGTCTCAGAGGGGCAGCCCACAGACCTCACACCGCCACGCAATCGTCTCGAGACGATACTGGTGAAGTTGTGGGAAGAGTTGCTCGAGATCTCTCTGATCGGCGTTCACGACGACTTCTTTGCCTTGGGCGGCCACTCCTTGTTGACTCTGCGGTTGCAGCGTCGGATTGCCGAGCTCACCGGTCAGCAGCTGGCCGTAGCCGACATTTTCAAGGCACCGACGGTGGAGAAGCAGGCCGCCTTGTTGAACGTTGGAGGAGCCTGCCGGAATCAGCCGTCAGCACTGGTGCCGTTGCGAGAAGCCGGCCAGCAACCGCCTCTGATTTTGGTGCATGCGGCGGACGGTATGGCAACTGCGTTGGCCAGCCTAGCGCGGTGTTTGCCACCGGATCGTCCTTGTTACGCCCTGCAATCGATAGGCCTCGAAGGCACTGAGCTGGGGCCGGCGAGCATCGAGGCGATGGCTGCGGCCTATCTCGAGGAAGTCCTCGCGGTGCAACCCACCGGGCCCTGGCACCTGGCAGGCTGGTCGATGGGTGGGCTGATCGCCTTTGAGATGGCACAGCAACTGCGTGCCCACAGTCACTCGGTAGCACTGCTGGCACTGCTCGATACGCAGCTGCCCTTGGCTGCGGGGCGAATGGACAAAACTGAGCTGCTGGCGTCCTTTGCTCGACACCTGGGACTCGTCAACTCGCACCTTGGCGTCAACAGCCTGAGGCTCGAGTCGGTGGCCAACATCCTTGCTCTGGCGCGTGAACAGAAGCTCTTGCCGGCCGATTTTGAGGCAGCTGATGGCGATCGTCTGTGGCGGGTCTTCCGCCACAACGTGATAGCAACCGCTGCTTACGCCGCAACCCCGTACGACGGTCGGGCGACCCTCTTCATTGCCCGCCAGCGAGCGCCGAGCCAGCCATCGGCAGGGTGGGGAAGATTCATTCGTCGGCTCGAAGTGGTCGAGGCCGAGGGCAACCACTTCAACATGGTTCTGGCACCGCAGGCGGCAGGGCTGGCAGGCGATCTCGAGGCTCGTTGCCGACGCAACCGGTCAGCCGTCCCGGCTTCGGGGGTGAGAGACTTTACATCTCTAACAAATCCTTGACGTCGAGCTGATGAACCTGGAGAACGTGCCACCTACAGTGTTGGAATGAAACAACGTGTTGGAATGAAACAACGTGGTGGAATGAAACAACGTGGAGGGATGAAACAATCTTCCGAAACATTTGATCAGCCGCTCGAAACCGGCCATCAACCGCCGCGCCCTGCCAGACGTTGGCCCAGCATCGATCTGGGCCTGGATCTACTCGTGCTTGTCGTCCTGGCGCTGATCTGGTTCAGTCTGCGCTAGGTCGTTGGCCTGACAGGTGTCCAAACCCACGTTCATCCGGTGGGTTGAGGCCAAACGATCGTTCAATCAACGACGGGTTACCGTGACTACGACCCAACTCACGTCAAAACGGGGGGTGAGTCTCTGGCCGGTCTTTGAACTCCTGTTCTGCGGCCGATAGGAGACCTCTCACCAGGTCGGAGACCTCTTCTCCCGCCGTCGAGCTAGCATGACGGATCGTCGAGACCCGTTCTCCCGTGGTTGAACGCGAGTCGGCACGTTGCACAGGTCGTCTCCCGACGACGGGGTCCCTGTTTCGACGTTGGAAAGGTCTTCCCCCGAGCATGTTTGCATTGGCTTGCGGTTGGATTACGTCGAGATCGGCCACGAAATCGGCGGTTCTGGCCAACAACTGGTCTGAAATGTGGTGTTGCGGGTGACCAGCAGCACCTCACCAGCACCAGCAGCAGCACGCGATGCACCAGCAGCACCCAACAGCACGCCAGCAGCAGCACCTTCAAGGGCGGGTCAAGCGGATTGCTGGCTGGATACGACCGCCGTGGGCTGGCGCTGGGCGCGCCAGGCGATACCTTGCCGTGTTCTGCGGTGATGCTCAATTTTTGCACCGTTCACCATCTCACCAGCGTGGCGCCCGATGAGCATCCCCAGACTCCTGGCACTCGGCGGATGGAAATCTCGGCAACGCGGATCCAGCACCGCTAGGGCAGCCCACAGGCGCCGATGTCGATGGGTGGATACGGTTGCCGCTAGTCGGGTGACCATCTGTCGGGCCGTGGCCGAACCGCCAAGGTCGGCGAGCAGTTGCTCGAGGCCGAGGATGAATTCACCGATGGCGTCGTGCTGCGAAGGAGCGTCGGGTCCGGTCGTATCGAGACGGCTCGGCTGCTGCCTAGTTTGGCGGTCGGATGTTTTGTTGGCCAGTGGCCCCCAAGCTCTTACCAGCGCACCATCCGCTCCGTAGACTCGGATCTCCGCCGCGCTCAGAAACGTAGTCACCAGGTTGACCTCAGCCTCTGCGCTGGACGGCAATGGGGTTTGACGCTGACTCGGATCTTGCCCAACAGCCTGTGTCGTGGGTTGGGGCTCAGCGTCTAGCCGGCCGCGGTTTGTGCCGCGGCCCAAGTCCAAAGGACCGGTGATCTTGTTGCGGTGAGGGCAGTCCAAACAAGCCTTCCCCTGCAATTTGTTGGCGATGGTGTCGCAACTCGGTGACGGGGATGCCAGCGCCCGATCGAGGGCGTCATCGGTCACTGCTCGTGTTGTTCCAGGGTGACCCTCCGAGATCCAATGCGCCAGCGAGCGACCGTCAGCCTCCGAGGTTTGTGACCGACCGACCACCCCGAGGGCAGCGTGCCACGCATTCGCCGGCAGCTTGTGCCGCGTCACATAACACTGGCGGAGCCAGCCACAGCCGTCGAACACGGGCTCGAGCTCAGCTGGTGGTGCAACCTTGGCCTGGGCGACAATGGCGCGGATGGGCAAACGCACCGGTGAGTTGGGTGGTGCCGGCAGCCCCTCGAACTGGGCTGGCTCGTAGCGCCGATCTTCGCCCGGCAACGGGAACCGATCGATAGCCACCAACACCGGTTTGGGACGTCGTTTCCCCGCCGACCTCTGGCCTCGACTGACGACGCCGGGACGGACCACCCCGTGGTCGAGTGAGCCTGGTAGCCTGAGATGGCCCGTCAGGCGGACCTCCGGGTCCAGTTGCCAGCCGTGATCCGCTGCTGCCGAGACCGCTGCCCAACGCAGCCGCGACAGCGTCCTGATGGCCGCTGTGCGGTCGTCAGCTGTCTCCAAATTCCAGAACTGACGCAACAGCCAATAAACGTCGAAGCCACCGCGATGAGAGATCACGATCGACGGCGCCAGCGGTATCGCTGCCAACAACCCCAAGGCCGCCGCTGGATTCGGTGGCAGATTGTCTTGCCCAGCCTGTGCCACCTCGAGTTCCAGCCACAGCGCCGGCAAGGCCAAAGCCGCCGCCGTCGCCCCCGGCACCGTATCCAACTTGACTCGAGAGCGTCGGCTGCGTGCCAAAGCCAGGGCATCCTTGGGTTCCTGTATCGCGGGTGCAAAGAAGATGTTGTTGGTCCGACGATGACGGTAGCCCAACCGCGCCATCGTCTCGAGGGTGTGGACCCATTTGAAGCGCCAGATGCCGCCGCGGGTCGAGCGAAAACCCAGGACCCAGCGGCCCATTGGCGGTTGCTGCGGATACATGGCTTGCAGAAACTCGATCGGCATCACAGTCATCACGGTCTCCTTGGTTTGTTGGTGTCCTGTCCGCCGACCCTCGGCCGACGTCTTGACAACATCGTAGAAGCCGTCCACGCGGACTACCAACACCGCCTAAATACCGTGAAGATTCTTTATCGGGCGACAAAATTCTCCAGAAGAGAGAACGTCCCGCCGCTAATTACCCAAATTGGACCGTGATTCGACCGAATCGGTCAAATTCAACCCATTCGGCGAAGCTCAGAAATGTCGGACTTTTTTGCGATTCGCCGGAATTGGCCGAATCGAGGTGGGATTTAGGTGAAACGGTGCCTCGAGTTTCTTCCCGTCTACGGGGTCGAGCCCGAGCTCAAGTCCAGGGCTTGACCGCGGATCTCGAACTGGGGCTGGCCGACAAGTCCGAGCACGTTGGGAAACAGGGCGCGAAAGGTTGTGGTCGACTGTGCCGCTAATGATGTGGTGCCGACGAAGGCTCGGGCTCGGCCGACTTCGCTGCCTTCGGCTTCGAATAGGCTGACCTCGACGCGGACGTCGGTCACCAGCTGGGGTGAGGTGTTGCGTAAGGTTCCCGCGATGGTGATGCCATCCGCCGACGGGGGGATGAGCTCTTCCCAGAAGACGACTTCGACCGGGCTTGGTGGGACGGTTGGGGCGGCGTTGGGTGGGTCGTCGGCCGGTGCTGCGTCGGACGCGTTGTCCTCTACTTCGACGGCCGCTTTGACACTGCGATGGTCGATCACCCGGACCGATCGTGGGGTTGGCTGGGTGGGCGAGTCGACGGAACCGGGCCCGCCTCGGGTGACCCGAATGGCCTCTGCGGTGGCCTGTCGACTGGCTTCGAGGTCAATCTCCGACAGGCGAACCGACGCCAAGGTGCCGTTGGGGCGGGTGAATAGAATCAGTGACCGTTTCACTTGCCACGGCCCGGTGGTTTCGATCCGGTCGCCGTCTTGATTCACCAACCAATCGGCAGCAATTGGCGACGGGATCGACACTACCGACAGCACGACCGCCAGCCAACCGAGGGTACGGCCGGGATGGACGAATCGCATCAGTTCCCCTTCCAGTCGATGGCACACATTGCAATCGGAATGGTGGCGTAACGGATGAAGCCGGTGTCTGATCGGCTGGCATTGATGGTCATCGAGAACGTCGGGTTGAATCGACAGTCTTCGGGGAAGTAGCTCATCAACGCACGTCGGATCGCTTCCTGTAGATCCTGTTGGGTGGGATCGAGGGTCGAGTCGGTGTTTTTACCACCGGTGCCAGCGGGTGGTGGTGGGTTCTTGGTGGCGGTCTGGTCGACGTAGGGAGCGGTGGTGAAGTCACCGACATCGAGATAGCGTTCGATCGACGCGGCTGAAATCTGGTCGAGGTCGGTAAAGGCGTTGGCGTTGGTGGCGTTGATGACAAAAATTCGGCTGCGGCCGGTGCGGGCGCAGACATCGGTCGGGTTGCCGAATTCGTCAATAGCCTCGACGTCCTGGGGTTGGAAGCTGGTGAACACCAGGACGCCGACCAAGGCGAAGGCCTGGGTGATCACCCGGTCGTCCGGCTCCAACGCCAACACCCAACCCCGGTTGTCGGCGGCTCGATCGAGCAAATGGTTGGCGGTTGTGTTGATGTCGTCGGCGCCAATCGTGGCGTAGTCGGCTTCGGTCCGTGGCAACGTCCGGGGGTCGAGTCGCACGTAGTCCTCGTCAACGACGGTGAAGAAGCGCCCTTCGACCCCGTCGCGGTCCCACAGGGTGTGCCGATTGCCAGTCCCGAAGGCGATGGCGTATTGATCGAGCTCCGGCACCAGCATGAGGGTTGGGGTCATGTAGATCGATCGCCCACCGGTGTCGAAGATCGGGTAGGGATCCCAAGCCGGGTCGGTCACTCGCTGGACGGTGATTGTCGTGCCAATAGCCAGGGGGCTGCCGACCAGCCGCGTGTTGTCGATCGTGACGTCTGCTAAGGCGGGCACAGTGCCGGTCAAGGTGAGATTGTTGAGATCCACTTTGTAGATTTTGCCGGCCGTCGTACCGGCGTAGATCACATCGAGGAAGCCGTCTTGGTCGCGATCGAGGACCGCTGGCGCGGCCGCCATCGCTCCCAACAGTTGTCGTTTGTAGATCGGTTGACCGGTCTCGATATCGATCATGTAGAGCCAGTTGCCGCGCTGCCCGGCGTTGGGATTGTCCGGGTCTAGGCCGCCACCGACAATTGCTACCGAGCGGCTCTCGATGTTGTTGGGTACGGCCGCGGCATCGCAGGTTGCGCCGACGCAGACCAATATTTGGCCGATGATCGGTTTAGACCAGGTTTCCCCCAGGTCGTGTTCGCCGTTGCCGTCCGGTGTCGGTGGCAGGTTCAGCGCCGGATCGAGCGGGAATGCGTTGTCATCTTCGTCGAGAACCAGGTAGTCGCGGCTGCCAACGGTTGGGTCGGGGAGTCGATCGGTGAAACTCCACAACTCGGCAGGGAAGGGGTATGGTGTATTGCCTGATGTTGGACAGTCGCTCGAGTATTGTTGGTCGCCGGTGGCACTCAAACGCAAGCAGGATGGCACCAGCTCTCCTACTGGGTCGGGATAGGGCAGCGGGTCGGGGTCTTGAGGGGTTGGAGTTGGGGTAGTCATGATGTCGGGTTGGGTGATGTCGAGGGCAAAATACCCAGACACAAAACCCGGCACCAGGCCGCCGCCCAAGATGTCGCCGCCACGCCTCAAACCGCCGACCAGCACCGTGCGCCAGCTGCGATCGGCAGCGCTGGCATTGGTACCGTTGTGCAGAGGATCGATGTAGACGTCAGCGAGGCGAATATGGCCGTCGAGGGAATAGATGTGGGCGCCGTTGACCTCGTCATCGGCCACCGCTGAACCGTCGAATTGTTCACCGACGATCGGCATCACCAACCGTGGCATGTAGGAGAACAACTCGAGCCCGGTACCATCGGTGAACCGTTCCACTTGCCGGCCCAGGGTCGGATCGTAGATCAACTTGCGGATTCCGGCGTCGAAGAAATGGAGTTGCCCGTCGTTGGCGGCGACGATCAGCATTCTGCGCCGCCAGAAGTGGCTGCGCGAAAACTCGCGATAGCCATTGAGATCGCTGCGGAAGTAGCGCAGATGGTTGGGACTGGTGGCAACTTCTGGGTCGGCGTGGAAGATGTCGCCGAGAACGTAGGTGAAGGTCTGATCTGGCACAAAACCTTCCGGGTCCACGACCACCTCGGTTTTGATCTTCAGGGTGTTGCCGATGATTGTTGCGGTGGCAGCCTCGGCCGCGGTGACTTCTGCGGTCGTCAGCGCGCCGATGGCGGTGTTGGAGTCGATCACACCTAGCCCGCGCCACAGGTCGTAGAGGCCTGGGGTATCGGTTGGTGGTTCGAACAGTCGCAATGCGGTGGGTACGTCGGGCTCGTTGTCGTTGAGCGGCTGTCCCTGGCTGTAGAGGACGCGCCGCTGGCTGGTGCCGGTGCCGAGTTTCAGCGTGCCGAGAGCAGCTTCAGCCGGGGTTGGTGCCTGCGTCAGGAGCTCATCGCCGGCATTCCACAGGTGGCAGGACGATTGTAGGCCGGCCTCCTCGCAGCAGCGGGTACAGGCTACGCCGCTGCCCGGGGTCGGTGGCAGGAACGGCGTATCGTCATCGTTGAGGGGTAATGGCTCGCGATAGCTGTCGATGCGTCCGGGCCAAACCGCCACATTGGGTAGGGGAGTGAAGCTCGAAAGGTAGATCTTGTCCGAGGTTTCATTCTGTACCGTCGGCACGGACGCCGAGGCAAAGGAACGGGCCTCGACTCGAATGTCACTGAAAATCTGAGTTAGGGCAGCCACCAGCTCCTGTTTGTTCTGAGGATAAATCGGCTCTCCGGTGCCACCGTTGGCGGCCATACAGGTCAAGCGATTACCCGAGCTGTTCTGGACCCCGAAGGCGACGACAAATGTTTTGACGCTGGCCTGAGCTTTGAGGCCGGCGGTCCCCGAGCAGGCGTCCGGGCCGGAGCAGGTGTTGTCCCCATCGGTGATCACCAGCAAGAACTTCTTGCGACAGGCCCATGACGGATCTTGGGCCGCTGCAATGTCTTCCCAACCGGAGTCGTGTGGGCAGGAACCGTTGGCGCAGCCCTTGTACCATGTTCGGAAGTCTTTGATCGAGTTGCCGAGAGGGGTCGAGCCGTCCGAGATCAGGGGTCTCTGGCTGGTGTCCTTCAGCCTTAGAAAGTCTTCCTTGTCGTCGCAAGTGTTGCTGCCCGAGCAATCGGAGTCTTCGAAGCAGGTTGAATTGTTGTGAGAGCACTCGCCGCGGTATTTGTCTTCGAAATAGCCGGAGACACCGAAGTAAGGCTGGCCATTGCGTGTGCCTGGGGCTAGCCGTGCAAGCACGTCGGCTTTGTGGTCATCGTTCCAATCGAGGGGGATCAAGTCGCCGAAGTCAAATAGGTCGATGTCGTTGGTGCCGTTGTTGTCGGTGTCGTTGCGGGAGTCACTGGAGTCGGTTGGCCAGCGCAACAGGTAATCCGAAGAGCTGTTTGGATAGCGGTCGTTGCCGGTATCGTCATTGAGGTCCATGCCGTCGCAGGTGTTGCTGGCACTGGCGTCAGCAGCTTCGGATTGAGAGAAGTAGCCCAGCTGTTTGGGGCCGCGACTAGCACCGTTGTCCCAGGCCGAGAATTCGTCGACCAAGTCGTAGTAGATATGGATCTCACCCTTGGAGGTGCGTGACGAGCAACTGCTGTTGTTGCAGCGTTCGATGCGCAGCTTGGAGCGGTACGGGTCTGCCCCAAATGACCAATTGGCCTTGTCGTCCTGCCAGGTGGTGACGCGGTAGACCTCATCGTCGTCATCGTCGCGAATGTAAACCGCACGCACGCAGTCTTGGTCGGAGCAGTGTTTGGGCAGCAGCTGGATGCGATTGACTTCCCACGGGTCATCGAGGTCGGCTGGATATTGCGGGCGGCAGCCTCGAGCACGAATGCTGGAATTGGATCCGTTGTCGCAATTCCAACCTAGGCCAAAAACTTCCTGGTCGCCAAACGCAGGATAACGCCGGCCACTATCGAGCTCGATACCCTGATTGGCGGTCACCCCGTCGGGCTGGTATTCGGAGACGGTGTACAACCAGTGTTTGCTGCGGACCCACAGGTCGTCCTGATTGTAGGAGGCGAAGCCGAATTGCACGCCGTCCACGGTCTGTAGGACTTCGTAGAGGGCTTCTTTGGCTTGGTAGAACTTAGATGTTGGATCGTCGCCATTCATCGGGGCGTAACAATCGCCGCTTGGACACAACGGGGCACACTCGCCAGCATCGAAGTCTGCCTGCGAGCATTGCGGCGTCCAATGCATGGAACCGGATGTATCGAAGAGGATGAAGACGTAGGGCTCGCCACTCGATTGGCGCAAAAGGTCGCGATCGTCGGCATTCGCAAGAGAGGCCGGCAGCGCTAGCGCAATGAGGCACAAGGTTGAGGTGACGTGTCTCGACAAAGTCTGCATGATCCCGAATCCCCAGTTCTGAAGAAAATTGGTGAACAAATATCGTGAAGGCGGGGCAGATTCTGCTGTCCCGCTGACGGTGCGTCAGTTGAGTGCCACGGCACCGTCTGAGTTGTAGAGCTCGTCGGCGCTGGTTGGGCTGCGGATGGGCGACAGGAAGTAATGTCCGGTCTGGCTGGTCTGAGCTTGGACCGTGACCGCGTTTTCGCGGGCGTCGCCGTCCTCGTAGATTGGAGTCTGTTCGGTGTCCGGCCAGTTGACTCGTTGGGCGACCGACGTCAACACCACTGAGAAGGTGTGGAATTGATCCTCCCCTTCATTGGCGATCGAGAGCGGAGGGGCTTGTGGGGGGCCCACTGCCTGCACGCGGGAGGTTGTTACACGGTGTCCCTGCAGGCGGCCCCTACCGGAGGCGCCTTCGACGATCACGAACTTCTCGCCCGCCCAGTCGTGGGTCACCATAATCGCCGCCAGACTGGCGTGGAGTCCGGACTCGGCGGCGTAGAAGTTGTTGGTGATGACTTTCTCGACGCCGCCGAGCTGCATTTCGACTTCGGTGGCGAAAACTAATCCGAGCCCTAGCAGGCTCATCAGCAGCGATACCATCAGCACCAAAACCATGGCGCTGCCGCGCTCCGAGTCTTCGCGACGGTGAGAGGCGTTCATGACAGGTTCCTCAGTTTGACGATGGTTTGTAGGTGGCGTTTGCGCACCTTGGTGTTGTTCTGCGAGTTGAAGACCGAAGTCGACAGGTCGTGATCCTCGATCACTCCCAAGTCGCGCCCAGCAAAGTTGCGGTCGGGGCGTGCGGCCTGGACTACGGTACTGATGCGGGCGAAGGCCACCTGAGCGGCGAGATTGGCCCAGGCTCGGGTCCCAGGTGTCGGCGATAAACCGTCGTTGTCGCCGGGGTGGTTGTAGAGCACCTCGTCGGCGTCGAGGTCGACGGCCAACCCTTGGGCATCAAAGCCGTCCGCTACTCGACCGTCCACCGGCGGCATATCGACACCCAGTGCTATCTGCAAGTCGAGCACGCCGTCACTGACGTCGATCGAATCCGTCGGATGCAGGTCGTCGGTGCCGGGGTAAAAACGAGCCCGCGACAGGGTTGGTTTGGGGCGACTGCTGGCGTCACCGGCCACATCCCACTCTTGGCGGATATAAAAGCGATACTCTTCGAGCAGCGCCAGGGTACCGATCATCCGTGGCAGCTGGACGGTGATGCCGCCCTCCGGCAACGGCACCGAGGTGCCACCGGACCCCTGGAGCAGGGTGGTACCGAGTGCCATCCGGCCGTATTCGTCGGCGTACTTCTGATCACTGTCATCGGAGCTCAAGATGAGGCCAACCGTCAGCGATGCATCTCCCGCAGCACCGGGATCGGTGGTCGCCGGATCGAGCTCGAACACGGCGAAGGCACCGGGGTTGAAACGGTCCCGCACGATGAGCGCTTCGGGCAGCGCCGGGGTTGAGGCGAGCGCAGCGATGAGTTCTTGCCGCAGGGGTTCCAGGTCTTGGGTCACCCCGATCTCGGGGGATTGCTGCAAGACGACTGTCGTTTGGCCGTTGCCGCCGAGGGTGAGAGCCAGTTGCGGTTCTATGAAGTAGACCGGCGTCGAGAACGCGCCTCGTACGGTCAAGATGTCCGATCCCTCAGCCACCAAAGGAGTTGTAGTGCCCGCTAGGTGCGTGGCGGCGGCAACATTGTTGGTGACCGCAATGGCCAGCCCGTGCGGAAACACGCCGACGGTACTGTTGCCACCGGTGGCCGGATCGATCCCTTCAGCCAGCCCGCCGATTCCCGCCATGCCGAGCATGCGTACCATCTCCTGCTGGGCAACGCGGTGGTTGTTTTGCAGGTCCGCGATATCGGTCTGGCTGCGGGTCACCCGGTTGCCCGAGTCGAGGAGGGTGAGAGCCCCCATGATGACAATGGCGAGAACTCCCAGCGTCACGACCATCTCGATCAGGCTGAAGCCAGCATCGCTCGGGTGGGCTGCCTGGCGCTTGGTTGGTGTTGTCGATTGCATGAGCTGATCCGCCTTAGAAGGCTCGCAAGATGCGAGTGCGCAAGCCGCCGACGCCGAAGTCCTGGCCACCGGCTCGACGACTCTCGAGCTCGACGTCCTGTTCCCTGAAGTGCCCAAGGGATTCCTCAGCGCTGCGCGTCAGTGGGCGGTCAAAAAGATGGCCATGACCGAGGGTGGCGAGTTGGTCTGGATTGGTGGTGTCGATCACGCCATCGGAAATGTCGGCGTAGGTGTATTGCCGGATCGAGCTACCCCGTTGCCAAAAAACGAGATTTTGGGCGGTTGATGGATCGGCGACCCAGTCGCCATCACCTACCTTGGCGTGGGTTGGGTCGGTGGCTTTGGCCGCGTCGTCCCAGAAGACCTCGCCAATCGACATCTCGTCGCCGCCAGTGCCGACGGTGGAGGCTTGGAATGTGTGTTCCGGCAGCGCGTCCATGAAGTTGAATCGGCGATCGTCGATGGCCTCCGTCAGCAAGTTTTCGACTTGCGACTTTGCATGTTGGCTGGCCTGGGTTGCATCGCCACCAGAAATGTTGTTGAAACTGGAACGAATGAAGAGTGGCATAATGCCGATCGCGATAAACAATAAAATGGCGCTAGCGAACACAACCTCGATCAAGGACATTCCCTGATTAGATCGACGGTAGAGCGAGAATTTATTTATGTTGTTGGTTGTTCGCAATTGAATGCCTTTCGTTACGTTGCTTTCCACTGCGTTGCGTTGCGTTGCGTTGCGTTGTGTTGTAGTGCACTGCGTTGCATTGCTCTTGGTTTCGGTGGCAGAAAAGATTGTCAATACCAGACCCAAACGTTGGTCCCGTCAGCCCTTTGGCCTTCAGGAAAGAAGCCTGGAGTCGACGTCGGAGAGTCGATGCCTTCAAGGTATTTACGTCTTTCGACCTTGCCTGCCAGACTGGTGATCGCAACTTCAATCACATTTTTTCCATTGCCGTCGGCGAGGCGGAAAGATCCGGCGTCGACCGTCGTCCCGCCGGCAGAAAACACCAACATTCTGTAGCTGCCTGGGGCCGCCCCTGGTGCTTCGGTGAAGCCATCCACGGGGTCAAATTCAGGCGTACCCAAGGTCGAAGAATTTAGTTGAATACGACTGATTTCGTAGTCGGTTTGTTTGTTGCCAAGTGCCGGGTCGGGATCAAACTTCAAATAATTAGCGTAGCCCGCGCTGCCCATCATCGGATCCCCGTTGACATCCGCGAAGGAGACGATCGAGCCGTCACTGGGGTCGATCGTAACCACGGTTGTGACGCCCCGTTGGATCGCCTCCAGGCGTGCACGGCTAATCACTGATTGTGTCTGCTGTGCCGCGTCTCGCAGATGCAGCCTCGGCAACCAACCCTGGAAACTGTTTAATGTCAGGGTGCCCAATACACCCAGTAACGAGATGGTCATGAGCACTTCGATGACGCTGAAGCCGGCTTGGGATCGAGCTTGAATAGGGGAGTGTTGAGTCCTCGGCTTGTTCGTTTGTGGCATGAGTTACCTCGCTGAGGTGTTCCGTGTAGTGCTTGTGATTCGGTCCGTCATGTGGAATGTCATGTGAGGTAATGACTTGGTTTGCCGGCGCTTTTCGGCCCGTCATGTGGAATGTCATGGGGGGCGATGGTCTGGCTTTGCTGGCGCTGGCCGTTATTTAGAATGTCATGTTAAGACAAGGTTTTAGTGATCAGTGACTTAAGGTCCGTCATGTGGAATGTCATGTCAGTCGTGATCGTGTGCCTCGGTCAGGTTCCGTTGATGCGGATCTCGTTTCTATAGGTAGGGTGAGGCGCTTACGTTACGTCTTGCATTACGGCAAACGTATTGTTCTTTAGACGAAATAGGTGGCTCTATTGAGGATCGTTTACTTCGACTCTGGACGCATTGTGAACGAGTCAAGACGTACAACAAGAACGGCTATGAGAGAAGTGCGCCTTTCGAGTTTTCTAAATGTTTTGTGTAAGGAAACAGTCCTACATTGATGACGTTGCTCGCGCCACCAAGACACGCCAACCTGACCGCGGCGCGGGCTATTCAGCGGCACGGGCTATTCAAGAGAGACACGATAGGTGAAACACATGGTTAGAACTCGAGTTTTCTTAGCAGCATGGCTGCTGTCGATAGGGCAAGCTGCTATTGCAGACGTCCTGGTGTTGACTGATGGCGAACGCGTCGAGACGCGTGGTCCCTGGCAGGTCCGTGGAAGAGTTGTCGTGTTCACAGCCCCTGACGGCAAGTTGTCTTCCATGCGGACCTCCGGAGTGGACATCGATCGCAGTCGGCAGGCGTCGGATGCACCTGACGTTGCGGAGCCGCTGCCGTCGTCTGGGCCGAAGCCGCCCGTGGCGTCGCCACCGTCCAAGCGACGGGCGATGGTGCTCACCAACGCGGATCTTCGGAGCACCACGTCTGCATCACAACTGTCCGATGGGCGTAATGATGAGTCGGCGCCACCTCTAGCGCCAACAAAGTCACGGCTCGCAGTGGACAGCTGGAGGGAGATCAAAACCGAGGACGGCGGTATCCTCGAAATTGTCGGCACCTTGAGCAACCGTGGCTCGGCTATCGAAAGCGTGGTGACGATCGCTGTTGAGCTGCCCGGCCTCAATGGTCGGCAGGGTCAAAGAATCGACGCCGTCCCTGAGGAGAGGGTGCTGGCCCCGGGCAGCTCAACTACCTTTCGGGTCACCTTCTATGGCGTCGGTCGGGATCATGGCCGGCCGGTATTCGAGATCGAAAGCGAACCCAGTGGAGGCCAGGGCAGCGTCAATTCGGCGGCGCTGGGCCGATGAGTTCCCAGGCTGTAAAATTTCCCAGGCTATAAAAAGGGGCAGCCCAGTGGCTGCCCCTAGAGTGATCGACTCGATGGTTGGCTGACTAACGATCGATGGTCAAGGCGCGGGCCTGACGATGTAACAAACCCATCTTGACCTGGTCGACAAGCCGCAGGTCGCGGATCTCGAACGGCGCTCCAACTCCGACCAACATCTCGGCGTCGAAGGTCAGGCCAAGTGCGGCGGTACCGGTTTCGAGCCAAGCGGCGGAGTGGGCGATCCCCGCCGGTATTAGGCGGCCGCCCTCAGCGGTGGCATAAAGCACGCCACGGACCTCATAACGACCGGCGGACGCCACTTCGACGCCGAGGTCGACCCGTACCGACGCTTCGCTGGTGGGCACCACCTCAGCGGCACCCGACAATCGTGCGGACGGGATGGCGCAAGCGAAGGCGGTTCGGCCGGCACGCAGCACGGCCTGGCCATTATGGCGTGCCTGCGCCGAGGCGTGAACCTGCCACAACCCGGGAGCCGGGGCTTCGAGGGCATCCAACACCAGAGTGGCCCGATAGGTGCCACGGGTTGCAGGTTTGAAGGTCAGTGGCCAGGCCCGCCCAGCCGGCGACGTCACAAAACCGTCCAGCTTGCGGGCCCGCAGCTGACGACCGTTGAGGGTGTCGTCGAGGGTCGCTTCGACGGTTAAGGTTTGGCCATGCAAATAGTCAGTGGCGGTGGTGCGCAGCCGCAGTTCGAGGGTGCTTTGGCGATCGAAGACGTGCATGACGTAACGACGTTCGCTGGCGGCAAGACCTTCGGCACGCAGGCTGAAAGTACCGGCCCCGAGCTCGTCACGAATGCGGAACGCCGACGTTCCGTCGGCGAACGGTGCGCCTGCCGCCTTGAGCTCTGCGGCGCCGGCCATCTGATCCATACCGCTGCCGCCGCTGTAGGTTTTGCCGGCAGGAGCAATCAGCACCAATGAGGCCGGTTCGATAGCGACTTTCTGCTCGATAGTGGCGTCATCCCCAGCAGGGTTCAGTCGTACCAGAGCCCCGGCGGCGGTGGTGTAGACCGGGACGCCACGTTGCAAGTCTGCCGCGGTCACTTCGACGAAGTACTCCCGGCTCTGGGCCACGAAGGGCGCCGTTGAGACTTCGAGATGAGCACTTGCCTCGAGTGGCCAGCTCAGGCTGACCGCTTCTCGGGGAATTGCACGGGTGGCCGTGAGTGCTTTGAATGGTGGTTGGGAGATGACGTTGGGGCCGGTCAAGTCATCTGGACCGGCAGGCAACAATTGAGCGAAAGCGCCGGGCACTACGAGAGCGATGGCCAGGATGGGGAACAGGAACTTGAATGTGTGTTGCATAGTTTAGTCCCCGTTCTATAGGTCGTTGCGCAGAATGACGTCGAGTCCAAAACACTTGCGTCGGCTCTGGTTGTGGCTCAACGGTTCGTCACCATTGGTGACGTCAGTATCGTTGAACCACAGCGAGCCGGCACCGTTTTGGCTAGTGCACTCGAGGAATCCATCCGAGCAGTTGTTGAGCCAGTTCTGGGTGATCTCGAGGCCGAGGTTCAGGGTGTAGCCACCACAATAGCTGTCGGGATCCCAGACTGCGGTCTCGACGTCGGTCCCGACGACATTCCAGAAGCCTTTGGGCAGAGCCGGACGACCACTGGTGCCATACAGCCAGTTGGCGTTGTAGTAGGCCATCCAGCTGGTCTGCTGCATTTTCACCGCGTCCGAGGCGTAGCCCAGCAGCCATCCCACCGCTTGTTCGAAGATCGTGCCGCTAGTGGCGGCGTCGGCCAGCGGTGTCCCGAGGCTGGAGGGCGCCAGAGCGTTGACCCAACGAATTGTACTGATGATCGTCGGGTAGCGACTGTCCCAGGTCGGGTTCGACAGGATCCAACGCATGACGTTGCCGCCATTCGAATGGGTCAGGACGACCAAGTCGGTAATGTTCTGGTTGTTGATGAAGTCGTAGAGGCTACCTGCCAGGCAACCGGCGGCACCGGAGGTCCACATGAATTGCTCGAAGTCGCAGTTGATCACCACGTACTTGCTCTGATCAGGTAAGCCTTGGCGGATGGAGTTGACCATCTCGCTCGTCCAGTAGTCGTTGAGCGCATCGGTCTGGGAGCCGGTGCCATGCACGAAAGCGACGCCGGTGTTGGCGGTCGCGGGGAAGGCCCCAGCCAGCGTAATGGCCAAGCCGAGGCATAGGGTCAAAAGTCGCAATCTTGGAATCATTCTTCCTCCTCACATCGATGTTCTCGATCTCGAGCCGAAATGCTCGTTAGCCTGTATCGCAAAGCTTGTGCCAATGACTTACCGGTAAGTAACCTTCTCTCGAACACCTTGAGAGTTACCGTAAGTCAAGGAATCTATGAGCTTTGCGGACTAACCGATGATCTTGGCTTGTGGCAGAGCTGGTGTTGGTCGATCCGGGACCGCGGGCGGTGATCAAGCTTGAGACAGGGCTTTATCAAGTTTGAGAATGTGGTTGCGGCCTCGACGAAGAGAGAACGCCCCGTCACAAGGCCTATAGTCGACAGCAATTGAGCTCATGCTGTAGCATTCCGTCTCTACAGAGAGAAGTTTGGCTACACGGTCGGGCATAAGGAAGAGTCTCGAGCGCCGCGGTGATGCCAACCCCAAAGATGGCGGCCAAGCAGGATCAGGGTCTGCCAAGATCAGAGTCTGCCAGGAGCAGAGTCTGCCAGGGATCAGAGACTGCCAAGATTAGATGCTCGCCGAGGCGATCTCGACGGTGATCTATGTATATCCGGCGCCGCGGATTTGGCAGGTGAAGGCTTCGGGATGAGGAGTTCTAAGGTGACAATCTCGACCTGTCGGGAAAGGTATCCATGAGTCTCGACGATCCTATGCCTGTGGATGAAAACAAGACCCGTGAGCAATTGCTCCGTGAGCTGGCGGCGGCACGTCGAACGATCGAAGGCCTGCGCGCTGCCACAGTATCGCGGGCTGGCGAAGACCGTGCGTCGTCCGAAGACAGTCGGTCGTCCGAAGACAGTCCATCGTCCGAAGACAGTGCAGCGTCCGAAGACAGTGCAGCGGCAGCCGAAATCCGTGCGATTGTCGATGCGTTGCCGGATCTGGTGATCCGTATTCGTCAAGATGGCATTTTTCTCGATGTCAAAAGTCCGTCGCAGGACGTGTTGTCGCTACCGGTCGAAGACATCGTTGGCTTCAATATCCGTGAGACTGGGCTGCCCGAAACCGTGATCAAGACCCACCTGGAGAAGATCGACGCCGCGTTGCAAAGCCGTATGGTGCAAACCTTTGAGTATCAGCTCGAAGTCCCCCGCGGCTTGCGGGACTTCGAGGGGCGGGCCATCGCCACCTCGGATACCGAAGTGCTGCTGGTCATTCGTGACGTGACCGAATCGAAGCAAGCGATTGAGCAACGCCGCTCCTTGGAGCAGAAACTACAACACGCCCGGCGACTGGAGTCGATCGGACGGCTGGCTGGTGGGGTGGCGCACAATCTCAACAATCTGTTGTCGCCGATTTTTGGATATGCCGAGATGTTGTTGGTGGATCGGCCACCGCTCGAGCGGCGCCAGGACTACTTGAAGACTATCCTCAAGGCAGCTAATGGTGCCCGTTCGTTGACTCGACAGCTGTTGGCGATCAGCCACAAACAGATTCCCGAGATCCGGCGGATCGACCTTTGCCAAGTCGTGCATGACTTCGAGAAGATCCTGCGCCGCGGGATCCGCGAGGACATCGAGGTCGAGATCCGCCAGCCCGACGAGCCGGTGGTCATCGAAGCGGACGTTTCACATGTCGAGCAAGTGCTGTTGAATTTGGCGCTCAATGCCCAGGACGCGATGCCGAATAGCGGCCGGCTGGTGATCGAGATCCGTCATCTGATCGTCGACAACGGCCTTCACGACCTCCAGCCCGGGTCGTACGGATTGTTGCGAGTCAGCGATACCGGTACCGGGATCGAACAGGACATTCGCGATCAGATCTTCGAACCGTTTTTTACCACCAAGGACCCTGGTCGCGGCACCGGTCTCGGCCTGTCGACCGTACATGCCATCGTCCGGCAGCATGGCGGCGGGATTCGGGTCGACAGCGCAATTTCGGCTGGCACCACGTTTGAGATTTACTTCCCGCTGGGCCAGGGCGCGCTAGAGGAGCCGTCCAGCACATCACATCCGCGGCCGTCGCAGCTCCGCAAGGGGCATGAGACGGTGCTGGTGGCAGAAGACGACGAGATGGTGAACCAGTTGGTGTGCCGGATCCTCAGCAAGTACGGATACCAAGTGATGGCTATCGGCGGCGGGGAAGAGGCACTGTATTTGGTCCGACGGCAACCGCGGCCGATCGACCTGCTGGTGACCGATATCGTAATGCCTCGGATCAGCGGTCCCGAGTTGTATCGACGATTGCTGCCGATCAAGCCGGATCTCAAAGTGCTCTACATGTCGGGTTATGCCGATGAGGTGATTTCCGAACATGGAGTGCGTCGCGGCAGCGACCACTTTGTCCGCAAGCCATTTTCGATCCCGGGCTTGTTGCACAAAGTGCGAGATGCGCTGAATTCCGAGGTGGATACAGGCTAGACCGTCGGCGTTTGACGCATCTGTTTCTGGCCTGAGGGCGAAATACGAGTCACCGTCGCCTGGCGACTCACCTGCCAAGGAGAAACTCTGATGCGCCGAAAAATGTCCACCAGCCGCCCCCATAAAGAGTTCACGAGTGCCGAGGCAGTTCGCCACCGGACCCTGGACATGGTGGCTGAGTTGAGCCAAGAGCAAGCTGATTTTCGTGCTGCGCCCAACAAATGGTCCGCGGGTGAAGTGCTCGATCACCTGGTTAAAACGGACACCGTGATCGCCCGCGAACTCGAGGTGGTGTTCAATCAACGGCGACGTGGTCTGCCGTTTGTCTATCGCAGCGTTGCCGACGTTGATACCTCAGTGCCGTTCATTCTCCGGCCGGTGTTGCCGTTCTTCGAGATTCCGTTCGGCATCGCAAATTCGCTGGTGCCGCCAGCCTTACGGCGCAGTTTTACTGGCAATCGGAACCTCCCGGTACAGGCTCCGGGGCTGTTACGTCCTAGAGCTGGCCGACAGATCGATAACTTGCGCCGTGAGCTAAAGGCTACCTATGAGACGTTCCGTCGTCAGCAGGAAGATCATCCGACGTTCAACCTCGATCGCATCTTCTACTACAACCTGATTATCGGCTTCTCGTCGGTACCTGGGATGTACAAGTTCATCGCGTCTCACGAGCAGCGTCATCAGAAGCAATTGCAGGAAGCTCTCGACGCTGGCGCCAGGCCTCTGGCTGCCTGATTCGGCAACCCCAGGGCGGGGATGGCTCCATCTCACGGCACCCATGGGCAGTGGCTGAGACCAAATCCAAGACGCCCGATTCGGCGTATATATAAAAACCGATATGCGTTCGTGATTTGGCCGGGATTCGGCACAAGCGAAGGCATCGTCTGTTCGCTTGCCGCTTCAAGGAGAAGTAACTATGGATACCAGTCCTACATTGATCGATAGTCAGCCGTTGGCGGCCCAGACCTTCACCAAAGTCCCGTTGGCGTCGCAAGAAGAGTTAGCCGAAACCTACGCCGAGCGTCTCGCCGAATTCGACCCGGCGGAGCGGACCAAGCTGGTTCGGATGGCCTACCACGTTCGGGGCATTCTCGAGGCGCTCGACTTGGATCCCGAAGATCCCAATCTCCGCGAGACCGACATCCGAGTCGCCAAGATGTATGCAGAGATGTTCCACGGTTTGCAGGAGGGGAATGCGCCACGGGTGACCACCTTCCCGAACGACGAGGGATACAACGGGATGGTGGCTGAGTTCAAAATCCCGTTTTATTCAATGTGCTCGCATCACTTGGTGCCGTTTTACGGCCATGCGCACATCGCCTATGTTCCGACCCGTCACCTTGTCGGCTTGTCGAAACTGCCGCGAATCCTCGAGTTCTACGCCAAGCGACCGCAATTGCAGGAGCGGCTGACCGAACAGGTTGTCACCTATCTCGATGAGAAGCTTGCGCCGGAGGGTGCCATGGTGGTGATCGAGGCACGCCATCTCTGTGTTGAGATGCGTGGTGTCAAGAAGCCCGGTGCGATGACGGTCACGTCGTCGATCCGAGGCATCTTCAAGCAGCGTGCGATCCGCGAAGAATTCCTGGATCTGCTGCGCAGAAACTAACGTTTCCCGAGTTGATCGCGCCTCTGCGAGGTCGATTGTGGGAGCGATCCAAGTGGCCAGCCATCGGTAACCGTCCGATGGTTTTGTGCATCTAATTAAGTAGGTTGGTTGTCTCGACAGACCCTTCTGCCAAGCGACCGCGTTGGCGCGCGTCGATCTTGGCTTGACCGAGGGGCTGGCGTTAGCGGTGCCTGGCGTTGGCGGTGCCAGCGGCCTCGGTCGAGATCTGTTGGCGCTGGAGGTGCCAGCGCCAGCGGCCTCGGTCGGGATCTAGCCTTCGGCCTGCGTCCGAGTTCCGGAGGGGTCAACGGCGAGTTGCTGAGTCTGTGGCGGGCTGGTACGGGCGCGTTCGATCTGCATCTCTGCTTTCCACAGCAGCGTCCGAGCACGCTCATACGAACGCAGCTGCCAAGCTTTTGCACCTTCGGCCACGATCACTCGTTGCGCGGTGTTGAGCGTTTGGGTCGCCTGATCGAGTGACTTTACCTGGTGTGCATCCAAAGGGCTCGAACGAGCTACGTCCAATTGCTTGCGAAGATCGACAAAGTCGGATGTGGGCGCCTGTGGAATCATCGACCAGGCGATTAGGCTGGCAAAGCCACCAACCGCCATCATGATAGGCAGCCAGACGGCGGCCAACGTTTTTGTCGAGCCAAGGCTACGTTGAGGAATGGGTGATATCGACAAGGATCCGTCTCCTGAGTTTTGTTGAACGGTACAGTCTTCGTCTCGAAGATTCTTCGTCGAAAACCCTTGGGGCGGATGTCGGAAAGTTCATCTGTCTTCGTGATGAAAGAGATATCGGAGGTGCCAGCGACTTCGGCAGGTATCGGAGTTTCCTGCGACTTCCATAGTTACCGAAGTAGCTGGCACCCTGCGTCACCTCCCATCGTCCCCCTAGAGAGTCGCCATCATCCGACCGAGGGCCAAACGCGAAGTCTTCCTCGAGGAGCCAAACGATGAAGATCTTCGAACTCGAGACGTTCCACGGACGGCATCAGGCCGTTACCGATCCTAAGGCGGACGCTTGAGGCGACAGCACCTCGGCACCCTCTTCGACGCCGCCCTCGTTCAGTTGGGGTGGTGGTCCTGCGTGTTAGGCGCAGCGCGAGGCTACTTCCTCCTGGGACCCGCCCTCGTCGCGACGCTGCTCGCGGTACAAACGTGGGGACTCCCGGACGCTATCCGGCGCCATACGTGGCGCAACATCGCCATCCTCGGAGCGGCGGGGACAGCCGTTGATTCGTTGAACAGCGCCTTCGGAGTGCTGGACTTTCACAACGCCACTTTGGGCTGGCTGGCGCCGCTGTGGATCACCGCCCTGTGGTGTCACTTCGCCACTGTCCTACCGGCGTTGGCGGCCCTGCGGTCGCGGCCCTGGGTCGCCGGCCTTCTCGGCGCCGTCGGCGGACCGCTGGCTTATGCGGGTGGGGCACGCTTGGGGGCCGCCGGTCTTCACCCCGAGCCATGGATCAGCCTGCTGACGCTTGCCATCGTTTGGGGACTGGCTGTGCCAACCATGCTCCGCCTGTTGCTGACGGCACCGCGGACAAATTGACCGAAGCGACGCCAGCCCTGGTTCGCCGTCCATCGGAATAGACCATTTAGCTTGGATCGTCTGGAACTCGACCCGCCGTGGCTGTGACTCCTGGCGAACTGAGTTAGCTTGAGCAGCTTGTTGAACTCGGCCGTCGCGGGAAGAGACCACCCGTCGGCGCCTCTGATCGGCAACTGGAGTCCAATTTGTTGTTCCTTTCGACCAAGTCCATCTTGGCGTCGCTGCAACGCGTCCAAGACCAAGCTTCGCTCAGGAAATCGGCAAGCTTGAAACCGGCCCGCTCGATCTTGATCCTGGTGATGGTGCTGGTCTCGGCTCTCTCAGCGTTTGCTGGGTCGACGACTTTCGTCAACGTGACGGACACGGCGGGTTTGACCCACTTCCATTCGACCACCCAGACCATCCTGCGCACCGAGGACATCTGCGACTGCATGGACGAAACCCCGGTCATGACCGCCCACGCCGAGATTCTGGTCAGCTGGATCACCGGCGGGGTAGCCGCAGGAGACTTTGACGGGGACGGTTGGCTCGATCTTTATGTGATCGGGGGCGACGCCGGCAGTAATCGACTGTTTCGCAATCTCGGCGATAAAACCTTCGAAGACGTCACCGCGGCAACCGGAGTGGGGATCGAAGGTGAGCGTACCGCTGGCGCCGTGTTTGTCGATTTTGACGGTGACGACGATCTCGACCTCTTCGTCGGCGGAGTGCTGGGCACACCGCCGAGGCTGTTTCGCTCCGACTTGTCTCAATCTGACCAGTCCATGGACGGCAGCGTCGCTTTTACCGATGTCTGGTCGCAGGCGTTTGCTGGCTTCGACGTTGCCCAGACACCGGTGACCTGGGGCCCTGCCTTTGGCGATTACGATGGGGATGGTGACCTCGACGCCTTCCTCCCACATTCGATGTCGCCCCACGGGCCGGAGCTCGACATCGAGTCCCTGGGCTCGACGCAACATTTGTGGCGCAACGAAGGTGACGGGACCTTCCGAGACGTCAGCGTCGGGACCGGCATCACAGCGCTCTTCGGGGTCGAGGGTGGCCCTGGCGAAAGCTCGAGCGACCAGACGTTTTCGCCCAACTTTGTAGATCTCAACGAAGACGGCCGGCTCGACTTGGTGATCTCTGGCGATATTGGTACCAGTCGTGTGCTGCTCAATCAGGGCGGCAGCCGCTTCGCCAACGCGACCGATGGAGTCGTGATTACCGGCCGCACCGCCATGGGGACAACCGTGGCGGATTTCGATAACGACGGCCACTTCGACTGGTTCATATCCCATGTGCGTTTCGCCGATCCCGCCTCCGGCAACCGGCTCTATCGCGGCCTGGGGGACGGCACCCTAGCCAACGTGACTAGTGCGTCCGGGGTGCGCAACGGACATTGGGGATGGGGCTCCTGCGCGGCGGACTTCGACAACGATGGCCACCTCGATCTGTTCCACGTCAATGGCTTCTTCCACGTGCCGAATAATCCCTTCGTCTTCGGCGGTGAGTGGACCGATACACCGGCCGTGCTGTACCGCTCCAACGGCGACGGTACGTTTACGGAAAGCGCCGCCATCATGGGCTTGAGCGACGGTAGTGAAGGGCGTGGTGTGAGCTGCTTCGACTACGACCGCGACGGCGATATCGATGTGGCGATCTCGAATCATCGGGGCCCGTTTCGGTTGTGGGAGAACGTTGGTGGCGACTCGGCCGGTTTTGTACGGGTTGATCTTGCTGGTCGATCGCCGAATACCCGAGCCATCGGGGCGCGCCTTGAGTTACGGGCGACAGATATGGCGAGCGAGCTTGCGCCCCAGCTGCGCCTGGTGCGAGCTGGCAGCAACTTTGTTTCGAGTGATCCTGCCGAGGTGTTGTTTGGCCTCGGTGGTGAGACCGGCCCGTTTGCGCTCGACGTCACTTGGCCCGATGGGCTGATTTCCCCGGGTATCGAGGTCGCTGCAAATGAAGAGCTGGAGGTTGTCCAGGTGCGGTTGGCGGTTGTCGGCCAGACAACAATTGGGCACGGAGGGGGTGTTGAGCTCGAAGGGCTGGGCGAGGATGCCTCGGGGCTCGATGTCAGCGATCAATTGCGCTGGTCGATCGACACCGTCGACAACGTCGTCGGGACAGGATCGACCCTCGACCTCTCAGCTCTTGAACTCGAGCTCGGTCGCCACAACTTGTTCTTGTCTCTCCCCGCCAGCGCCGATTGGCCTGAGACCTACCAGCCGTTTGCAGTGCGGGTTCTGCCCCAGGGATGTGACACCCCCTGCGAACTATTCAGTGACAACTTCGAGTCGGGAGACACGCTTGCTTGGTCTGCGTCGACGCCTTGATCGCCGGGGCTCACGCCTCGCAGTCGCCATCGCCGGGTTGATGGTGATTGTGTTGGGGGTCGGCTGTCAGGCCGAGCGCCGGGAGTTTCCGCGCGTCCTGATGATTGGCATTGATGGACTCGATCCGGGGATTGTCAGCCGGCTGATGGACGCCGGGCGGTTACCGACGTTTTCGCAGCTCCGTGACGAAGGGGCGTTCGGTCGTTTGCGCTCGAGTGAGCCGCTGCTGTCGCCCTTGATCTGGACCACCATCGCCACCGGCCACAAGCCGCAAGACCATGGCATTCTCGACTTTGTCGAGGGCACCGCCGACGGCGATGTGGTACCCATCACCAGTCGTCGGCGGCGGGTGCCGGCGTTGTGGGACCTGGCGACGGAGAGCGGCTTGAGCACGGGTTTTGTCGGCTGGTACGCCACCTATCCGGCCGAGCCGGTGAACGGCTTCCAGGTGTCCGATCGGATCGGTTACCACCAGGTCAAATCCGCCACCTCCGATCGTGCGGTCACCCACCCGGAAAGCCTGGCGGCCTGGTTACGCGAGGAGGTTGGCGAAGCGGAGGTTGATCTCGAACGAACGCGGTCTCGATTTGCCAACCCGGGCCAGATCGTGCATACCGAGGATGGTGAAGAGCGACTCGCCAAGCTGGCCGAGATCCATGCCACCGCCGAGTTGTATCGCGAGTCCTCACGGGTTCTGGCCGAACGGTTCCGGCCCGACCTGATGGCGGTCTATTTTGAGCTGATCGACGCTTGCGGGCATCTGTTCATGGAAGACGCGACGCCCCGCAGACCGCAAAGCTCAGACGAAAACTTTGCGGCCTTCTCCGGCACGGTCGACCGGTGTTACGCCTACCAGGACACAGTCCTCGGCGATCTCTTGCAACTCGCCGGTCCCGAGACAACCGTCCTAGTGGTGTCCGACCATGGCTTCAAGAGCGGTGATCAGCGGCCTGACACCTCTGGCCGAGCCGACACCGGCGTTGCGGGGCTGTGGCATCGGCTGCACGGCGCGATGTTTCTGCGCGGCCCAGGCGTCCGTCCCGGGTCTTCGATCAGCCAGGCTAGCGTTTTCGACATCACGCCTACCGTCCTGGCGCTGTTGGATTTGCCGGTCTCGGATGAGTTGTCGGGAACGGTGCTGTCGCAAGTCTTCGAACCTGGCAAAGCACCGCGGGTGAGGTCGGGCGGACCGTCATCGTGGGTGCCCCAGGTGAGCGTGGCGGACGACTCAGAGTCGTCCCAAGCGACCGAAGGATCCTCCAACCAGTTGGCGAAGTTGCAGGCCCTCGGTTACATCGGGAGCCCAAACGCTGCGCCGCCGGTGGATGACAACGGGCGCACCGCGGCATCCTACGTCAACGAAGGCACCAGCCTGGTGGTCGACGGCGAGATCGACGCGGCGCTCAGAGCCTATTCACGCGCTTTGACACTCGATCCCCACAACGCCCAAGCTATTGCGCTGTCGTCCCGTCTGCTGATCGGTCGAGGCGATCTGGAGCCAGCGACGAGGTTGCTATCAGCGGCGGTGGTGGATCATCCGCAGAGCGTGTTCATACGGCTCGAACGGGCCCATCTTGCGTTGCGTCGAGGAGCCTGGGCAGAGGCCCAGCAAGAGCTCGCCGCCGCCGAGGCCCTGGATAGCAACTTGGTCCACTTGGCGATGTACAAGGCGCAATGGGCCAACGCGACCGGGGCTCCCGAGCAGGCGCTGGACGAGTTGAAGCGTGCCGAGAGCCTGACCGAACCCGGGCCGATGTTGTTGGAGATTCTGCTGTTTCGTGCTCGTATCGCCGCCGAACAGGGACGTTTGGACATCGCTGAACGCTCGCTGCAGCAAGCTCGTCCATTGGCAGCCGCTGACCATAGGCTGGCCGCTGCGCAAGCCGACCTGGCCCTCGCCAAGGCTCGCCACTCGGAGGCTGCCGAGCTCTTTCGGGTCGCCATTGAACACAATGCATTGGATCCGGTTTTGGAACGCAAGCTCGGCCAGGCCTTGGCTGGCAGGGAAGATGCTGCCGCCGCCGAACAAGCGTTTCTGAGGGCGCTCGAAAAGTCGACCAGCCCGGTGGATCGAGCCGGTGCCTACGGTGATCTTGCGCTCCTGCTCCAGCAGCAGCGTCGAGACGCCGAGGTAGTGGAGTTGTTACACCGGGCCACTCGAGAAGTGCCCCGGGCTGCCAATCTCTGGGCCTTATTGGGGGCGGCGCACGGCCGTCTCGAGTCGTTCGAGGATTCCCTGGCAGCCTACCAGCGCTCGATCGATTTGGAGGAGCACCCGCTGGCCCTGAAGACCGCGGCCGCCTTACTGCTGCATTTACGAGGAGATCAGACCCAGGCGGCCGATTTCCTGCGCCGCTCCCTGGTGTTGTTGCCAGGTCAGAGAGACGTCGAAGCCATGCTCAGGGAAGTCGCCAGCGACGCCAAACCGACAGCAGGTCCCTGATCCAGCCTGAAGTTGAAGAAGTTGCTACCGCGTCAGCCGATTTTGCAGACCAAACCGATCGCAGACCTGACTCATTGCAGAACCAACTGATTTGAAGGAGATCCATGTAATGTCCAAGAAACTTGTGTTGTGCTTGGCAGGCGTTATTGTACTCGCCTGCGGTTCGTTGTTGGTGTATCGATCCGTTGCCCAGGGCGGGAGCTCGAAGCACGGTGGCTCGAAGCACGGTGGCTCGAAACACGGTGGCTCGAAACACGGTGAGACCCTCACTGCCGAGGAGCAGGCAGCAAAAGTTGCTGAGCGTCGGAAGGCGGTCAAAGCACGGTTGAAGTCGAAGATGGCGGCGGTGGCGACCGGCGTTGACCTGTCGCAAGAAGGTGAACGCAGTGCGATGGGATTTGCCGGTTGGTTCCGCGATCAGCGCGTTTTCCCCGGTGAAAAATACCCTGAAGGTGCGATGCAGAATGCGTTGGCGCATACTGCGAGCCAGAATCTCCAGCGCCCGCTGCGACCCGACGAGTTGGTCACGACAGCTGGCCTGCCCCGCGGTGGAGCAGGTGGCAACCTCGAATGGATTTTCCTCGGCCCGACGACGATCCCCGACGGCCAAACGGATACCGGCGCCGGTCCGGTCTTGTCTCCGGTCAGTGGTCGCACCCAGGCGGTAGTGGTTGATCCGACCAACCCCAACATTGCTTATGCCGGCGGCGCCCAAGGTGGTGTTTGGAAGACGATCAACGCCCTCTCCGACGTCCAGAACTGGACGCCGTTGACCGACCAGGAAGCAAGCCTGGCCACCGGTTCGATCGCGATTGATCCAGTGGACCCGAAGATCCTCTATGTCGGCACCGGCGAAGCGGCAGGGTCGTGCGATTCCTATTATGGTCAGGGTGTGCTCCGGACCTTGGACGGCGGTGCCACTTGGGAGCTCCTCGGTCAAACCGACTTCCAATTCCAGTCGATTTCCAAAGTGTTGGTCGATCCAGGCTCTGCCGGAACCGCGGACTCCACGACGGTGTTTGCTTCCGTTCGCCTGGGTATTTTTTCGAGCGGTACCTCCGCCTGCAGCACCGCCCCGGGTTCAGTGACCGGTGGCGTTTATCGCTCCCAGGATAGTGGCCAAACTTGGACGCTACTGAACCTGCCACCGGCCTTGGCCAGCAACCAGCAGATCCATGACATGGCAATCGATCCCACCAACGCCAACGTGCTCTACGTGGCGGTGCGCGGCTTCGGCGACCAGAACTCTGCCGGCATCTGGAAGAGCAACAATGCCTTGGCGGTGAGTCCGGTATTCACCAAGATCGACGTCGGCTACATCCAAACCACCACCGCAACACCGTCCGATCCCCAGACTCGCCGGACCCGGATCGCGCTGTGTGAAGGCACACCGAGCACCATCTACACCGCCGTCGAGGCCTTGGGTAGCACGCTGTGGGGCGTTTACAAGACCACCGACGCTGGCGCTAGTTGGGCACATGTTGACGGTGGCGACAACGGCACCGGGGACATCACCACCGGTACCACCGCCCTCACTCGCTTGACCGGGCCGTCGTTCACGGCGGCGATGGTAGGCCAGCGTATTGTGTTCGAGAATCGCGTGTCCCGGACCGTCGCCACGGTGACCGATGGCGACAATCTGGTGCTCAACGCTCCGGTCAACGAAACCTTCAGCGGTGGCACCTGGTCGGTGGGTCGTTATCCCAACTTTTGTGATGGCCAGTGTTTCTACGACATCATGGCGGGTTGTGATCCAGCGGACCCAAATACCGTCTACGTCGGTGGTAATCCCAACGCGTTTGCCAACGACCTCAGTGGTCTCGGTGGTAACCGTGATGCCTGGCGCTCGGATGACGGTGGCGACACTTGGACCGGTATTTCCCAGGGAGATGGCGTCAGTGGTGGTCTTCACACCGATGTCCACAGCATCGCGTTTGATACCAGTGTAGATCCCACTCGGGTCTACATCGGATCGGATGGTGGCGTCTGGCGGACCGAAGACCAAGGTGCATCGTGGACCTCGATGAATACCAATCTTGGCATCACCCAATTCCAGGGTGTAGGTCTTCACCCCAGTGATCCAACCATCGTGATCGGTGGCACCCAGGACAACGGCACCAACATCCGGCGGACCGATCTCGAGGTTCCCAATGCTTTCTTCCACACCGATTTTGGTGATGGTGGCCAGGCGATCATCGATCAAGCCGACCCGACCCGGATGTTCCACACTTACTTCAATCAGACCGGTAATTTCCAGGGTCCAGCCAAGAGCACCAATTCGGGGATCGACGGTCCCGGCGGTTGGACGTTCACCGGTGGTTATTTCGGTTTTGGTGCGTACTACTACAACGGTTTCACCCCGGGTGAGCCGGTGTTGTTCTACGCTCCGTTGGCGCAGTTCGAAGGCACCAATCCCAACGTGATCTACTTCGGTACCGACAAGGTCTACCGTTCGCTAGATCCACAGGCGCCATTGGGTGCAACCTCGTGGACCCCGGTGAGTCCGGCAATTGGAGCTGGTGGGGAAGCGGTCAGCTGGATCGAGGCCTTCCCGGAAGCTATCGGTGGCAATGAGGTGATTTATGCCGGCGGCGCCGCCGGTAGCTTGATGGCCGCGGCCGACGTCAACGATGCAACGTCCGGTTGTCCGGCTGCCTGCACCAGCACCTGGGTTTCGATTGCGGATGCGGCGGTCACTCCGACGCGTTTCGTCACCGACATCGAAGTGTCCCGCGCTGATGCCACGGGTAACACCGTGTATGTGACGTTTTCGGGCTTTGATGTCACCACACCCGCCACGCCGGGCCACGTCTTCATGACCACCAATGGCCTGGACGCAACGCCAACGTGGGTCAACATCACGGGTAACCTGCCCGACATCCCCACCAACGCCATCGCGGTGGATCACACCACCATGCCAGCCACCCTCTACGTCGGCAACGACATCGGTGTGTTCCTGAGCACCGATGGGGGAGCCAGCTGGACCTACGAGAATGACGGCCACCCCGTGGTCTCGGTGTTTGGGCTCGACCGTAACCCGCTCACCGGCCACATCGTGTCCTCGACCCACGGTCGTGGCATGTTCGAGGTGCTGAGCACCGGCACGCAGCTGATCTTCAGGGACGGTTTCGAAACCGGCGATACTACGGTCTGGTCGAATACGACCCCGTAACTGCTAAACCTGGGTTGAACCTGACGGACGAGGTATCTAACGATGCCTCGTCCGTTTGTTTGTTGGGCTCGAGCAGGCTCGTTAGCGTCTTCGTGGATCCGGTATATCCTTCCGCTCAGCGAGGATTCTTTGGTGACCTACGCCCTGTTGATGGGAGATGAATAGGAAGCTTGATGCGCATTCCCGGGCCTAGCCGGACAATTCTCTGAGCCGGCAGAGGGCATTCGCCCAGCGCATCTGCGTCGGCGTTCGGCATTCCGTCTCCAGCAGGGCGGGCGAGGCGACTACGATGCAGACACCGCAGGCTCGGCTGGTTGCCACGTTGAGCCGATTCGGGTTGTAGAGGAATGTCATCCCCCGGGGGGCATCTTCAGCCGACGAACTGGTCATGGAGTAGATTACGATCGGCGCTTCTTGCCCCTGGAACTTGTCCACCGTGCCGACCCGGACATTCGTCGGCAAGGCCTCGATGAGTGCAGCGACTTGGGCGTTGTAGGGCGCAATCACCAGGATGTCGTCTGCAACCAGTGGACGCTGGATGTTCTCGTCATTGATCCAGACCGTCTCTGAAGACCGTAAGTGCCCCACGATCTCACAAATGTAGTGTATTTCTTCGTCACTGCGGCTCTGATTACCGCGATGTTCAACCGATTCGAAGAAGATCCCGCTGCCACGAAAACGAGTCGTGCCGTCGATCGCTTGTCTTTCAAGGCCCTCACGCGCCTTGAGTCGGCTTTCGTAATACACGTCCGATGTGAAGTCGCAAATTGAAGGATGCAGACGCCACGTCGTGTCCAGAAACAACCCACGGTTCTTGGCGAGGGTCGCTTCTCCTCGGAGAACGTGCTCGAGTGCAGAGACCGCGGTGCCTTCAGGGTGGGAAGCTTGCTGTGGCTGTTCCAGTTGTTGTGGATCACCCAGCAGGATCAGATTCTTGGCCGAGCGTGCAGCGGCTAGCATCATCGCGAGAGAGAGTTGGCCCGCTTCGTCTATGAAAAGGTAGTCCAGTTGCTCCACCGCATCGTTTGACGACCAGAGCCAACAGGTGCCACCAGCCACTTTGCCTTCGTCGAGAGCAGTCACGACTTGAGGATTTTTCGTGACTTGCTGGAGATGCTCCGTTTCCTCGTCTGGATCAGGCTTGCGGACCTTGTGGACTGCTTCGACTGAGATGCCAAGCTCTCCGCCGGCTTTGATTGCAGCGTCCAGCAGGTTTCGGATCACTTTGTGGCTCACCGCCGTCACGCCGATCCGTTGGTTCTGTTGCCGCAACAGCGCAATCATTCTGCCGCCGGTATACGTTTTTCCGGTACCTGGCGGCCCTTGGATTGGCAGATAGCTGTGCTCCAAGGCACGAGCGAGGCGGATGGCCGCTTCGACTGTCGGTTCGTCGGTTCTTCGGAGGGACGCGTCGCCGTTCTCGATGCCTTGGAGCCTGGGAGGGTGTTGCAGCAACAGATCACGGGCGGCACGAAACGGACCGGCTCCGTCCAGGCCATGTTCCGCGACGGAGGAGGCGAGCGCAAGGAGAGACTGTTCGATTGGCTTGGCGGATACATTTTTGTGTGCAACTACGGCGACAGGATGGAGATCGCTGTGGTCTCCTGCTTTTTTGATATCGAGCGTTCGGGCTGCTGCGTTGACGGCATGAACCGTTCCGATGCGTAACGGTTCACCCGTCGTGAAGACTCTGTCTCCAAGACTCACAGCAACCTCCTGGGCCGGAAATCTGTAGCGATGCACAGGACACCTGCTGGTACCTCCTTCCACGGTCAGGAACTCGAGTCCCGAAACCGCTTTGCGTTCCCCAAAGAGATCGTCATGTTCGAGGTCGCTCAGGCGGAAGAGTTCCCACCAATTACATTTGGCCTCACGTCGGAAGTAGTCCAGCAGGTGAGCCAGGAGGAAGCGTCCTCGCTCGGTCTGAGTCCAAGTGTCATGGTCTTCCGGAAGACCATCGACCAGCCGATCGAAGACCTCTTGAACCTCGGCCCTTCGCTCAGCAAGGTGCTCGGAGGCCTCGCCGTCTTGGAGTTCGGGTCTAGAGACTGAATTTCCGGCAGCGATCAGCTCGGACCGTCTTTTCTCGAGCCAGTCACGGAGCTCGAGTGTCGAGAGACAATCGTCTTGGTTGTATCCTTCGACAGCCTGTTTCGCGGTCGGATCGATGGCTTCTGACGCTCGGCTCTCGAGGGTGTATTCGAGGGCCCGCAACGCGGCCCGGGCATCGGGTAGGGCAACATCACGCTCGAACCCGAAAAACGGTTCGAGAGCCTTGAGGGAGTAGCTCTCGACGCTCGCCCGTATGCCTTGTCGAGTTGCGGCGAGCAGGTCGATGAGTCGACCAGCCCGCAGCAGGCGATCGAGTTCGTCTTCGCGACTGGCATGACGGCCCATCAGGCGTTTCAATGCCGACGGTTCGTAAGGGGCGAAGTGGTAAACATGGAAGTCTGGGAAGTGCTCCCAACGCTCCATCAGGAAGTCCATGAAGTCCTCGAACATCCGTTTCTCTTCGGACGCTGTAGTCGCCCAGGTGCGGTGGTATTCAGGCCGACCCTTGTCGTCGAAAATGACATAACCGAAGAGGTATTCGAGCCCGGCAGGTTCCACAAACGGATCGGACTCGATATCGAAGAAGACGTCTCCCGTGCTCGGTTGCGGAAGACGCGTCAGTCCGCGCTCGGCCTCGACCGGAAGCATGGCGTATCTTGGTGCCTCGGCCTGGCGGCCTTCGAGTTGGATTTTGGCCTGCCCGTGGAGACGATCGAAGGTGTCTCGGCTGCCACGGGTTGGTGGTTCATCGAGAGGCTTGTCGCGCGCAGCGAAAGCAGCCAGTGTTGTGATGCCTTGGCGATTCAGTTCCTCGTGATGAAGGGTCTGCAAGCCAGCGACGAAGCTGAGGTGATCGTCGTTGCGTCGCTGGTGATTACACGTTGACCACCACGGACAGATGTCACAGTGAGCCACCGGGGTGGGGTAGGTTGTCTCTTCGCTCGCCGAGTCCAAGCGCTCTTCTAGTCGAAGTCGAACGAGCCGGTAGTACGCGCTGTAATCGCTGCATCGAAACGGTTCCTCTTCGAATGGCTGTTTTGCATCACGAGAAGGTTTCACCACATAGAATTGCTGCGGGGCTCGCCCCTGAGCTTCCCCTAACAAATCACTATAGAGCGAAAGTTGCAAAACCGTCCCGCCGCGAGTTTGACGTGTCAACTTGGTGTCGACGGCTTCATAGCTCCAATCGCCGAGGTTGCTGGAGGTATTCTCGGTCTTTTGGAGGATGTCCGCCCGCCCGTGCCATCTGACGTGCCGTAAGTTCGCCTGAACGATGATGTCAACTCCCTGTTGCATCGCTTGGCGTGTTCGCTCGACCCCAGTGTTCTCGTCGCAGTCACTCAAGTCCGCGATCTCCAAGCCGAGGTTGCCGAGGTACGCGACATAAGCTCGCTCGTGCTCCTCGCCGCGCTGAATCAGGAGGTCGAGGGCCGGATCATGACGATGTGGGCGCTGGAGACTACCCGCTGCCGCCACTCGGTCGAGTTCGGTCAGGTGCGGGCAAGCCAGATAGTGAGCGAGATCAGATGCCGTCAGCTCTAGAGTCGATCTTCGGTATCGAATGACTCAAACCTCCCATATAATTCATGCAATACTGAAGACTATCAATTGTTTTGTAGTCAGTCGCCACCTGCGATGTAGAAGGTCGGAAGGCCAATATCCGGTTGAGCAGGTTGAATTGAAGTTCGTGGAGGCATAGGGGATGGAGTTCTTCGTTCTAATAATCATCCTGGTGGTCGTGGTAGCCGTTGCCAAGGCGGCCAGTGAAAACGAACGATCCAGCACGCCTAGCCAGCATCTATTCGACAGCTCAGCCGACGGGGCCGAGCACGATGTTGGGATTCGGCTGACTTTCTCGATCGGTGGTCAAGAGCCCTTGAAAGGGCCACTTTCCAATAGCGGTGCCTGTTGGCAGCCGCCAGGCCAAGAGGTGGAGATCGGTAATCTGGCGATCAGCGATGGCTCGATCTACGTCGGGGCTAGTCTTCCGAGCGTTGCGGAGTGGCGGGGGCTCGAGCCGGCGCTTATCGATCCCAAGCTGCCCCGCAACCCTGCCAACCCGGATCACAGCGGCGAGGGTATGTCCTATTCGCCAGCCTATGCCTCGATGCCAGCGCGTTGCCGCTCGGCTTATCTAATCTGGCTGGCGAGCGGCAAGTCAGCCGCCGGGGCCTACATCGGCTACGTGTTCCTCTACTTTTATGGGCTCGAGCGGCGGGCGCTGCACGATACGGAGAGTCTGGCCTCAGCTCGCGAAGAATTGCCCGCGCTCACCTCTGAAGTCCAGCGATTGCTGAAGATCTACGGCACGAATGCCTCGTTCTACGGTTACGCCACGCGATTCTTGGAGTTCCTACAGCTCCGATCAGGTAGTTGGGAGCCAGGTCTGGAGCCTCCGGCAGAGCTGCCGAACGGCGACCTGCCCCTAACCCTCAGATTGGGTGTCGGCCAAATGGCAGCGAACGGGTCACCCTTACCTGGCGAATGGGCCCTGGCGTGGGTGCGGCGCGATATGAATATCAGTTTGCGAACTCCAGCCTCACGGTGCCGAGAAGAGTTCGACGAACTCTTTCGGATTCTATACCGCGACAAACATGGCGAGGGGCTGACTCTGAAGCCTTGTAAGCGGAACGTGTCGGCGCATTATCGGCCGGCGAGCCCCTCGTTCTTGGGCTCGCTAGAGATCGACACCCAGTATCCAGATGTCACCCGTTTGGTGGGACCGCGCCGTAAGTTACATGATCTGGCCACGCGCAGTGACGATGCTTTGGACGGGTACAGCCGTTGGCTAGGTCGTAATCCGGACGGGCGTGGGACGTTGCCTGCGGCGGCGTTGCTGCCGCCCGAGCTGCTAGCGACGCATGCTCCAGAGGAGTTCTCTAACCTCCGGCGCAGTCTCCAGGAGAAGATCGGCGATCAGTCTATTGCGCTCTTGGCAAGCGAAGTGGTTCTCGGGCAATGGTTCGATTCGGGAACCGATAAACTAACCAAGAAACAGGCTGTCCAGGCTGCCCATCTGTTGGGACATGCCGGCTTTGGCTTCGAGCCTGACGTACGTTTTTGCGGCAAGAAGCCAGAAAAACACGGACAGGTTGCAGTATTTCGTCTGCAAGAAATCGACAGTGGCAACCCGTCTGCTGAATATTCGGCCACCGTCGTCTTGATGCATCTCGCGGCGATGGTGTCGGCGGCAGATGGAGAGGTGGGTTTGGACGAAAAGAGGCATCTGAGAGATCATCTTGCGGCGGGCCTCGATCTCCAACCGGCGGAGATCCAGCGACTTGGTGCATATCTCGAATGGCTGCTCGCCAATCCGCCAGAGAGACTCGGAGGTAAGAAGCGCCTCGAGCGGCTCGACTCAGCCCAGCGCAGAGCCATCGGCGAGCTATTGGTTTCCGTAGCCTGTGCAGACGGTCGCATTGAACCTGAGGAGGTCAAGGTGCTGACTCAGATGTTCCGGCTCCTCGACTTGGACCCAGGGAGTGTGCACGAATGGCTCCATACCCACCAGGCCTCGGGCAATGCCGGGCCAGTGACTGTGGTGCCCGACACCCGGGGTGAGCATTCCGGCTATTCCCTGCCAAAGAGTCAAGGGGCCGCGACCGAGCCCAAACGGATGGTCCGGCTGGATCCGGCGATTATCGCTGCCAAACTGAAAGAGTCTGAACAAGCGGCGGCGACCCTGGCTGGTATCTTCATCGACGAAGACGAGGAGTCGCTGTCCACAGCAACACCCGTTACCGCGGAGAGCGGAGCCACCCTCATCGAGGGGCTGGACGGCCCGCATTCGGCACTGCTCAGGAAACTGGCGCGACGGCCTTCGTGGTCGCGGGCCGACTATGAGAGCTTGGCAGATCAGATCGGAGTGATGCCGGACGGTGCGCTCGACTTGCTGAACGATGCCGCCTTCGAGCTGTGCGAAGATCCTGCAATCGAAGGACATGATCCGCTGGAAATCAGCTCGGCTGTCGTCCAAGAGATGCTCGCATGAAGGGAGAGGTTCACATGAAGCCAGATGCCCCTACGAAGACCGGAACGACCATACGGCCACGGGATCGTGACGCCATCATTCAGAGTCTTCGGGCAGGCGTTGTTCCGCGCCGAGGCCATCGCCACATCCAGGTCGGTCGGCATCAGGAACTCGAGGCCTTGGTGCGCGATATCGATCGGGTCGCTGACGCCGGCTCGGCGGTCCGCTTCGTCATCGGCCCGTTCGGCTCCGGGAAAACCTTTTTTCTCAGCCTGGTACGGGCCGTCGGCCTGCAGAAGAAGCTCGTGACGGTGCATGCCGATATGGCTCCGGATCGCAGGCTCTTTTCGACTGGCGGGCAAGCTCGCTTGCTGTATGCGGAGCTCATGCGCAACATGGCGACTCGATCCAGGCCGGACGGTGATGCGCTGTCAGCGGTCGTGGAGCGGTTCGTCAGCTCGGCTTTAGGTGACGCAAGAACCAGGGGTGTCGAGACGCCGGTGGTCATCCGAGAACGGTTGGAGGCACTCTCCGAAATGGTTGGAGGTTACGACTTTGCCCACGTCATTGGGGCCTACTGGCAAGCCCACGACTCCGGCGACAGCCAACTTCAGGCCCAAGCCATTCGATGGTTGCGCGGCGAGTTCGCAACCCGGACGGATGCTCGCAAGGCCCTGGGAGTGCGCACCATTGTCGACGACCACAACGTCTATGACCAGCTGAAGCTGATGGCGCGGTTCATCCGATTGGCCGGTTACGGTGGTTTGTTTGTTTATCTCGACGAGTTGATCAACCTTTACAAGTTATCGAACAAACGCGCGCGCGATTCGAATTTCGAGCAGATCTTGCGAATCTTGAACGACTGTCTCCAGGGGTCGGCGGAAGGTCTCGGATTTGTTTTTGGCGGCACCCCTGAGTTTTTGACGGATACCCGCCGCGGTCTCTACAGCTATCAAGCGCTTCAGTCGCGGCTCGCGGAGAATTCCTTCGCAAGCGATGAACTTGTCGATTTGAGCGGCCCGGTTCTGAGGCTTCCCAATCTGATGCCCGAAGATATTTTTGTGCTGCTCGGCAAGTTGAGGAACGTTTATGCAAGTGGTGATCCGCACCAACATTTGATGCCTGACGAAGGCCTCAGTGCGTTCATGGAGCACTGCTCCAAGCGGATCGGGGATCGGTACTTTAGAACTCCCAGAAATACGATCAAAGAATTCCTCAGTTTGCTGGCGGTTCTCGAACAAAATCCTGGTATCCATTGGCAGGAACTGTTGCCGAACGTCCGGGTCGAGGAAGAAGGCAACCCGGATTTTGCACCCCTCCCAGAAGACGTCGAGAACCAGGAAACGCCTCAAAGCCCGGCGTCGACCTCGGACGTCCTGGAGCCTGTTGCCGCTTCGCCAAACGAGGATGGCAGCGACAGTCCCGCGCGAGCTGATGACGATCTGGCCTCTTTCCGGCTCTGAGGTGACCAACCTTGACTGGAGACTCACGATCGGCGGCATTCGACCTGCTCGACGATCGGGTCAAATGGTGGATTGCGGATGCTGGGTGGACTGAGCTCCGGGATCTGCAAGAGGATGCCATTCGGAGTCTTCTCGGCACTCGATCCGATTTGATCATTGCCGCGGCGACTGCATCGGGTAAAACCGAAGCGGCCTTTCTTCCGATCTGTTCAGCCCTGGTCAGTGAGAAACAAAAGAGTGGTATACGGGCTCTTTATATCAGCCCCTTGAAGGCTCTCATCAACGACCAGTACCGGCGCCTGCTGGACCTCTGCAAGAATCTGGAGCTTCCTGTGCATCGCTGGCATGGGGATGTTCCTTCGAGCCGCAAGCGCAAGGTTTTGAAAAAACCGTCGGGGGTTCTCTTGATAACCCCAGAATCACTCGAAGCTTTGTTCGTCATCCGTGGACACCAGATGGGGCGCTTTTTTGCATCTCTCGACTGGGTGGTGATCGACGAGCTCCATGCTTTCATCGGAACCGACCGTGGACGCCAGCTTCAGTCGCTACTCCATAGGATCGAGCTACGAACCCGCCGCCGGATTCCCCGTGTAGGTCTCAGCGCCACACTCGGGGACTTGTCTCTGGCGGCAGCGTTTCTTCGCCCTGGAGGCAGGCGGCCACCTGAGAAGTCGGTCGAAACCATCGAATCGAGCGATCAAGGGCAGGAGCTTCGACTCCAGATCCGAGGCTATTTGGTGCCAGCCGAGCCGCCCGGCGGCGGCCCCATCCAGCCGACCGGCGATCCGAGTGATGTTGATGCAATTGCCGATCACGTTTTCGAGACGCTGCGGGGCCAAGATCATCTGGTCTTCGCCAACAGCCGTAGCAAAGTTGAGCAATACGCGGATCTTCTGCGGCGGCGCTCAAAGAGCGAGCGCCTGCCCAATGAGTTCTTTCCGCATCACGGCAACCTTTCTCGTGATCTGAGAGAGGACGTCGAGGAGCGGCTCAAGGATCCGTCGGTCCCCACCACTGCAATATGCACATCGACGCTCGAACTCGGGATCGACATTGGTCGGGTGGTCAGCATCGGCCAGATCGGTGCTCCATTCTCGGTTTCCAGCCTTCGGCAGCGACTGGGGCGTTCTGGCCGACGTGACGAGCCTGCAGTACTCAGGGTGTACATCTCTGCGCCGCAGATCACGGCCCGTAGCCATACACTAGATGGTCTGCGGATAGATCTCGTTCAAGCGATTGCCATGGCCGAGTTGCTCATCGAGCGCTGGTGCGAACCGCTGACGGAGGGTGCACTCCATCTTTCGGCGCTGGTCCAGCAGATCCTTTCCCTGACCGCGGAGCATGGGGGAGTCACTGCCCAGGATGCTTGGCGTGCGCTATCGGAGTCTGGACCCTTTGGAGTCGTGTCGCTGAACCAATTCGTTCGTTTGCTACGAGTTATGGGTGCCAACGACCTGCTGATGCAGTCGGAGGATGGGACTCTGCTTCCTGGCGTGAAAGGTGAGCGGATCGTGAATCACTACAGCTTCTACACCATCTTTCAAACGCCTGAGGAATACCAGGTGCTGCACAAGGGACGCTCCCTGGGAAGCCTGACCTTCGAGCATTTGCTTGCGGAGAGAATCCACATCATTTTTGCTGGTCGTCGATGGAAAGTCGTGGCGGTGGACTCAGAACAGAAGAGCGTTTCCGTCGAACCTTCCCCTGGCGGTCAGATCCCGACCTTTCTCGGCAGTCCAGGCGGCCAGATCCACGATCGGATTCGCACAAAAATGCGCGAAGTTTGGGCTGGGGGAGATTATCCTCGGTACCTGGACAACCGTGCCAGGGCGCTGTTGACTGAGGGCAGGGCAAACTACGCCAGGCTTGGACTAGAAACGAATCGCCTGATTGCTTCGGGCAAAGAGACGATCATATTTCTCAGTCGTGGTGATGTGATCATGAACACAGTCGCACTTCAGCTCTTGGAGCGGCAGATGGATGTCACTCGGGAAGGACCGGCCCTTTCCCTGGATCGTGTCAGCCCAGAGGAAGCCCGCAGGGTTCTTAGTGAGTTGATCGAGAGGGGGCCCGTGGATCCGGTCGTGCTGGCTAGTCATGCTGGTAACAAGCAGGTTGGAAAATATGATTGGGTCTTGGATGAACAGCTCCTCAACGCCGAATATGCCTCGTCACAACTTGATCCGAAGGCTTCGCATCAGGCGTTGTGTGAGCTGATGGAGTTGGTATGACGTCGCGCTGATCTTACTTCCGCGGTTATGCCACGATCTTGGTTTGTTGCCGTTACCACTGTGCACCCGCGACGTTCTCGCCGCGTTGGCTCGTGAGGAGGTGCCAGAGGTCGACCGTGAAGCCCGCCGTTGGTTACGGCGGCGAGAGCTGATCGACGACGCCGACCGGCTGACGATTCCGGTCTTGGGGCGTTTTCTAGTCGAAACAGAGCTCGCCTGACCCCAGGTGATCATGGACCGACGCGCTGTATCCCACCGGAAGTCGCCGGTGTTTCCGGTTTTGTCGACGGTATCACACCGGAAGTCGCCGGTAATTCCGGTTTTGTCGAGGGTATCCCACCGGAAGTCGCCGGTAGTTCCGGTTTTGTCGAGAGTATCCCACCGGAAGTCTCTGGTATTTCCGGTTTTGTAGAGAGTGTCCCAGCGAATTTGGCCGCGGTTTCCGCTCTCTCAGGCTGCAGAAGTCCTGGTGCTGTTGGGTCCACGTGACCCTCCTTGGCGCAGCGGGCGGCGAGAGAGGGGCCGGAGTGGCCGGTGCCGATGACGATGGCGGCGCTGTCTTGGGCGTCGCTGGGCGCCGCTGTCTTGGCTCATTTGTACTGCTTTTCTATGATCGGTCTCTGACCATCGCAAGTTTGAGGGCCAGGTTTCTGGCCAGGCAGGCAAACGCGATGGTATTCTCTGTCGCGGTTCGTAACGTCCGTCAGATAGCCAGTTCGTCCTAGCTGAGCCTCTGCAATTGGGCCTTCGCAGGGTACTTGAGAAGACGAGGTCTTGGAGACAACTATGTTCGACGCCAACTCGATTGACCTTACCGCCGCCCCCGAGTACCGCAAGAAGGCGACCGTTCTGGCGTTCCTGATGGAGCAGGGCGCAACCTACGACAAGCTGGGCTCCTGGGGATCGAACCAGGAGTTTCCAGGCACGCACTACACGATTGTCGGCATGGTCCAGCAGGCTCCTGAGTTTGTCGGCGGTCGGGTGATTGGCACCACCGATGTGTATGGCTGCGCGGTGGAGGAGTTCGAGGGGATGTATGTTCCCACGGGTAATCCCCACGAGTATCGCAAGACCGAAACCATCCGAGCGGTTCAGGTCGACGAGCCGTTTGTCATCGACACGACCACTCGTGATGGCAACATCGAAGTCAAAGACGCCAACGGTCAGGCGGGAGATTGGGTGGTGTTGCAGCCCAAAGGGGAGCGGCAGCGCATCAGCGCCGACTTCTTCGCCGACCTCTACGAGCTGGCGCCGGAGGCGGAAGACTGAAATTGGTCGTGACTCCCGTGGCCTTGCAGGGAAGCTCTGGTTGGACTCCGATTGACGAAGAGTTGTTCTAGAAGGTAAAATGTGATTGGAGGTGAGAAATGAAAGCAAAGCCGAAATACTGCGAGACTAAAGCCTGCAAAGCTAGCGCTGTACCGGAGGTATAGTCGGAAGCTGCCGTGATTCCGTGTACGGAACTCCTCTTGTGACCTGAGTTTAGAGCTCATCAAGAGTCGAGAATCTCAAGTTCGCTGTGTGCTTGATGGATCGCTATCCGGACTTGGCGATGTAGGAGCTATCGCACGCTCCTGGGCAATATAGTCTTCGGCGTCTACAAGGAACTGGTTGATCCCTTTCAAGGCTGTATCAACGTACTCCTTGGACTGCTGTTGGCCGGGTAAATCTTTGGCTACCCAGCGCCAGACTTCTACTCGTTTGAGAGTATTGATCTCCTGGAGAGCACTCTCGATCTCCTCGAGCGATTCTTTATCCATCGCGGTCGCTTTCCAATCCTCGATACTCTTGGCGTACCACAGCTCATAGGGGCGGTTGGTCTCGTGGCGAAGGATGTTGAAGAAGATCCGCATGAGCGCGATCTGCCACCGCATTCCGACGTCTAACGATTGATTGAACTCTTCGCGGACTTGCGCGAAGAGTTTCGAAGTCCAAGGCGCTTGCAGACGTCGCTCGAACTGAGCATAGGTCTCTCTCTCCTCGAGTTACTTTCGAGCCTCGCGAAGTTGAGATCGATCGAATGCGGCTGCCATTTCACGATCGATCAGCTTCCATGCTTGCGCAGCGAGTTGCTCGCCCAAACGTTCCTTGAAGAACAACCCGCCACCTTCCTCTGAAAGACGTGCGAAACGGTTGAGGAATATCAGATACCGATAGAAGAGCTTGAGACTCCTCTCTTCTTTCAGGACCAGGGCGAGAACACAGCAACCGACGATAAATGGCCGTTTATTGGGGTTTTGGGGAGTCTTCGGAAGTTGCGGCGGCGCTGTCATTTGATCCTGGCTCTATCGTGAGCCTCCCAGTGGCTATCGCAAAGTCATCAGCTCGCTCATTGCGCTTCTTGTGCAGTCAGCACACGCCGTCAGCGCGGCTTGCGGCGTGGAATGTAGAGGTCGGTGAGGGTACCTTCGAAGGCTTCGGCGGACATGCCGACGGTCTCCGAGGTG
>JAJCXO010000009.1 GCA_029263395.1 Acidobacteriota bacterium | reverse complement strand
CCGATGTCGCCCACGACTTGGGGGTCGACATCCGCGCCATGGTCAAAGGGGTGGCGTGGGGAGATGTCGACAACGACGGCAGAACCGATCTTTTCCTGTCGATGATGGGCTCGGAGAATTTGCTGTTTAAGAACCCGCCTCCAGGTGAAGCCGGTGAGCTCCGCCCCTTCGAAGACATTACCCGCCGCGCCGGCGTTGAAAGTCCTCGTTTCTCCTTTCCGACCTGGTTCTTCGATTTTGACAACGACGGCTGGCTCGACCTCTTCGTCGGTACTTTTGCCAGCACCTTCGTCGGCGCCGGCGCCACTACGGTGGTGGAAAGCTACCTCGGATCCCCCGGTGGCAAGTACAGCCCGCGTCTGTTTCGCAATCGCGGCGACGGCACCTTCAGCGACCTCAGCGAAGAGCTTGGCCTCAACCGCTCGATGCTGGTCATGGGCGCCAACTACGGCGACCTGGACAATGACGGTTGGCTCGACATTTACCTCGGTACCGGCGCCCCGAGCTTCAGCGCTCTGGTGCCCAACCGCCTTTTCCGCAACGATGGCGGCAGGGGACTGCTGGAGATCACCACCTCAGCCGGCGTCGGCCATTTGCAAAAGGGCCATGGAGTGGCTTTCGCTGACATTGACGGCGACGGCGACCAGGACATTCTGGCGGTCATGGGCGGCGCTTTCTCAGGTGATGTCTATCAAAACGCCGTGTTCATGAATCCCGGGCACGACAGGCGCTACGTCACCGTACGGCTGCGGGGCACTCGCTCCAACAGGGCCGCAATCGGGGCCCGGCTTCGTTTCGACCTGACCATGGCTGAAGGTAGCACCCGGAGCCTGTATCGAACGGTGTCGTCCGGCGGCAGTTTCGGCGCTTCGAGCCTGCAGGTGGAAGTTGGTCTCGGGCATGCGACCGCCGTGCCGCGCCTCGAAGTCCGATGGCCCGGGGCCGACACGGAGATCTTTCGCGACTTGCCACTGGACGCCATCGTCGAGCTGCGGCAGGGAGATGGCGACTGGCGCCAGCTAAATCCAGCAAAACCGCCAGCCGCTGAGTCTCCCTGATCGCTGTCGCCAAGGCTCAGAGCCCGGCCAGCAGCCGCAGCGCGCTCGCATCTTCGGGATCGTGAAGAAGAGCTTGATCGATCAGCACCGTAGCTTCGTCGGAACGCCCCACCTCGAGCAGAATCCGAGCCATGAGCACCAGACTCGGCACGTGATTTGGCGCCTGCTCGATCAGGGTGCGCAACTCGCCCAAGGCTTCTTCGGTACGGCCAAGCTGGGCCATGGCCGCACCTAGTCCGTGGCGTGCGTAGATCCGATCTGGATTGGCGGCCAAAGCCTGACGTAGCTCGACGATGGCCAGCTCGTAGCGGCCGGCAGCCAAGTGGCGCATCGCCCGCTGATCGTGATGCCGTGCCCCGATACGCAGTTGCTCGATCTCGTTCATCCATGGGTCTGAGGTGACCAGGTGTATCTGGGTGACGTTCTGGGCCGGTACCCGAGCGAGATGCCGCTGCGCCGACTCTAGATCTCCGAGCTGACGCAGGATCAACGCCGCCTGGTAGTGGAGCGGTGCTGCCGAGGGCTGACGGGCCAGAGCCTCCTGGATGTGCTCGAGCGCCGCTTGCGGCTGATTGGCTTGCAAAGCCAAGGTCGCCAAACCGACCCGCGCCTTGGCATTGGCCGGGTCAAGGCGCAGGACCTCTTCGAGCTCCGTCGCGGCGAGCGCCGCCTCGCCGGCCTGAGCGGCACGGTCAGCCAAGATCAGCCGGCTGGGAGTGTGTTCGGACATCAGCTCCAGCACGCGTCGCAGGCCCTCATCAGACGCCTCCGTGAGCCCGAGATCCTGCTGGACCCGCGCCAGCAGATAAACCCACCGAGGTTCCAGCGGAGCGAGCTCGACAGCTTGCCGGAAGGCCTCTTCGGCGCTCTCGAGATGGTTGTAGGCGAAGTGGATCTCCCCCACTGCACCGTAGGCTTTGGCGCGCCGTTGGCCCGGCGCCTCCGAATCGTGCAGCACGCGATCGAGGGTTTCATGACGCTTTTCGAATTGGACCCGGATCGGTGCGTCGAGGTCGGCAAAATCGGTGGGCAACTCGATGTCAAGAGACGCCTTGGTCGAGGGCGCCGGGTCGGAGGGGCCACAAGCAGGCATGCAGGCAACCAGGAATAGGATGCCGAAAGCTGTACGTTTCATGGCTGACCCTGACTGGAAAGCGCCTCGCCTTGCCCCTCGATGAGATCGTGGTATCGCCGCGGCTCGAGACCTGCGAAGCGCTCCCGCCGCCCGGAAACCCACAGCACTTCGATAGCGAGGGGCTCCGAGGCGCTGCCCCCCAGACCTATCAGCACCCGTGGGTCTCGAGCCGAGCAATAGCTGACGTCGGTGCCAACTCTGAGCATACGCGCAGAAGCCTCAAGGGGAACCGTCACCGCACCCCCCTGGGCGGGCCGCCCGGATCGGTCGCGCAGCGAAAGACCCAGCCAGCTCGAATCCTGGCCGACCTGATTGATCAGCAGACGGGCCGGGCCGTGGTTGTTGGTGACGAGAAGGTCAACGTCGCCGTCGTTGTCGACATCGCCGATGCTGAGTCCGCGGCTGACCTCAGGCTGCAAAAACGCCGGGACCCGGTGGCTGGCGTCAGCAAAACGGCCGTGGTGCTCGTTCATGAAAAGAGCATTGGGCTGGCGAAGCGGCAGGATGTCGCCACTCGAGCGTTGCTCGTCGATACTCCTGACGGCGCCGTTCACCGCCACGAGATCGAGCCATCCGTCGTTATCGACATCTAGCATGGCGGTGCCGAAGCCGGTCATCGACCGGCTCGGCTCGGCGAGATGACCGCCGGACGTGGCATCGAGAAATTGCCCGTGGCCGTCATTCAAGTACAGGGTGTTGGTTTCGCCGTCGAGGTGGGTCATGAAGAGATCAAAGTCGCCGTCATTGTCGAGATCACCAGCATCCGTGCCCATCGAGGCTTCGGCTTGGCCGTTGAGGCCAACGGCGGTGCCGGCCATCAGAGCCTGGTTGATGAAGGTGCCGTCACCCTGGTTGACCCAGAGCAGATTGCGCATCAGATCATTGGCGACGTAGATGTCGATCCTGCCGTCGCCGGTCAGATCGGCGGACACCACGCCCAGTCCGCTGCCAGGCTCGGACAGCAACCCGGCGCTCTCAGTGACGTCCTCAAACGTGCCGTCACCTAGATTTCGCAGCAGCCGATCGGTCTCTGGCGGAAAGCTGTGGGGGCCGCAATACTCTGGAGCGCCGCCTGAGTTCAGGCATTGTTTGTGAGTCTCCGGCCGATAGTCGACATAGTTGGCGACGTAGAGGTCGAGCCAGCCGTCGTGGTCGAAGTCGAGAAACGCCGCACTGGTCGACCATCGTGGCTCCCTAAGGGGTTCGGCTGCCGCCGTGCTGTCGGTGAAGGTGCCGTCGCCGTTGTTGCGCCAGAGCTGATTGGGACCGGCATTGGTGACGTACAGATCCACCAGACCATCGTTGTCGAAGTCTCCGGTGCTGACTCCCATGCCGTAGCCGGTGGCGGCTTCCAGGCCGCTGCCGGCGGTCGCGTCGACGAATCGCAGGCTGCCCTCGTCGATTAGCAGATTGCGATAGAAGCGATCGTGCAGCGCCTCATGACGCGGCGCGCTCAACGCGTCGGAGAGCGTCTTACCGGGTCCCAACATGCTGCCTTGCACCAAGTAGAGATCGAGATCGCCATCGTTGTCGGCGTCGAAGAAAGCACTGCCGGAGCCCACCACCTCCGAGAAGTACATCTCTCCTGACATGCCGTTGAAATGCACGAAGTCGAGACCCAGGGTGCTGGTCTGGTCTTCGAAGAAAGGCGCGGGCGCCGGTTCTTGTGCCGGTTTCTGCGACCCACAGGTCGCCAGCAGGCAGAGAGCCGTGGGCCAGGTGATCCAGCGAACGACGACGGAGAGTCTCACCGGCCGCAGTGTATCCTGAGGCGTGGCCAACAATCGAGTCGAGAAATAGGAGAGAATCCCGCCCATGATGGAAACAGATGTAAGCCGCCTGCCTCGGGCTTCGACCGTCAACTGGCGGGCCGGCCTGTGCCGGTTGGCATTCATGCTTGCGCTGGCCGGCCTGCTTGGCTGCGACGCTAGAGAACCCGCCTGGAACGTGCTTCTGGTCACCTTCGACACGACCCGCGCCGATCATCTGGGATGTTACGGACATCCCCGGGCGTCGACCCCCCATGCTGACGGCCTGGCGGCCGAGGGCGTGCTCTTCAGGCAGGCCTACAGCTCGTTGCCGCTGACCCTGCCGTCCCATTCGACGATCTTCACCGGCCTTTACCCGCCAGCCCACGGCGTTCGTGACAACGGCCTCTTCGTCCTCGCGGACGAGCAGACGACCCTAGCGGAGCGTCTGTCCTCGGTCGGCTACAAGACCGGCGCCGCCATCGGTGGGTTTCCCCTCGAGACGCAATTCGGCATTGGCCAGGGCTTCCAGTTCTTCGACGATCACCTGACCGGAGATTACGAGGATTTCCGAGGCGAAAAGGTCAGGCCCAAAACCCGTATCTACTTCGACGAGAGACCTGCGGCACGGGTCAACGAAGCGATCTTTCCGTGGCTGACCGAAAACAGCGATCAACCCTTCTTCGCGTGGGTTCATTATTACGATCCTCATCAGCCCCAGGAGCCCCCGAGCCCCTACGATCAGCTTTTTGCCGACGATCCCTATCTCGGGGAGATCGCCTATGCCGACGAGAACCTGGGCAATCTGCTCCGGCACCTCGAGGGCACCGGAGCTCTCGATCGCACGATCGTTGTTCTCACCGCCGATCACGGCGAAGGACTGGGCGAGCACCGTGAGCTCACTCACGCCTACTTGCTCTACGACAGCACCTTGCACGTACCGTTGATCATACGTCTGCCGCCGGCACATCCCCTGCACGGCAAAACACAAGAGGTCGAGTCCCGGGTCAGCTCCGTCGACATCCTGCCCACCGTGCTCGATCTGGTCGGTCTGGAGAGGCCCGATGGGCTGCACGGACGCAGCATGGTCGGTCTCCTGAACGGTGAACTTCAAGATCACCGGCCGCATTATGCCGAGACCCTGTCGCCGCGCTTCAATAACGACTGGGGCGAGCTACGGGCCCTCTACGACGG
>JAJCXO010000008.1 GCA_029263395.1 Acidobacteriota bacterium | reverse complement strand
CTCCCGCATGGCGGTGGTCAGCGCTTTGTAGAGCAGATCGACGTCGGTCCAAGTGTTGTAGCCACCTGCCCACAACACGATGAAGGCGTCCTTGGAGACCACCTTACCGCGCGCGACATTCTTACTGTGCTGATAGTCGATTTCGGAAGCCGCATTGGGAATGCGATGCACGAAGTCATAACCGAAACACTTTCGATTGAGTCGGCCGCGGACCGCCAATTCGCCGACGGTGGCGTTGGCCTGTGCTTCCGAAACGGTCGAGATGACATCGGCGCGGTCGAGGACCTCGCGCTCCATGTTCCAGAAGTGTGACAGGTACCGATCGTCGTCATAAACGTAGCTTTTGGTCTGTCCCTCAGCCATGATCCAACCATTGAGGTCACACCAGATCGGGCGATCGGTATCGAGTAGCACCGCCCGGGATGACGGGTGGGTGTTGACGCCGACAATTGCTTCCGGGTTGAACTCGTCACACAACTTCTGGAGATAGGCGGTGTCGTGAAAGAGCTCTCCCGAGATCGAGTAGTACTCGAGGCCGTTGCGTTCGATCAAGCTGGCCGGGTCGGCATCCGCTGCATAGGTTTGAGGTAGACGGCATCCGATCAGGCGGACTTGGTGTCCGTCGTCGATCAGCGGGCGGGTGAAATGCCACGTTCTCAGGTTGGCGGCGTATTGACGGCGCTGCGGCTCGAAGGGGAGCGGTGCCGCTCCCAAGATGAGGATTCGGGTCACGTTGGATGTTCTTGTGGTAGAGAAGATGTCAGGGAGGTGCGCTTGGCGTAGACTAACCCAACATGTCACCCGACGGGAGCCGTTTGTCTCGACTCCTAATTCCCGGTTCTCTATTCCCAGCTCTCTATTCCTAGGTCCCTAATTCCCACGCTGGCCAGGTTCGCGACCTCTATGCGCTCTATTGATGCTTTCGTCCATGCGGGCGGTCTGCGCGGCCTACTGCGTGGCTCACTGTGCGGCCTATCATGTGGCCTGTTGTTGGCAGGTCTTGCCTTATCCGGCTGTAATCGTCAGGTGGATGAGGCTTCTTGGGCCATTTCCCACCGTTTGATTGCCGAGCCGACGGACTTGATTCTCGATCTGGACCGGGTGAAGAAGGCCCACGGTTACGAGATCTGGAACCTGGGTAATCCGGACGAACCGCGACGTTGGAAAACTCCTGAGCCGTCGGCTCTGTCCGCTGAAGATGGCTTTTTGCGTGTGCCTCCCACGGGTACCGGCGGGAGTTTCGTTCGGCTGTCCCGGGAGGTGGATCTGTTGGCCGAGAACGTCTCGGCGGTTGTGGTTGAAGTCCGAGGTATACAACGCGGACGGCTTCGCCTCTTCTGGGTCGGCCCGGGAGAGATTTTCATCGCGGAGCGGGGGGCTGTGGTGGACGTGGGGCGTTCGACCGGGGAGGTCGCGACCTATCGATTCGAGCTGGCCGACCACCCGTTGTGGCAAGGCAAGATTCGCGCCTTGCGGCTCGATGTGCCGGATATCGACGGGCAGGTTGTCGAGCTGCGGTCGGTCTCGACCGTCGGCGAAGAAGGCTTCGAGTCGCGTATGCTGGCAGGGCTGGTAGCTCAGGATTGGAAGGTGAGCCTGGGATCCGAAGCACGCAACGCGCTGTTGAGTCCGCCCGGGGTGCCTCGCACCTGGACGGTGCCGGCACCAACTCGGCCAGCATCCACCTCTGGCGTGTCTACCGCGTTGCGTTTCGCCTACGGTTTACCCCAGGGCACGGGACCAGCCATGACGTTTCGGATTATCGGGGCGGATGCTACGACGGTATTCGAAGATATCGTCGATCCGGGTAGCGACCCACGGGCCGGTCAATGGCTCGAGGCGACGGTGGATTTGGCCTCCACCGTTGAGGAGTTGGTCTTCGAAACTGTCGCCAACGGTGAGGATTACGTTCTCGAAGACGGGATTCCGGCTTGGGGCCATCCTGAGATCGTCGAACGATCCAACAGCCAGCAGATGCCGAATGTCGTTTTGATCTCGATCGATACGCTGCGGGCGGATCGTCTCGGGGTGTACGGTTATCCGCAACCGACGTCGCCGAATATCGATCGGTGGGCCAAGACGTCAGGGGTCGTTTTCAAGCGAGCGGTGACTACGGCACCGTGGACGCTGCCGTCCCACGTCTCGATGTTGTCTGGACTCGATGCGCTTACCCATGGCGTCAATCACCGGCAGCCGGCGCCGCTCGAGATCGACATGTTGCCGGAGATCTTGCGTCGGGAAGGTTATTCGACCCTCGGCATCACCGGAGGTGGTTGGCTACATCCCGACAAAGGCTTGGCCCAAGGGTTTGATGTGTTTCGCTACTGGGGGCAGGCCCAGGCGGCGGAAAACGAAGTCAGCGTCGGAGTGGATCACGCGTCGGACTCCTTGAGCAGTGCCCAGCGGCCGTTTTTCCTCTTTTTTCACACCTACGAAGTCCACGACCCTTACCGTTATCGGCTGCCGTATGCCAGCCGTTGTGTTGCGCCGGAGGGGGAGGCCGGGGAAGTGCTTTATGGTGCGGTCGAAAAGAAACGGCAGGCTGACTCCGGATTTGCGGTTATTTACGAATTGCGCAAGTGGCTGCCGGAGTTGTCGATTACTGATGCCGAGCCAGCTCCCGAGGCCGATCTCCCCTTGGTCAACTGTCTCTACGATAGCGGCGTCGCCCATGCCGACGCGGCGGTCGGTCGCCTGCTCGATCGGTTACGCGAGCTCGAACTCGACCGGAACACTTTGATTGTGTTGACTTCCGACCACGGCGAGTCGTTAGGGGAGGAAGGGTTCGTCAAGCACGCCACTTTGCACGACAACAACCTCTTGGTGCCTTTGATCATGGCCCTACCCAACGGCGACGGTGCCGGGTCGGTGGTCGACGCGCAAGTCAGTACCGTCGATATTGTGCCAACCATGCTCGCAGTCCTCGGGATTGAAACAGAGACCACCAGTCGGCCTGTTGATGGCACTTCCTTGCTGCCGTTGCTGTTGTCAACCGAGGTTGCGGGGGCGCGGGAAGCTTGGAGTTATGCCGGATCCACCAACTATGGTGTGTCGTTGCGGGTCAATGATCGGTTGCAGTATCTCTTCAACAATACGGCTTGGCAGCCCCTCGTCGCCCGTGACCAGCTATTTGACCTGAGTTTGGACGCGGCGGAGCGACAGGACATTGCTGCCGATTCACAGCGCCAGGTGGACGGATTCAGGACCCGGCTGACGACCCTGCTGCAAGAGCGTTCTCAGGGAGTGCGCCTCAACTTCGACAACCGCAGCTGTGGCACGATAGAGGGGATGGCAACAGGCTTGGCGATGCACATTTCGCGGATCAAGTCGGAGGGGCTCCCGGACGGGGGCTTCGTCTGGATTGAACCGCGCCGCGCCAGCTTTCGAGTCGAGCCCTCACAGTCGTTCGGAGTTTTGATGGAGGCGCCGCGAGGGCCGTTGACTTTGGCCGGGACGGTCACAGGATGCGAAAGCGGAGATCCAGGCCCGTTTCGAGTGACGGTAGATCTCGACGCGCTGGAGGACAGCTGGACGCTGGCCTATGATGGGTCGGGTTGGATCGAGGCTGCGGTCGACGGTGATCCTGAGGTCGAGATCAGACTGCGTCGCCGGGGTACCCGGACAGCCACCGTATCGGCGGGTGAGATCGACCCGGCGCTCGTCGAACAGTTGAAGGCTTTGGGTTACCTCAACAACTGAGCGGCGGGCACGAGCTAAATCCCATCCAAGCCACATAGAGAGCTCGGTCGGTCTTGTGGGCTGCGCCGCAGCTCCAGAACTCGCCCGCTCAGAAATTCCCAAGTCCCGCTAGGGACTTCATCACTGAGCGAGGGGTTTCACCCCCTCGTGGCTAAGGCTCGCTTAGTCCTTGGTGATGAAGCGCCAAACAGGCGTCGCCGGCACAAACAACTAACCAAATCCCATCCAAGCACATAGAGAACTCGGTCAGCCTTGTGAGCTGTGCCGCAGCTCCGAACTCGCCGGGACTCTTGCGAGATGCCTGAGCTATTGTGATGCCATCGGAACCGAGGCTCCACTTGTATTCCAGCTCAGACACGCTCGCTGCTTGCTCGCTCCACAAGGCTTCCCTCACTGAGCCGAAAATGGCGAAACGGGATGGGCCCTAGCTGCTCAGTTTGATCGTGCCCGTGTCGGTCTTTTTGCCGTCACGAAGCTCAGCGTGAGTGCCGTTGAACACGCCGTCAGAGAATTCGCCCGAGAAAATGAAGGTGCGTTTCTTGTTCTCGTTCCTGACTTCACCTTTGAGCGAGCCTTCGGTGAGGCTACCTTCCGCGGTCCCGGTGTAGATGTGCCCTTCATTACGAAAGTCGAAATGGAATGAGACATCCCATTTGGCGTCTCCGGCTGGAGTGAAGACAGCTTCGATCTCGGTCGGTACATCTTGGCGATTCCAGACGTACTCGCCGGTCAGGGTGGTAGCTTCGTCAGCGCCGAGTTGGCCGCCGAACGTTGGAAGGAGCAGGACCGCGACCGCGAGCAGAAGGCTGACTTTTTTCATTTTTTCTCCACTTGGAAACGGCCCAGCTAGTTTTATCGGCGTGTTCGGAAAGATCTGGGCCGAAGGCTTTCCGGTACGCGATGATCCCATCTTTGGACGGGGCAGGGCAAGCACTAGGGGATGAGGCAACGAGAGATGGGGATGGGGTCGCCGTGTCCTCTAGATCGCTAGGGTAGGTATCCCAGGGCACGCAGTCTGTCTTCTTCTTCAGTGGTGAAGCTGGCCGGAGATCCAGCCCCTTGGCGACGTTCGTCAACGCTGGCACTCCACGAACGGAGCGCGCCCATTAGCCGCCGGGTCGTGGCGGGCTCGCGGTCTGCCAGATTAGTGGTCTCCAGCGGATCGGCCGCGAGGTCGAATAGCCTCAGCTTTTGGGTCTCACGATTGAGGATGAGCTTCCATTGGCCCTCGACAACCGATTGGAGCCATCGATTGCGGGCCAGGGTTTCACTGAAGACCGGGGTTGGTGGCAGCTGACTGAGGACATCGAGGTCGTTGAGTGGTAACACGCTGCCCTCGAATCGATGACGGTTTGGCAACGGGATATCGAACAGCTCGAGCAGGGTGGGGACCACGTCGATCAAACCAACCGGCGTGTTGACGATCGTGCCAGCACCTTCGCTGGCCGGTAACTTAATCGCCAAGGGCACATGGATCAGCTCTTGGAACAGAGTTTTGCCATGGCCGATCCAGCGGTCTTTGCGATCGAGGAAGGCCTCGCCGTGGTCGGCGGTGAAGATGATGAGCGTGTCGTCGTAGAGATCGCGATCTCGGAGGTGCTTGAAGAGACGCCCGAGATGTTGGTCGGTAAACCGAATTTCCGAGTCGTAGAGGGCTCGGATGAAGGTCACATCGTCTTCCGAAAGCGTCTCGTTTCGGGCTCGTTGCAGCAACTTGCCGTAACTCTCGCCACTCTGGACGTCACCCTCATAGTCGGGGTCGAAGTTGAATTCCTCGTGGAGTTGGTAGGCGAAGTGGGGGTCGAAATAGTGCAGGAGCAGGAAAAAGGGTTTTTCTCCCTGACCTTCCAGGAAGTGGACGGCCTTGTCGGTCACCGAAGCCGAAGAGACATAGTCCGGCCCGCGGGCGTCACTCTCCTCGAAGCGCTCGAAGCCTTGGTCGAAACCGAGGCGACTGCCGATGTAGGTGTGGGAGACGATCGCTGTGGTCGGGTAACCTTGGTTTCTCAGAATCTCGGCCAAGTACAGCACTTCGTCGTCCGGCCGCGCAGGTTCCTTACTGTCGGCAAACCCCAAGGCTCCTGGGTACTGCGAAGTGAGCAAGGCTGCAACAGAGGGCGAAGTCCAGGGGGCGTGCGCTAAGGCCTGCGAGAAGATGATGGTGTCGGTGGCAAAATTATCGAGGTGGGGAGACGTTGGTTTGGGGTATCCCATGAACCCTAAATGGTCAGCTCGCAATGTATCGACCACGACAAGCAGAATGTTGGGGCGCGTTGTGTTGCGACCAGAATCCGTGCCTGCGATACCGTAGATCAGTAACGTCGCTAACAGATGGATGCCTCCGACAGCAATCAGCGCGAAGGTCCAACGCGACCTGAGGGCAATTCGCCAGGTCGGCTTGAGCCAGGACACGAGCACGGCGATTCCGAAGAGCCCAAGCCCTATGAGGAGGGTTTGACTCCAGATCGGATCGAGCGCTTGCCGCAGGATGCGAGCCGAAAGGCTCCACAGTCCGTATTCGAGATATTGATGATCGGAGACCTCCGATAGTCCTGGCCACAGACCTCCTGACCAGGCACCTCCAGACCGGATACCCCGGTGCAGCCCGAAGATTATCGCTAATGATCCGGCTGCAGCGGCGAGTTTAACAAGGGACCTTGTCGTGAGATGCGTCATGAGGTGCGGCATTGAGCGTCACTAGAAGCCTGGTCGTGACGTCAAGGCGCTTCGGGCGTGGCCGGCGTCTCGTCCGAGCTGTCGAGGTAGCCGAGGGCTTGTAATCGGCGACGCTGGTCTTCGGATAACGTTGGCAGGGTCTCGCCATCGGCGCGAAAGGGGGTCGTGGCTGCGAGGTGGCGATCGAGTAGGGTTTCGAGCTCAGAGCGAAGCTCAGGCTGAGTCTCGCTGACGTCGATGGTTTCGGCTCCATCTGAAGCTAGTTGATAAACCTCGGTTGTGCCGTCGACAGACCGACGGACGAGCTTGTTCTGGTCAAAGGTCAGGGCGTTCAGGGCAGTTTCCCAGGGCGCCGACTGCCAGTCTGGGTGACGCTCGCGGACGGTCCGGAACGCGGTCGTGAACGGTGCTGTGTACTCGCTCAGTCGGGGCCGGCTGGACCTTGGTTCGAGCAAGCTGACGGCGTGTGAGGTGTCAGCGATCGGATTGTCGATCCCAGCAAAGGCGAGGAGGGTGGGAAAGATGTCGAAGCTCATGACCGGGTGTTCGTCTCGCCCAGGAGCGAGGCGTGATGGTGCATGGATGATCAGGGGCACCCGGATCAGCGCCTCGTAAACTGAATACTGATGGTCTAGTAGACGCTGCTCGCCGAGGTGCTCACCGTGGTCGGAGGTCAGCACGATGATGGTGTTGTCCAACTGCCCGTTGGCGTCGAGGGATGTCAGCAGATTGCGCAAGAGCTCATCGAGTTCGGCAATGGCCGCGTCGTACGTTCCACCTATCACCCGCAGTTCTTCGGGGGTGAAGTCGGTGAGGCCGAAGTTGTAACTCCAGATTGCTGGCCAGCTACGATCGACCTCATAGGAACGGGGGACGTCTTCCGGTGGCATGACGCGTTCACGAAATTGTGCCGAAGGAATCGTCGGACGGTGCGCTTCCATGTAGTTGAGAAAAGCAAAAAAGGGTGGCGATGCTTGGTCCGGGTCACCCGTCACTCTGGCAAGCCAGTCGAGCAGGGCTTCACCAGCCAGGCTGCCAGAGGCTTTGATATCCCACTTGCGGACTGTGTTTTTGGCATGCCGCCGAAGTAGCTCGTTGCTAGTGTCCAGCGGAGACAGTTTGTTCTTGACGATCTGGCGTGCACGCTCGAGGTAGGGCTTGCTCCAGGGGTGCAAGTGCACGTCGAACCCCTGGTGAAAGTTGCCTTGTTTAGCGATGTGCGGGTTGGCCGACCAGAGAAAAGTGCGGTAACCGTGGGCTGCCAGAATCTCGGCCAGCGTGTGGTGACGAGAGGGTAGGTTGGTCCGCTGGTTGTCGGCACCGTGCTCGCTGGGTAACAGGCCGGTGAACATCGAACCGTGAGACGCCAGCGTGATGGTTCCGGGTGAAACGCAGTCGTCGAAAACCAGGGCGTCCTGCGCCCAGCGATCGAGAAACGGTGTGGTCGCGATCGGGTAGCCGTAAAGACTCATCCGGTCTGAGCGCACCGTGTCCCACACCACAAACAAGATGTTGGGAGGGGGCGTCGGCTCCGGGGTGCAGCCGCCGAATACGGCGACGGCCAGCAACAGCCCCACAGTCCGCTGGGTAACCGAAAGTCGGCCAAATACCGTCCGAGCGCGAGCCGAGGAGGTTTGGAGTCGTGGCATAGGCTAAGAGGAGAGGCTCCGTCGAGCCTTCATTCGATGGCTGGCTCATCAGAAGTGGGAAACCACGTGAGGGGCACCTCGAGGTCCCGCATGCCGTTCCACAACCGCTGCCGCATCGCCTCGAGTTGGTCCTTGCTGGCAGGATCGGCGGCTCGATTGTGACGCTCTTCGGGATCCTTCGCTAGATCGAAGAGCTCTTCTTCGACCGGTGGTCCGGCATATCGAATGTACTTCCAGCGGTCGGTCCGGGTGGCCAAGAACGGTGGTATTTTCTTCCGCCGATGGGGGGCGATGTAGACCCAATCCTGTCTCCACTCCGCAGCGGGCTGTTCGAATAGCGAGAGTAGACTGAGACCATCGAGGCCCAGGCTGGGCTCGAGATCGATACCTGCTGCATCCAGGAATGTGGCCGCTAGATCAACGTTCAGCGTCGCGTTGTCAGGCCGAGCGCCCGGCGGGATGCGGCCCGGCAAACGCATTGCCAGCGGCACGCGGATGGACGCCTCATACGCTAACTTCTTGCGGATAATCCCATGTTCTCCCAGAAGAATACCGTTGTCGCTAGTGAAGACAAGCAGGGTCGTTTCGCGCAGGCCGGTGTCGTCAAGCGTGGTGTCGATACGCCCCACCACATCGTCGATGCTCGGAATCATCCGTGCGTACCGTCGCAAAATATCGGGTAAAGGATCGGTGTTACCGGAGCTGTTGCGAAGCTCTTCGGCATAAGCTGGCGCGGTCATCTCGGCGCGGACGTAGGTTGGTAGCGCATCCGGGCTGTCGTTGGCGCTGGCCGGCGGCGTGACGTCGATATCCTCATAAAGCGTGTTGTGGCGTGCTGGCGGTGTCAACGGGTGGTGTGGATTCTTCAGCGAAACGAGGGCGAAGAAGGGGCGATCACCTTGGGCAGCAATCCAGGTGCTAGCACGCTCTCCGACCGCGTCAGTGCTGTGCCCTTCAAAAGGTTGCATGACCCCGTTGACATTGAGATTGCCATCAAAATAATGCCCTTGACCGACCCGACCGGCGAGGCATTCCCAATGATCGAACTCCGGACGTGGGGTGCAGTCATCCAAATGGTATTTACCAAAAAAGGCCGTCCGATAGCCTGCCTCCCGAAGTCGAAGGACCATACTGGCTTCGGGATTCCGGTTGGGGCCTTCATTGCCGGTGACCTTGGTACGGTGGGTATAGCGACCGGTGAGCAAGGTAGCTCGACTGGGCAGGCACAGCGAGGTGACGACGAAGGAGTTTGGGAACTCTGCTCCTTCTCTGGCCAATCGATCAATATGCGGAGTCTTGATAAACGGGTGGCCGGTCACACCCAACGTGTCATACCGTTGATCGTCGCTCAACACCACAACGATGTTGGCCGGGGCACTGATCGCAGTAACACTGTTCGCAGGAACACTGCTCGCAGGAACACTGCTACTGGGAGTTACCGCGCCAGGACGCTCATCGGTAGTGGGAGGAATAGTGGAACAGCCGACGAGTCCGAGGCCTACCAAAACGCACCACGCGATGCCCCGGACAAGTCGGCCCAACCGGTCGGCATCACCGGAGTTCGTGCCGCCGCAGATCGGTCTGTCACAGACCTTACCGCTTGCGCCTGTAGCGGCTGAGAGTGTAGCTCCAGAAACCATCGTTACGTCAGTGCCAGCGATCGGGGGGTTGGGCACATGCACCTCCAAAGAGTCTTGATTTATGTGGCCCGTTGCCTCGATCAACATCGGTGCTGATCGGTTCGGATCGATCACTTGCCGCGATCTGACGACCTGGGCAGCTCGAGAGCGGTATTGTAGTGAGCGGTCGTGCGTTCCGGCAACAGCCGAGCCATACGATGTGAACCGAACAGTGCGACGTTGCCGCCTGGACGATCTTCATCGCGGGATCCTGAGCGAAAGTCGGGAACCAATAGGAGAGGTTTGTTAGGCTCGGCCGCCGTCCCGTACCGGAGCGATTGCAACGTGTCATTCGAGACCAGGTATAAAGCTTTCTCCGTGCCGAGCCCGCCAAGATTGGCGGCGAGTTATGGCCTTTTGGTCTTGGCGATCATTGGGCTGATCATGGGCTGTGGCCCAAAGCAACCCGATGGCCGAACGATTGTGCACCGCTTTATCGATGTGGAGGCGCCTCGGTACTTCGAACGCACGGATGTACTCGAGTTGGTCGTGCAGGAAACCTGGAGCTTTGCCAGCCAGGACGATCTCAAGCCTTGGCGGCAGGAAATGTTCGATCTTCGGTTCGAGCAACGTCGTTTGAATCTCGTGATGCTGAGCTCGAAACGGCGACCCCGGCTGCTGCGCACAGTCGATTGGCAAGCCGACGATGTCCAGGCTCTGGAGGTTCTGATCGGTGGCTTTTCGCGCGGTGTCGGTCGTATCTTCTGGGCTGTTGAAGGGGAGGCTTTTTCGGAAGAACGCAGCTTGGTCTCCCGCCGGACGACAGCGGTCGATCCCGAGCGGTTGGTCTTTGACCTGACGTTTCACCCTCAGTGGCGAGGTAGGATCCAGAAGTTGCGGATCCACTTCGAGTCGATCCAAGACGAGCCCATGTTCTTGCGCGAGATTCGGGTGGCGCGGTTTCGGCCGGTGGCAGAACACGTTGCAGCGTCTGCTTCGCGATCCTGGAAGATCGATATCGATCATGAGGCCCGAAATGGCTTTCTGGCTCTTCCCGGCATCCCGATCGAACGCAGCTGGCCGATCCCAGAGGAGGCGACGTTTCGTGTCGGGTTCGCGATGGATCCTGGAGCGCGCCGGCCGGTTCGATTCAAAGCGGTGATCGACTCCGACGGTCGTCCGGTGGAGCCGTTACTCGACTTCGTGGTCGAGCCTTATCCGGTCGATTCTGCGTTTTCAGATCCTGCAATCGCGGGACCGCTGGCTCATGGGCAGTGGCACGATCAGGAGATCAACCTCTCCGAGTTTGGCGGCCGGGAGGCGACGTTACGGTTGACCGTTGAACCAGCTGATGGATCAGCTGAGGACTACGATCTGATTCAAGGCTTGTCGTATTGGGCCGATCCCCAGATTTTGGCGCCGACGCCATCGATGGCCGAGAAACCCCTCAACGTCGTCCTGATTTCCATCGATACGCTGCGCGCCGATCACATGTCACTTCATGGCTACGAGCGTGCCACGACGCCCGGGCTCGACCGCTGGGCGGCACGCCGGGGTACTGTGTTCGAGAATGCGATCGCGACGTCGCCGTGGACGATCCCGTCGCATCTCTCGATCTTGACCGGGCTCGATGCCATGCATCATGGCTTCAACCACTCGGGCATCGTACCGGATCGTTTCCAACTGATGGCGGAGGAGCTCCGAGGCGTCGGTTACAACACTCTGGCGGTGACCGGGGGGGGCTTTATGCACCCGACCCAGGGATTCGGGCAAGGGTTTGATCGTTACCGCTATTGGCCCGAGACCCAATCGGCGGACGAGATCGAAGATGGGGTCCAACGGGCGCTCGGCTGGATCGAAACGGTTGTCGACCAGCCATTCTTTCTGTTTTTTCATACCTACGAGGTGCACTGGCCATATCGTCGCCGAGCACCCTATTTTGCCCAATACATGGGCGAAGAGGTAGCCGGAAGTCCGGAGATTTATGTTGGCATCTCCGACGATCAGCGAGAGCCGGAATCGGGTTTCCTGTTATCGCAGAAGTTGTTTTGGAAGCCTGAGAAGAAGATTCTGGAGCGTGATCAGGTCACCGAGACCGAGTTGCCGGAGATCATCGGTCGTTATGACTCGGGAATTGCCTTTGCGGATCAGCAAGTGGCGAAGTTGCTCGAACGGCTCGAGGCTAGCGACCTGGGGGACCGGACGGTGGTCTTGATCACCTCCGATCATGGCGAGGCCCTCGGCGAGCGTGGTTTAGGCGGGCACGCCTATCTCGACGAGTTCAATCTCAGGGTTCCGCTCTTGATCTCACTGCCGGATGGGCGAGGTTGGGGGCAGCGGGTCAACACCCAGGTCCGCGGTACCGATGTGTTACCGACAGTCCGCGAGTTGGTGGGCCTGGAGGCTCCGGCGGTCGACGGGCAGTCGTTGATACCGTTGATCGAGGATCCTTCTGCGTCGCATCCGCCGGAAGCCTGGAGTTATGCCTCATTCTCCAACCATGGCGTCGCATTGCGGGTCGAAAATCGTTTCAAGTATCTATTCAACAACACTGCTTGGGAGCCTTTGCCAGCACGTGAGAAGTTCTTCGACTTGCGGAATGACCCCCGAGAAGAACACGATCTTGCCGAATCAGAGCGTGATGTCGAAGGGCTGCGTCGCCGAGTGCGGGAGCAAATGGACGTTTGGGCGGCAAGCAAGCTGCAAGTTCGATTCCGCAACGGATTGGACTATCCGATCACTGGCCGGGTTCGTGGGTCGGGGATTCACCCGACAATTGTCAAGACGCCGGGATTGCCGGCGGGTAGTTTGACCTGGGTCAAGCTTGGTATGGCTGCGTTCCGAGTGCTGCCCGGCGAAGAGTTCACTTTCTACCTCGAGCGGATCGAAGGCCGGTTGTTGCGATTCGAGATCGACGGGCAAGAGGACGAGGCGGCGTTTGGCGTCGATCTCGATGTCGAGAAGCTAGCGACCGATTGGCAGTGGGCCCTGGATGGCGAGACTTGGACTGCGAGCCATGTCGAGGATGCGGCGTCCTCGGACCTGACCACCGGAATCTTGGTCTACCAACCCTTGTCAGCTGGCGAGGCCGAAGACCTGCCGCCACAAACAGCTGACCCGAAAGTCCTAGAGCAGCTCGAGGCCTTGGGTTATATCCCTTGACCGTCGATTCAATGGGCTTGGGTTGAGTCACACCCAGGCTTGCGATACTTTCTCGCCAATGACTCGAAGTGTACAGATCTGGTTGATGCTGCTGGTGTTGCCGGCTTGGGGCGTCGGGCTCTTCTACTCACTGCAGGAGCGGTCTCGGCAGCTGCGACCGGCCCCTCAGCACAAGTGGCATGCGCGTTACGCTGCCCTAGAGCCGCTGCTCGGAGACAGCCAACGGGTGGCGATGGTGCACAATGCTGCAACCGAAGGCGCCGGCAAGTCTCAGCTTTTCAAAGCGCAGTATGTGCTGGCGCCAAGGATCGTCCAGCTCAGTCGTAAGCTACCGCTATTGGAAACTGACCGTGTTCGGAAGATGCCTTTGATTTATGACTTCCGGAAGCCCCGGGTTCTTGAGCAGGTCCTGGCGGATACTGCTGCCAAGGCTGAAGAGCGGGGGATCCGCATGACCACGACGCAGGTCGGTTGGTCGCTGGCTCTGGTTCGCTTTCAGAAGGACTAACTAGGTGCTGGCGGCCCTCGTTCCGTTGTTCCTCGCCGCTTGGGGTGCAAGCGTAGTTGCCGTCCTTTTGCGGCGGCACGGTTGGTCCTGGGAGGCGGCTTGGCCTTATGGGTTGGTACTGGGCCCGGGTGTCGGTTTGGGCCTTGGGTCCTTGGGATTCTTTTTTTGGGTTTTTGCAGGGTTTCATCCTCCTGGACGCTGGGTCCTATTGGGGCTGATCGCGGTCCTGTCGCTCATCCTCGCAGGGCCGGTTCACCGTCGACTCGACGCCGGAGTCGAGCCATTGTTCGAGTGGTTGCGGTGGGTTCGGCGTCCTTGGCGTCGACCGACGGTTGTGGAACTGGTGGCGGGCCTGCTCGTGATCATCACCCTGGGAATGATTGTTGCCACGTTTCCCACCAGTCGGGTCTCACAGCCCTTCGGGTTTTATGACGCTGTGGCGATTTGGAACGCACGGTCTTTCTTTCTTTTTCGCTCGACCGGTAATTTGTCCGAGATTTATGCCGACCTTCGATTCGGTCATCCAGACTACCCGCTGTTTTTACCGGGGACACTGGCTGCGCAGTACAGTCTGTTTGGGCAGGAGCATGTGGCGATTCCACAGGTCACCGGACTGCTCTTCGCGTTGTCGTGCTGTGCCGCGGTCTTCTTGCTGGTTGCCCGTTACGGATCTCTCGCGGTGGCCGGTTCGGCAGCCGCATTGTTAGCCGTAACGCCGAGTTTTTGGCGCTGGTTGTTCGCTCAGTACGCAGATCTGCCGTTGGCCTATCTCCTGGTGATCGGAGTCATCGTTTTGGCGAGTCAGCTCGAGGAGCCGAGCCGCCGTTTGCCCGCGACTCTGACTGGCTTCTGCTTTGGGCTCTTGACATGGATCAAGAATGAAGGGCTGGTGTTGGCGCTCCTGCTTGGGGCATCCTTGATAATCGTGATTTTTGTGACCAGAGACTTTCGAGTTAGCTGGGCACGTCGAGGGTTTTGGGGATTGGTTGGCGGGCTGCCCGTTTTTGCTGCATTAGGACTCTTCAAGGCGTTTTGGTCTCCGATCAACGAAACCGGCATGTTCTTGGAAGGCGCACTAGCCAAAATTCTGACCCTGGACCGGTGGTGGATCATCGCGCAAGCGTTTCTGGAAGAACTCAATCCATGGTCGGGTATGGCTCGATGGGGATTGCTTTGGCCGTTCATTCTCGTCTGCGGTGCGGTCTTCTGGCGTCAGCGGCTAGCCGTTGGGCGGCCTTTCCTGTTTGTGAGCCTGGCGATGGCCTCCGGCTGGGCAGTGTGGTTTGCGATCTATCTCTGTACGCCGGCGTCTCTCGAGTGGCACCTCGACAGCTCCTTGAAGCGGTTGCTCTTGCAGCTGGCACCGCTCACTCTAGGATGGAGCTTGCTTGGAGTTGGCCGAGCTGAGAGTGAAGGCCAGCCTTGAAGTCCACAGCCTTGAAGTCCACAGTCTCGAGTTCGGCCGCCTGGGGATGGCGATGTTTGGTCTTGGGAGTGATGTGGCTCCTAGTCGGCTGCGGCGTGGTATCTCGGCAACCGGACGATCGTTGGGAGATCGCTGAGCGGTTGGTGAGCGAGGAGCCGGCGGGAGTGTTTGATCGTACAACGCTGTTCGACGAGGTTGAAGTTTTCGACTGGCGCTTCGAAACCACCGCAGATCTCGAGGCGTGGCGGTGGGGACAACTCGATGCGCCTGCCGAGTTGGTACCAGGAGGTGTCCTCGTCCAACGAGGGGCCAAAGTGCCTTCGATGGTGCATAAGATCGATCGAGACGCGCTCGAGATCGATGTGGTCGACATCGAGATTGCTGGCTTACGTCAAGGGCCTCTGAGATGGTTCTGGACCGCCCCAGGGAACAACTTTGTCGCCGAACTCGGTTCGTGGATAGATGGTCATGCGGAGGCTGGCGAAGCCGCGGTGAGGCATCGACTCGACGTCTCCAATCAGCCCGGTTGGAGCGGCATGATCCACCGACTGCGGATCGATCCGACGATGGCGCCCGAAGAAGCGGTGCGGATCGAGCGAATTCGCGGTTTGCGCTACGAGGCGCCTGTGGGCTTTCTAGAAGCCGCCGTCCAGTTGGGGTGGAAGGTTGATATCGGTCACGAGATGCGCAATGCATTGCTCTCTCCACCAGGGCACCCGGTACAGCGCCAGATCTCTCTACCTAAACAGGCTCGCTTGCGATTCTCGTATGGCCTCGTGGGTCGGTCTGCGCTGCCGATAACTTATCGTGTGACCGCACGGCAGGAAGATGGCGAGCAGATCGAGCTGTTCGAGGCGTCGGTGGATCCAGCCGCTGAGGAGTTGAGGCAGTGGCGCGATGCCGAGGTCGATCTTTCGGCCCTTGGTGGGCAAACGATCGAACTCGTTTTGGAAGTGACAGCCGACCCGTCCTGGAATGTATCGGCAGGTCTGCCAGTCTGGGCCAATCCAGAGATCCTGCGCCCTGCGACTGGAGGAGAGCGACCCAACGTGGTGCTCATCTCAGTCGATACACTAAGACCGGATCATCTGTCGCTTTATGGTTACGGTCGTCAGACGTCGCCTCGAATCGATGCTTGGGCCGCTCAATCGGCGGTTGTCTTCGAGACCGCGGTGGTTTCGGCGCCATGGACGTTGCCGTCGCACGTGTCCTTGCTCAGTGGTCTCGATGCGGATCGTCATGGCGTCAATCATCGGCAGCCGATGCCGGCATCCATCGTGTCGCTGCCCGAGATTCTGCGAGATGAGGCATATCGCACGATGGCGATTACCGGTGGTGGCTGGATGCGGCCTGCTTATGGTTTTGCTCAGGGTTTTGATCAGTTCCACTATTGGCCACCCAAGACTCCCAAAGACGACGAGATCGAGTTCGGGGTCGATCGAGCTCTGGGCTGGATAGAGGCGGCCTCCGAAGAACCGTTTTTTCTATTCCTGCATACCTTTGAGGTCCACAGCCCCCACCGTCGACGCCAGCCGTTCTTCGATCAGCTCGGAGGTCGAGGAGCGCCAGAAGACAATTTGGTCGTGGTGACCGAGAAGAGTTCTGCCCCTGCCAACGAGGGCTATTTGGTTCGCAAAGCCTTTCATTGGCATCGACCGGAAGTAGGCAAAGTGCCGATTACTCGCGATGAGTTATCGGAGGTGATAGATCGCTACGACAGTGCCATAGCTTTCGCTGACTCTCAGCTCGCCAGGCTGCTAGGACGGCTTGCAGAGTCCGATCTCGATCGCAACACCTTGGTCATCCTGACGTCGGACCACGGTGAGGCATTTGGGGAAAAGGGGCTCGATTCTCATGGCTATCTTTACGACTTCAATCTTTTGGTGCCGCTGATTGTCAAGTTGCCTGCTGGTCGAGAAGGGGGCCGGCGGGTCGCTGAGCAGGTGCGGTCGGTTGACGTCGTCCCGACGGTGATCGATGTTTTGAAGCTAGATCGATCGAACGTACCTGAGATAGATGGCGAATCGCTGCAGCTTTTGCTCGAAGGTGAGGCTGACCCTACCGATCGGGAGGCCTGGAGTTACGCTGCCTCGAGTAACCGTGGGATCGCTCTGCGTCGCTCGCGGACCAAGTATCTATTCAACAACACTGCCTGGGAGGTCCCGGCGGGGCGTGACGAACTGTTCGACCTGCAAACGGATCCCACGGAGGAACGGAATCTCGCTGCGACGGCAACGGAACCTCCGGAGATTCGGCAGCGCGTGCTCGAACGGTTGTCAAAAAGTCTACTCGGGGTTGAGATCGCCGTTCGGTGTGGCGGCGAGCTGTCTTGCCATGGTCGTTTGTTGGGGGCCGGAATTCGTGGTTTCCAGCTCAAGACGTTGGAACCGGACGGAGCGCCACTTTCTTGGGACGAGAACCTTGCCGGAGAAGCAGCGTTCTCGGTTTCGGCAGGGGGGGAAGGAAAGTACATCTTGGAGAGTTTGGGCCAAGAGTCTCTCGATATCGAGGTGTGGTTCGGAGGCAAAAAGTCGGTTGAGCGCTTGCGCGTAGAGACCGACCCCAATCTGTCCTCGCCCTGGGAGCTTCGCTACGACCAATCGGGTTGGACCGTCCATCGAGAGATTGATCCGGCTGCCGATGTCACTGTGACCCTCATCCGCAAGGGGCGCTCCGAAGACAAGGTGTCGGATCCGACTGCTATCGACCCGGCACTGCGGGATCAGTTGAGAGCACTAGGCTACTTGGACTGACTAGAGCAAACGGTGGTGTGACAGCATATAGATGGCATTGCATGTGGTGGGTGCCTATGCTACTCTCTGATCTTAGGATCAGATAACCAGATCGGTAGGAGTCGGTACGAAAGAGAGCTGGAAACAGTTGCGACCGCCGCCAAAGCCTGGTAAGGTTTCGCTACGGAAAGGTCCATAAACAAGAGTCTTGAGTCGACTAACTTGAGAAATCCACCTCGGTATCCACCACGTAGACTTTTCCGGAAATCCATATTCGAATTTTCAAGCGTACGATCAGACGTCCGCATAAGTTTCAGAGCAGTAAAGTTCGAACCTAGTGAGAACAGACAGACAGATCCACGGTAGGTCGTCGAGTAGACGTTCTGCCAACAAGCAAACGACTGGTAGTAGGAGGAAGACATGTCGAAGCGTCAAATCATGGTGCTACTGACAGGAATGGTGCTGGTTTGTAGCGCAAGCGCATTCGCTCAGAACAGTCTGGACGTAAATGCTGATGCGGCTATTGTTGGCAATTTTGGTCTTGAAGTGAATCTTGATGGCAGCACAAACGATGTCTTCGTCGCGGACACGACTCCTGCCGCCGAGCAGGTCTACCGGGTCTTCTTCCGGGCCAACGACAACGACATCACGATGGCGACTGGCACGGGCCACAACATCCTCTTGGCGCGTCAAGCCGGTGGTGCTGGCAACATCCTTCGCCTTTCGTTGAACAAGAACAACGCAACTCCGGGAGACTACAAGCTCAGCTGCCGTGTCTTGCGGGATGGTGGCGGCACCTACTTCTGCGGCCAGTTCACCTTCGCGCCGAACGCAACTCGCATCATGGCGGAGTACGTCGGTGGTTCTGCCGACAACTCGGGTGATGCTGCTGTGAGAATTTGGAAGGGTGACACCCTCCAGTTCGAGCGGACCGACTACGACAGCAACTACCGGATCGATACCGTTCGCTTTGGTGATCCGAAGGGCGCGGACGCTACCACTACAGGTTCGTACTACTTGGACGACTTCCAGTCCTTCCGTACCCTCGCTCCGTAAGATTTCTCAAATCTGAGAGTTAGAGCGTGTCGCGGGCTTCGAGTCCGCGTAGGGTAGAAGACGAGGCTTCGCCGGAAACGGCGAAGCCATCGTTGTATTTAGAGCCTTTGATTCTCTTGTCAGGGCCAAGTGGTCTGTCTTCAAAACGCTGTCTGTCTTCAAACGCTGAGCTGCTGATGGAGCGCGAGCTGTGCTGCCCCTTCCTCGTCGCCAACTCGCTGTCCACACTTTTGCGGCCTTGCTCGTTGTCGGGATCGCTGCGCTGGTGTTTGTCCAGACCCGGAGCTACGGTCTCCTGGGCATGGACTCGTACCCGATCATTTTGACGAGTCGCGTGGGGTCCCTGGTCGACTTCTGGGGAAACTTCTCTGAGCGGTTGATGGATGGTCTCTTTCCGGGCAAGTTCTATCGTCCGTTGTTGAATTTCACGTTTGCTGCGGACTATGCACTGTGGGGTTTGGAGCCCTCTGGCTACCAATTCTCGAATGTTATCTGGTTCGCTATGTCGGGCCTCGCTTTGTACGTCTTGTTGGTCTCGCGGCCGCATGGCCGCACGGCCTGGTCAGCACTGGCTGGACTGTTATTCTTTCTGCTACATCCGCTACATTTCGAAGCGATTCCGTATCCTCCCAGGCGGCCGGAGTTTCTGTGTCTGACATTCATGTTGTTGGCGCTGGCTTCGGAAAATCGAACCGGCAAGGTCTTTCGAATTTCCGGGGCCTTGGCTACGCTCTTGGCTTTGGCGTCGAAGGAAACTGCGCTGATCTTGCCTGCGTTGGTTTTTGCCCAGCACTGGATCTGCTCGGATCAAACAGGAGTGAAACGGTGGCTGGCGCCTATTCGGTCGGTTGCCTTCTCGGCTGCTGTGGTTGCAATCTATATTGCCTGCAGGATTGCCGTCTTAGGTGGCATGGGAGGCCATCGGCAATCGCTCTCGATATCCTCTTTCGAAGGGCTTCCTGAGACAGTAGGTACGTTGCTTCGGACAATCAGCTCGCCACAGCAGCCGGGTTTCTGGACTGCTTTGGCGACCTGGGCGGGCTTGTCTAGCCTGTTGGTTGTGGGTGTTCTGTTTCAGAGGCTCCGCCATGGTAAGCAGCCGCGCTCGTCTGGATCAGCCATGATCCCAGACTTCCTGTTGGGTGTTAGCTGGGTCGGATTACTTGCGGTTATGGTGACCGCGTCCGGCCGACTGTCTCCGTGGTACCTCGTTGTTGTAGTCGCCGGTTTTGCGATCACGGTAGCCGGCGTCGTGGACGAATGTGTGCTGCTGATGCGTCGAAGTGGAACGCTAGCCAAATTGGGTGGGGCCGGTTGTCTGGTTGCAGTAACCCTATGGACCGTTCATTGGCAGGTGCGATGGTCGCCGCTGGTTCGGTCTTACGATGTATGGCAGGTTGCGACCGATGAGTACTCGGCACTGGTCGAGCAGGTAAGGAGTGAAATCGAGGCGGCCGCAGACGGCGAGGTCATAAGAATCCGAATTCCGCGCCGCAATACCGTCCCTGATCGTGAGGCGTCCATGTACCGGGGAGTGGTGCGGCTCGGGCACTACTCAGTGCAGGCGTGGGCTGGCTTGGAGATGCCTGAGCGGAACGTACGGGTGCTCAAACATTGGCAGCATCTACAGGCTAAGCCAGCTAAAAAGACCGAGGTAGTTGTTGTGCTGGACCGCGAGCCCAAGAAATCCAAGCCCCCGCGTGCTAGAGGCAACCCTGCTTTGGTGCCGTCGCCTGAAACCAAGGGCTCTGCAGCGGCTGTCGAGGCCAAGCGCGAAACCGCTGATGTGAGTCAGCAACCCGTCCCTGAACGAGGGGCGGCGACGCCTAGAGAAAAGGGGGGAGGGTGAGGAACCGCGGTGTTGCGCTCTCCAGAGGGGTGAGGACTGCAGTCCGCCGGTGGTTTTGCCCGCTTGGCCGGATTCAGGTCTGCCAGATTTGTATGTGCTTGGTACTTGCGGTGGGCGGGTGTGGCCGCGTAGAGGATGGCAGCCACGGCGAGCATAGTCCTCCAGTCGACCCGGCACGGGCGAGGCCAAACGTGGTCTTGATTGTGATGGATACGTTTCGCCCCGACCATCTGAGCCTCAACGGCTACGAGCGGCGTACAGCTCCGTTTCTAGAAGGACTGATGGAACGATCGACGGTTTTTACCCAGGCCTTCTCGACGTCGTCGTGGACCGCGCCAGCGACCAGTTCTTTGGTCACCGGGTTGTACCCAATGCGCCATGGAGTGACCGAGGGATTTCTTGCCCACCGCCGACGCTCCGCCACGCTCGAGGATCTAGTCGGTGAGACGATGGCCCTCAATCGCCTTCCGGGAGACCAGGAGACTCTGGCGGAACTCCTTCGGGGTCACGGTTATGCGACGTTTGGTCTTGCTTCCAACATCAATATCGGTTCCGAGATTGGTTTCGATCGCGGCTTCGATCGATTCGCCAAGCTCATCGGTACACCGGCAAAGGGTGTGTCCGCAGAGGGGTTGGCCGAGAAACTCTCAGAGTGGCGAGAGCAGATCGTCAACGCCAGGCCGTATTTCCTATACCTGCATTTCAACGATGTCCACAAGCCGTACGAGCCTCGCACACCTTGGTTCGAAGAAGATCGTGCGGACGGAGGCGAACCACACTCGTCCGACGTCGCTGCCTACGACAGTGAGATAGGTTATCTTGATTCAGTGCTCTCGAAACTCTATGCTGACTACGAGTGGGGTCGTGAAACCCTACTGGTGATCGTCTCAGACCACGGCGAGGAGTTTGGCGATCATGGCCAGTATGGCCATCTCTTTTCTCTTTATGATGAGCTGGTTCGCGTCCTATTTGTCATCTCTGGAGAGACCCTAGGGATCCCAGCACGTCGTATCGGGGTGCAAGCTAGCCTGATCGATGTGATGCCGACGGTTGTCGACCTCGTCGGCCTGGAACCTCCTTTGAACCGTGATGGTCAATCGTTGGCTGGACTCTTGGCGGCACAAAGCTCGAGGCCACCCAACGGAGTGTTCGAGCGCCGAACGCTTTTTGCGCACCGCGTTCGGCGGCGGCCACAGGAGAACACTGAGGAGCATTTGTGGTCGGCGATGCGGATGCCTTGGAAGTTGGTCATTCCACCCCGAGGACGCCCGCGGCTGTACAATCTCGAATCAGACGCCGGAGAGTTGACTGATGTCTCCGAGGTGAACGTCGATATTGCGGCGGGCTTGACCGCCGAGCTCCTCGAGTTTCAGGCCACTACTCGCGGGAAGGGAGAGCGTATCGATGTCGAGATCGATGAAGCGACTCTAGAAGCCTTGAAGGCTCTCGGATATGTGGAGTGAGCCTCTGGCTGGTGTGATCTTCGAGGGTAAGGGGCTGAGGTCTCTCTTCAAGCCACTCACGGTTGGCTTGTGTCTAGCTGTCTCAGCATGTTCCGGAAGTTTGGAGGCGCCTACTCGCAGCAGAGGGGTTATCCTGATTTCGATCGATACCCTGCGGGCTGATCATTTGGGCTGCTACGGCTATTCTCGAGACACCAGCCCATTCATCGACTCCCTGGCTGAGCGCGGCGTCTTGTTCGAGAATGCCTTTGTTCAGTTGCCCGGAACCTTGCCTTCTCATATGTCGATTTTCACTGGATTACACCCCGCGGAGCACAATGTGTACCCGCCGAACGGGGTGCTGTCCGATCGTATTCCAACCCTGCCCGAAATATTCCTAGCCAACGGTTTTCGTACCGCGGGGCATACCGAGGGTGGGTATATGAGCGGCGGGTTTGGTTTTGCTCGCGGTTTCGAGGACTTCAACGACCATGCGTTGGAGATCGAAACGGATCTGGAAAGGACATTTGCCCGCGGCTTGAGATTTCTGGAGCAGCAGTCCGAGCAAGACCGTTTTTTCCTCTTCCTGCATACCTATTCGGTGCACGATCCCTATGCTGACACCCGGATGGAATTGGCACACTTTCCTCCGGCCTACAGTTCGCTCTATTGGTCTGGCGAGCCGCCGAAGGGAGTGATCGAGCCTACCGGTCCTTCCTTGACCGAGTTGAATCAACGTGATTCTCACCCGACGGCTGAAGAGAAGGCGTACTATCGGGCGGCCTACGATGCCCAGATCCGCTATCTTGACGATGTGCTGAGGGACTTTGTCCGAGCGCTCGAGGCGATGGGGTTGATGGACGAGGTGACCCTGGTTTTGACGTCGGATCACGGCGAAGAACTGGGAGATCACGGTCAGTTCCTCCATAGCCAGATCTACCGTGAAACACTGCATGTGCCATTGATTGTCCTCGATCCGGCCATCAGCGGTGGCCGACGGGTTCAGGAGCTCGTCCGGAGTATCGATCTAGCGCCGACGTTGTACGAGCTTGCAGCGATCGAATCCGTGCCGCCGATGTCGGGAACAAGCCTGGCCCCGTTACTCACCGCGGGCGAGCCTGTGGAGTCCCGGGAGAGCCTGGTCGAGAGTCTAGATTCGGACCGCCGTCGCAGCCTTGTCCAGCAGACTAGGGATGGTGTTTTTCAGTTGTTGTGGACGCGACAGGAGAGTCTCGAAGAAGGTCTGTGGATGTCACAGGAGGTCATCTTCGATACGTTTGACGAGACGTTTGTTGCCGGGGTAGAGAGCTTTCATCGACCTCGCCTACTCGAAGTTCTGGTCGATGGAAAGCCCTACTTGGATGCAGGTCTGGAGCTACCGAAGGACCGTGGGGGTCTGTGGATTTCGCATGATGTAAGTTTCGGTCGTCGTGAGGATGTGGTTGAGATCGAGTTGCAGAGTTTCCACCGTGAGCGACGTATTGAGGTTTTTGTGGGATCGAACAAGCTTGACACAATCATCGAGCAAGGGCCGCCGTCGAAAGCGGTAACGTCGAACGACGAAAGACTGTGGAACGCCGAAAGATTGTGGCAACCGGCTTCCGAGGTTGCTGGCGAAGCGTCGATTGATACCCATCCTGTGGCACTACGCTTTGATCTTACGACGATGGGGGATCAGCGTTCGGTGACGTTGCGGTCGGACAGTTGTGATTCACCGGCCGAATTGGGGCTCAGTGAGGATCGCCGTTGCCTATCCTTTCAAATACTGAAGACTCGTGGAATCGAAGGTGCGCGGGAAACAGGACGTGAGGTGTGGATCCCGACGGAGCAACACCAGCTTCGCCTCGAATTACCGAAAGGTGGCGATAAGAAGAGAGTCACTTTGAGGGTTGCCAGCTGTGACTCACCGGCGGAAGTGGGGCTCAGCGAGGACGACCGCTGTCTTTCCTTGCTACTATCAACTCCCGATTTGTGGCAGATCGAACTCTATGATCTCGAAAAGGATCCGGCTCAGTTGCGTGACATTAGCTCGGAGCGTTCGGACCTGAGCCGGTCTTTACTGCGGACGTTGCATGGTTATCGCCTCGAACCTGTTGCACCAGCCGTTACTCGTGAACTAGATCCAGAGGTCGAGTCGAGGTTGCGGGCTTTGGGGTACCTGCCATGAGGCCAGTGAGCTATGCGTGTCCTCTTCGTCACCACTAGACCGCCTTGGCCGATCCGGCGGGGTGATCAGGCTCGCGTGGCGGGTTGGGTCGAACAGCTCAGCCTCAGGCATTCCGTCGCGGTGGTCAGTCAACGGCCGCCTGGATTTCCGTCGGCAGTTTTTCCGCCCCAAGTTTCTGGTCGTGAAGTGCGGTTGAGTCGATGGCGGATGGGGCGCTCTTTGTGGCGCAGTTGGACCCATCCGATACAAGCGGCAATACACTTCCAGCCAGAGTTCGGTGCAGCCGTCAATCAGACAATGCAGGAGTTTCGGCCTGACGTGGTGGTTCTCATGTTGTCGCGCCTCGGCTGGCTGGTGCCGGTGATCCAAGGCTGTCCGGTGGTTGTCGACTTGGTGGACTCGTTGGCGCTCAACATGCGTAACCGCGCAAAACGCCAACCGTGGTTACGCCCACTGTGGAACTGGGAAGCCTGGCGTCTCGAGCAATGGGAGCGTCGATTGGTGAGCCAGGTTGCCCAGGCGACGGTTGTGAGCCGCCGTGACATGGATGCCTTAGGCAACACATCCGGAAACCCGGAAGACGTCGTCCAGGTTGTTCCGTTTGGGGTTCCGGTCACTGACGTGCCAGCTCTCGATCGGCACTCGGAGCCAATTGTTCTGTTGTCGGGCAACCTCGGTTACTTTCCAACCCGTGAGGGAGCGTCGTGGTTTGCGCGCGAGGTCTGGCCCAAAGTTCGACAATCTTGTCCGACAGCGCGTTGGCTGATCGCTGGCGCCCGACCTACCCCTGCTGTGCAGCGTCTAAACCAACTACCAGGGGTCGAGGTAGTGGCCGATCCATTGGACCTCTCAGCCGTACGTGAGGCGTCGAGGGTGGCGATTGCGCCAATGCGATCCGGTTCGGGCACGCCGATCAAGATTTTGGAGGCGATGGCGGCAGGTTTGCCTGTAGTGGCTACTCCGGAAGCGGCGGCCGGGCTTGATGGCCTGGGTGGTGGCGAGCTCCAGATTGCGGAAGATCCTCAGGTGTTTGCCAGGTGCGTGGCTGAGTTACTGAACCAGCCCACCGTAGCTGCTCAGCAGGCGAGGCTCGGTTGGTCATGGCTGCGCGAACGCCACGCGCTAAACGTTGTGGCTCAGCGTTTCGAGGGTGTTCTCGAAACTGCGATAGCGCACGGTCGAGTGTGACTAACGCCGGACGCCGACCAAGGCGGTATTGACTGTTCTCAACAATGTCAGGAGATACAGCCTCATCGAGCGCTCACGGATGAAATAGAGGTCGTACTCGAGTTTTCGTCGATGGTCATCGAGCTCTCGTGCATAAGTAATGTTGACTTGAGCCCAGCCCGTGATGCCGGGTAGCACCGCAGTGCGAAACGCGTAATAAGGGATTTCCTCAGTCAGCCGGGCAACGAACTCTGGTCGTTCTGGTCGTGGGCCGACCAACGACATCTCGCCCTTCAACACGTTCAAAAGCTGAGGCAGCTCATCGATACGGAATCTTCTCAGCAGGCCACCGAAACGGATCATGCGCGGATCATGTTCTGAGGCGAATTCGGGCCCGAACGCCTCAGCGTCGCGGTCCATCGTGCGGAGCTTGAACATGGTGAACCTGCGTCCGAACTGTCCCACCCGATTCTGCTTGTAGAACACCGGGAAGCCGTCGGTGACGACGACGAGAAGTGCGGCCAACAGCAAGATCGGAGCAGACAGGATCAGTATCAAGATCGCTAGCAAGATGTCGGCGATGCGAGTCAACCGATTGAAGAGCGTCCAGTGGACGCCGCCGAACCCTGGTTGGTGGAGGAACAGTGCCGGGTTCAGAGCTTCAAGAGGTAGGCGTTCTTCGAGCCAGGCCCAGATTTCTGAGGCTGCAACAACCGGGACACCTGAGAAGTGCAGGCTGGCCAGATCGTGCGTCATCTCCTGGGTATGTTCATCGCCGCTCGCAAGGACAACAATCGATGCACCACTTCGATGGGTCTCGCGTGGAACATCGCCTGGGTCGAGCCGTGAAGCATCGGCCGCCCGCCAAGGGGCCGATGGGCGGGAGCTCAAGTCATGGCAAAACTTGCGTACGTCGCCAGGACTCCCGACGGCCAAAGCAGGGAATCTAGTTCTTCGCCGCAAGCGCCAAGTCAGGAGCCAGCGACTGACGATCAATAGGCTGGACCATCCAGCAGCGGTCAGCAACAAAACGCCGCGGCCGTACGCCCAGCCCGGTCGGAAGTAGGTGGCGAGAACAACCGCCATCGCCCAGGCTCCCGCGACCACTAGCACCCGGATGATGACTTCGCGGCGTCGGTGTAGAGCTTCCGGTTCGTAGAGCTCTGCAGCGGCAGCGAGGCCGAAGCCAGTAGCCAAAGCCCAAAGGACTAGCCCTGGGTTATCGACTAGGTGTTGCCACTTGTCGGCGCGGGTTTGGGCCGGAAATCTGAGCTGGTGAGCCAGCCAGATAGCCAGCATCATCGCGCAGAGATCAACGATTGCGAGAAAGGTTCGCAGGCGGCCTGTATAGGGCAGGTAGGCAGACATGGCTGGTGAGTCAGTGGGTCAGCAGTTAGAGCGCGGTCACTCGGATGACCTCTTCGAATGTCGTGACGCCATCCGCTAGCTTACGAAGGGCTGATTGGCGAAGTGTCTGCATCCCGGCGCGAACGGCTTCGCGTTTGATCTTCGAGGCTTCAGTACCTTCGATAATCAACTCTTTGACTTTGTCGTCCATGGGTAGGATTTCGAAGATACCACTTCGACCGAGATAGCCAGTTTGGCGGCATTCGAAGCAGCCTTCCCCCTCGTGTACCTTGATCTGTTTCCCGGCCGGGACTGAAAGCCTCAAGGCGTCGGATTCATCACTTGTCAGAGAGCGATCGATCGTACAGTGTTGACAGATTTTGCGGACCAGGCGTTGGGCCATTGTGCCGATCAAAGTTGACGCAACGAGGAACTTCTCGATACCGAGATCCTCGAGCCGAGAAATCGACGAGGTAGCATCGTTGGTATGCAGAGTGGAGAACACCAAGTGCCCTGTCAAGGCTGCCTGAATCGCGTACTGAGCAGTCTCAGCATCACGAATCTCGCCGACCATGATGATGTCGGGATCCTGGCGCAAGATGTGGCGCAATGCGGATGCATAGGTAATGCCAATCTGATTGTTGATCGCAGTTTGGTTGAAGGTGTCGTAAACCATCTCGATAGGGTCTTCGATGGTAGTGACATTCTTCTCGCTGGACGCGATCGACTTGAGAGCGGAGTAGAGAGTCGTCGTTTTACCGGAACCAGTCGGTCCGGTAATCAGGATGATACCGTGCGGCTTGGCGATGAAGTCCGCGAATAGTCCGAGTTCTTCAGGGTAGAAGCCCAGGCCGCTGAGGTCTTGAAGCAGGACTTCCGGGTCGAAGATTCTCATCACGATCTTCTCGCCGAAGGCTACTGGCAGAGTCGACACTCTGAGTTCGACTTCGCGGTCTTTGCGCACTGTCTTGATCCGTCCGTCTTGCGGCTTGCGCTTCTCCGCAATATCCAGCCGAGACATGGTCTTGACTCGACTGACGACCGCTCGGTGGACGACTCGAGGGATGTGTTGAATGTCGTGTAAGACACCGTCGATGCGGAATCGGATCAAGCCTTTGTCGCGTTTGGGTTCAATGTGAATATCACTAGCTCTGGAATCGTAGGCGTGCTGAAGCATGTATTCGACGGCATGAACGATGTGCTGGTCACTGGATTCGATCTCGGCTTCGTTCTTGAGGTGGACCAGTTGTTCGAGGTTACCGAGATCGATCCCACCGCCGAGATCACGCTCAGCCTTGATCACCGACTGGCGCAGGCCATAAAACTCGGTCAAAGCCTTGAGAATCTCAGGTTCGGACGCGACGACCAATAACAGGTCACGTCCAGCAAGCCGCTTGAACGAGTCGATCGATTCAAGGTCGAATGGGTTGGCGCAAGCCACCTTCAAGACACCATTGACATACTCCATCGGAATCATCCGGTGGCGTTTGGCAAAGGGCCGCGAGATCTTTGATTCGATGAGATCGGCATCCAGCTTCAGGGTGTCGATACGTACCCGCTCGAGGCCGGCGTCACGCGCTATAGCATCTGCGATAGCTTGCTCGTCGATTCGCTTTCCGCCAGGTTGGGCGCTCCTGAGACTCTGCTGCACAATGAGGTCGTACGCTACGGAGCGTTGTTCGTAGGCCTTTGGTGAACGCAGGTGACGAGGCATCTTCTGGGCCGCCTGCTTCAACTCGGCAGCCTGCACTTGGCTCAGGACCTTCTGGCGCACCAAGACGTTGGTAATGAGATCGGGGGTCAAGTACAAAGGGTAGTCATCCGCTCTCGAGAGGTCGTATCGTTTGTTCTCAGCAGCCGTGAGTGAGGGCGATCTTATCGGAGCTTCAATCTCTTTGGATCCGTAAACATTCGAAGCCGCAAGTCATTCGCAATCGAAGGGTCTAGGTTGCTGCGGGGAGATCGAGATCCAGTGATCAACTCGGGAACCTCTGAACCTGTCAATGTTGAAGACAAAGATCGGGTCGGATCGCCTGCTCTCGATGAGAGATATCGTGCTAACCATAGAGATTATATTGTTTATTCGTATTCTAGAGAGCGTCTGCTGCCGAAATTAGGATCTCTATTGAGCTTTTTATCAGCATCAGTAGAATTGCGAACATTATGATGACCGTTGAAAGAGAGCTCGATCGTGTCCTGACCCTCCTTCGCAACAAGATCCGAGAGCGTGGTTTCACTCAGCTTGAAGTCCAAGAAGCTCTCGGATGGGGGCGAAGCTACATCAGTCAGCTTCTGACGAAACAGAAATCTTTGCGTGTAGAGCAAGTGCTGTTGATTCTCAACGTGATAGGAGTGGATCCCAGCGAATTTTTTGGTGAGTTGTACCACTTCCCCTCTGCCGGGCAGCACGGGGCTGCCGCGCCAAGCTTCTCTCGGTATGCCAGTAGCGCTCCGGGGCACAGCGGAGGTATCGCCTCAGGTTCAGAGTCGGCAACCGGCGATGAATTCAGCCGCACTTTTCACGAGCTCCGCGCCTTGCTTCGTGGCCTGCTCTGGCTGTTGACGGACAAAGGTATCCTGGATGCAGATGAACTCAGTACCGCAGTGAGCAGCAGTTCGAACGAGTCTTCGGACTTCGGTCCAGAATCCAGCTAGACCCCGTCTCGTTTTGTCATGTTCGGCTTGGGGAGGCGGGGGATGTCGACCCGCTGTAGGAAGAGGTCATTCATCAGGGCTCGCTTCATCTTGAAGAGGCCTTCGAGATTCGATCTCTCTAGAGTTTCCATCTCGGATACGAATCGAGCTCTTTGCGCAATCGTGCTCTGTTCATCAAAGGGTGGCACCGCAGCGAGATGGCTAGTGATGTCCGCCTTGCGGACGTGCATCAAGCTTGCCTTGAAGCCTTGGGCCCGGTCTTCGATCTTGCGTGTGAGCAGGCGAAGCGTCTCATAGAGCCACACCTTGTCCACGGACGTGTGAGGGCGCACTCGATAAATGTGTTGATTGAGGACTCCGGGGGGACCGTCCCAAATACGTGGGCCGAAAGAAACCCCTTTGACACCGGCCCAGGCAAAGAGTAGTTCTCCGGTTTCTACTGTGCAGTTTGGCTTCGGCTCACCCGCAAAATTTTTGAACTCGCGTGAGCCGTTCAGATTCTGAATTCGGATGATCGGTAGTCCTCTTTCCGACCACTCGGAGGCTTTGAAGACCTGCCCATTGGAGAAGGTGCAAAGGTCGCCGATCGGTAACTGAAGCCAGTGCTCTGGCGTTTCCTGTCGGAGACCATTCGGTCCATTAGGGGCCAATCCTCGGGCCAGCAAGTGTTGCACAAGTCCTCGTCTGACAATTTCTGTTTGTTCGATGACGCGCTGAGTAGCGCTGACGGTCGAATCGACGCTGTGCAAAACTTCAGCGATGCGTCGTTGACTGGATAGAGGGGGAACGTCGACCGGCAGGCTCGAGATGATTCGGGTATTGAGGTTCTGCATCGTCTGGCCGACCGCATTGGCATTGAGCCAGGCGACGGTTCGCTGCCATTGTAAATACTGGATGAGAAACGTCGGGTCGACGGTTGGCATCATTCGAGCGCGAAAACATCCAGTTCCGCAGATCCAGCCATCTTCTTCTGACGTCACCAAGGCGCAGCGTCCAATCTTGCCTCGTCGAGCCAAGACGATATCGCCGGTACGTAGCCGATACTTGTCTAGTTCTTGTGCCTTTTCCGAGCTCACTCGAGACAGGCCAGCAGCCGAGATGCTGTTGTCCGCAAAGTCCTTCGGCATCACCACAGGCACACCAGTCGATACGTAGTCCGATGCATGGAGCTGACTGCCGAACGGGCCGGTTTGCAAACCGGATCCTTCCAAGACGATGTCTTTTAGTCGGCAGCGCTTCCAGCCCTTCGACTCAGGCAAGCTGGTAGATTGTGAAAGAGTTCGATGCATTTTATTCAAAATCAAAGATTATTATTCTTTTAAATGGCTTTAGTTTCATATTTTGATATTAATCAGGGTGTCAATTCACTGTGAAGGCCCAATTGTGACGGCACAATAATGACGCGGCAGGAATTGATGTAGCGTCGACTCGAGACCTACTGGCTAACAAGTCTCTCACAGAAGTACCTACTGCAAGGATTAGGTCCCAACCGACTCAACTCGGTAGAAACTCCTGCGCAGGTACTTGGTCTCGACCGCGCAGTCCATCTCGAGCGCCCGTTGTGCGACAAGCTTATCCAGCGAGATTTCGTCCAAGAACGCATCGCGCAGCTCAGACTCGCTCTCTGCTTTCTCGCTCCACAAGATCTCCCTCCCTGAGCCAAGACGGCAAAACGGGACAGAATCTAGCGAAGGGGCGATGCTGCATTTGGCCTCGACGGAACACCGCATCGAAGATCAGTGTCGAGGCGGGTACGGCCGACTCGAGATCTAAATGACGCTAAGCCTCGAGCCTCAGCGGCGAGGCCAATTCAGGTGCGGACACGGCCAGTGAAGAGATCTTCTGCAAGTCCTTGCTTGAGCCGTTTTAGACTGTTGAGAGCTGAATGCTCGACACGTGCCACTTTTGCGAGTGCCGTGGACTGCTCGCTGATCCACCGTTGCACTCTGAGAGGAGGCACTGGAAGACGATACTCCATGAGGTCTGCTTTGCGAACATGTAGCAAGCTCGCTTTGAAGCCCTGAGCACGTTCTTCGATATCTCGAGTAACAAGCCGCAGAGCTTCGAATAGCCATTCCTTGACGATTCCGTTTCGAGGCTCGACACGGAAGATGTGCTGATTGAGGACGCCTTTGGGGCCAGCCCAGATTCTCGGGCCAAATGAAGAGCCCTTGACTCCGGCCCATGCAAACAGCAAATCACCTTCGTTGACAATCCAGCGCGGTGAAGGATGGCCGCCGAAAAAGTTGAATTCGTTGGAGCCATTCAGGTTTCTTATTCGGATAATGGGCCAGCCTTCTGGTGATCGTTCTCGCGCCTTGAATGCATGGCCATTCGACATCTGACATAGAGCCCTGATTTTCTGGTACTTCCAGTCTGCAGGCACGAGCCGGCCTCCTGGAAGTATTGCGCAGCCGCTTTCCGAGCCTCGAGTCAGCATATCTTTTAGAAACCCGTTGCGAACTCTCTCGATCTGATGGATCACTTGTCGGGAGGCGGCAATGGTTCGATCTGTAGCCTCCAGCATTTTCGAAATCCGCTGCTGTTCGTTCACCGGTGGGAGATTGAGCGGAATCTTGGCGAGGATACGCGTGTTGAGGCTGGGCAGCGTTTGGCCCACCGCATGACCTTCCAACCACCCACAGATAGCAGGCCAGCGGAGATACTGAGCCAAATAACCGCCGTCAATCCATCGGTTTGGCCTGATACGCAAACAACCAGTACCGCAGAGCCATCCTTCCTCTTTTGGCTGGACCTGTGCACAGCGCCCCATCTCGCCGCGTCTTGCCAAAATGATGTCTCCTGCACGCAGCCGATGGTTTGGCAACTCTTGGGCTTTCTCAGTGCTGACTCTGGCCGCTTTGCTTTGACTGATGGTTCCGCCAGGAATATCTCTGGGCATGACGACAGGAATACCCTCGGCGACATAGTCAGAGGCCCGGAGTTGATTCCCGAAAGGCCCGGTCTGTAGAGCCTTATGGCCACAGACAACGTCGCCAAGAGTGGTTTGTTGCCATGCGATCTCAGTCGTCATAACCAAGCTCGGCCATCAAGTCCATCATCTTCAACTCTGCTGCGTCACGTTGCTCCCGGAGTCCACGCAATGTTTCGAGCTCAGCTGGCATGTCGACCGCTTCAGCTTCAGGTGCGGTATTGACGTAGCGTGAAATGTTGAGGTTGTGTTCGTTGGCACGGATCTCTTCGATGTCGACAACACGCGCGAATCGTTCGTGGTCTTCAAAGGTGTGGAAGGTGTCGGCCAGGCGTTGAACGTTGGCGTCTGAGAGGTGGTTCTGATTCTTACCTTCGGCGCGTTCATCGTCACCCTGAACGAAGAGCACCCGTCCACGCCGGGCAGGTTGCTTACACCGGTTGATGATCAAGACGCAGGCGGAGATGCCGGTGCCGTAGAAGAGGTTTGGAGCCAGGCCGATGACGGCTTCGATCAGGTCGTCTTCGATCAGCCCTCTGCGGATCGTCTCCTCGCCGCCGCGACGAAAGAGAATGCCATGGGGCACGACAACGCCGAGCATGCCGTCGTGAGCGAGACTGGCGAGCATGTGCTGGACGAAGGCCAGGTCACCGTAGGATGGCGGTGGGCAGCCGTAGACGTTGCGGCCGAACCGATCGCCGGAGCTCCATTCTTGATGCCCCCAATTCTTCAGCGAGAACGGCGGATTGGCGAGCACTCTGTCGAATTGCCGCAAGCGCTTTTGCCGGTCGATGTGTTTGGGATGTCTGAGGGTATCTCCACGCACGACCTGGGCTTCGTCGATGTCGTGGAGGAATAGGTTCATCTGGCAGATAGCCCAAGTGTTGAGGTTCATCTCCTGTCCACAAAGCTCGAGAGTTTTGGGGTCGTGTCCGCGTCGCTCGAGGAATCGTACGGCCTCCAACAACATGCCTCCAGAGCCACAGGCAGGATCGTAGATCGACATACCTTGGCTGGGCTTCAAGCA
>JAJCXO010000007.1 GCA_029263395.1 Acidobacteriota bacterium | reverse complement strand
GGTCCGCTGGCGTTGGCTGGGTCGTTGGTCTCCCTGCCATGCGGGCTGATCAGATCGTCCGGGTCGTTGGTGGCATGAGCGGTGATCGGCAGATTACCGTTGTTGAATAGGTCACCGAGGCTGACAGTCTCGACGTCGTAGCCGGTCAGAAAGATGTCGAAATCGATCGACGGCAGCGACCAATCACCCCACAGCACCACATGGGCAACCGTAGGAGAGGCTGATGCGTTGTTGACCGAGAAGAAGGTATCGACGTACCTCTCGGCCTCTACCTCGTCGACTTCCGGGATCGGTTCGAGGCTGACTTCGAAGTACGGCAACAGCAGCGTTGCTGCCGGTACCGCGTCGATGGTGCAGAGCTCGGCGAAGGACTGGCCACCGAGGGCCAGTAAACACGCCAGAGCAATCAGTAGGCGGATTCTAGACATGGGTCACGTTCTCCCAGTTCCTCGTCATCAGTCGGATTCGATGGGACCATCACGCCGATCGACGCGACGACTCAGGCAGATACAGGTGTCCCAGCGGCCTGAGCTTGTGGGCTCGGCTATCACCTCCAGTTGAAATTTCTTTTTGGATGCGTCCGGCGTCGAGGTGATCTCCTAACGCAGAGACCTCCGAGGCAGACAGCAATCACTTGGTGAGAATATGTTATTGAGACATACGTTGATTGGCAAGGTCTCATTGAGGCGATCTCGATCCTGATGTCGGTAGGCGCTAGGCGGCGGAATCTCGATCCGTCAGCGGATACCGTCTGGCGGTAGCGACATTGAACAAGGGCGAAGCGACTATCCGACGCCGTGGTTGGTGCCAAACGGCTTGCGCAGTGCGACACCGTATGTCGCGTTTGACACCCCGGGTCGTGGCCCGGTAGGGTGGCCTCAACATGCGGATTCTCTAGGGCTCCTGAGGTTTTCCCTTACAGACTCCGGCCCTCGTGGCGCCGCCCAACCACCGCCTGCACCGGACTGCTGATGCCGCCGGTGAGGCTCTTGACGTTAGGCGAATTGATCTACAGCCGATAGGCGACACGATCAAATACCGAACAGAATCGAAGAAGGAAACCTTATGGGAATGGTCCACTTGGTGTTTGGTTCGCAAGGTGCGGGCAAGTCCACCTACTCGCGTCGACTGGCAGAACAATCTCGAGGCGTTCGGTTCTCGATGGACGATTGGATGATTCAACTGTTTGGCCCAGATTCCCCCAAGCCTTTGAACCTTGGTTGGGTCATGGAGAGGGTGCAACGCTGCGAAGAGCGCATTTGGGCTACAGCCTCGGAAGTTGCCCAGAGCGGTGGAGTTGTTGTCCTTGATCTGACTTTCATGAAAATTGAAGATCGAAGCCGGTTTGTCGGCCTGGCTGAAGTCATCGGAATACCAGTCCAAACGCACTATGTCGATGCCCCCCATAACCTTCGGCGAAGTCGAGTGCTGGCCAGAAACGTCGAAAAAGGCGAGACATTCTCGTTCGAAGTAACCCCTGCGATGTTCGACTTCATGGAAAAAGAGTTTGAACGGCCGACGGAAGCCGAACTGTCACGCGCTATCGTCTTCAATTCAAACTGAGAAGGTTCGGTGATGATGCGTTGGTCACCACGTCTAAGACTTCGTTCCAGTGGACCGCCTTCAACAGATTCTCAGTTCAAACGTTGTCTCGCGTCCACCTGATGCACATTTTCCCGACTCCAATTCTGCAAACGCCACGTCTCATCTTACGAGATGTTTGTGAAAGCGATTGGCAGCATATTTTGTACTTGCGATCTGATCCTCAGGTGAATGCATTGGTGAACAGACCACTTTCAAAAACAAAGGAAGATGCGATTGCCTTCATCAAGAAAGTGGCTGAAGACAACAAGGCAGAAAAGATTGCCTATTGGGGCATCGTCTTGCCTGAAACAAATAGGGTGTTGGGCTCGATTTGCTTGTGGAAGTTCTCGGAAGACCGTAAAACAGCTGAAGTTGGCTACGACCTGTCGGTTGCAGCGCAAGGTAAAGGCTACATGACCGAAGCGCTGCAAGCGGTCCTCGAGTTTGGCTTTACCAAACTAGGGTTGACTACGGTTGAGGCATACACGCAATCCAACAATGCCGCATCCGTCAGGCTGCTCGGAAAATTTGGTTTTGACTTGCTCGCAGATCGTAAGGACAAAACCAACGAACTCAATGCCGTGTATGTTTTGAACGCGGCGGATGTCTCGAGTCAAAAGGATTCACCTGCTATTCGGCCAAATGCGGGATAACAAAACGTTCCACCGAAGCCGCCAGTCCGGCAAGCTGGAGCCAAAGCTCACCCCCAAAGAGATGCCTGGCACCACAAACAGGAGCCGGACACTTGGCTTGAAAAGAGGTACTGAAGGCAAGAAATGGGGTAGTTTGGTACTAAGGATCTGACCCGTGCCGCCCCTGTCGCTGAACACTCTCGCACGCCTCCGCTACTCTGCCAAGGACATCGCCAGTCTGCGCCAGCTTGGCGAGTTCCGTGGCAAGTAGGAGTTGTTCGCCCGGCAGCGACCGGAAGTCCTCAAGACCTTGCGTACGGCTGCCAAAAGAAATGCCTGGCACCACAACTGGCAGCACCACAACTGGAGAAGCATCACATCGCCTGAATCTGCGGATGCCGAATCGCTGTGGCGAGGCTCGTTCGCCGATGATGGCTATGTCAATCCGGCCGTGTTTTAATAGATAGACTGACGCCGTGGATTCCGACGATCTGACCCTGCTGTTCGAGCTCTACGAGGACACACCTCGGCAGGGTCCGGGAAGCGTCGAGACCACACGCCGCGCGCTGAGGTTGCTGCCTGACTCAATGCAGGTAGAGCGTGTGCTCGACTTGGGTTGCGGCACCGGTGGCTCGACCATCGTGCTCGCTCAGGACACCGGTGCTCAAGTCACAGCGGTTGACATCCATCCACCGTTTCTCGCAACGCTGAGAGAACAGGCTGAGCAGCTCGGGCTTGCCGACCGCATCACGACAGTCGCCGCCGACATGGCAAATGCGACCTCGTTCGGGGTGGACTTCGATCTGATCTGGGCCGAGGGCAGCGCGTATTCGATCGGCTTTGAGAACGCCTTGCGACGGTGGCAACCGCTCTTACGGCCAGGCGGCTGCCTGGTCGTAACTGAGCTCGTCTGGTTCGTTGCCGATCCAGCCGAGCGCGCGCGCGCGTTCTTCGCGGGCGAGTACCCCGACATGTGCGACGAGGCAACGCGCATCCAGCAGGCGCAGAGCGCCGGCTACGAATTGGTCGGCTCATTCCGCCTGCCTGCCCGCGACTGGCACGCGTACTACGCCGGCCTCGAGGTGCCGCTTCGTGGCGCAATCTCGCGGCGCGGCGAGCTCGAGATCTACCTCTCCACCCGACGCGAGCGGGCGATCTATGAGGCCTGCGGCGACGACTATGGTTACATGTGTTTGGTGTTGCAGGTCATTTCAGAGCCGTCGTAGACTGGCCTGCGGCGGCACAACAAGGCGTTGCAGAGGACCATCAAGCGCTGGGTTCAATTACCCTCGTTGCCGCTTGGCGGCATACATCATGGGCAGGGTCGAATCAGGTCAACGCTGTTGCTGAGAACCTGCCCAAAGAGATGCTGCCCAAAGAGATGCCTGGCACCACAACCGGAGCTTTGTATAGCGCGGCGTTGTGTGGAAGATGACCGCGTGGGCTCCGACGACGATGAAGCGTGCGTCAGCTGCGCACAACTCGGAGAACAGATCTCTGAAGTCTGGGTTGACTCCCATCTTCTCCTCTAATCGCTGCTGCTTCGGCCACCATCTCCCAGGCGGCGGCAAAACGACCTTCCGCCCCCACCCGGCGCCAAAAATCCAAGTCGAACGAGCCATCGTCCGCTTGGCCGGGGCGAAGCACTCGAGACATAACGACGCGCTTTCTCATCTCTTGAGTCTATCCCAGATTCCGAGACCGGCTACCAACCGATCCGGGGGGCTCCCAGTGCACCCGTCTCGCGTGCAAGGTAGTACCCTGGCCCGATTCTTCATGGTGCCTCATTTCTCCCGCCATGCCGTACAACTTGGGGGATCTTTGGCGATGCTGGCATCGAGCCGGTCGCGCCTAGGGCGATCAACTGATGGCAATACGTAAGTCATTGTATTGCCGTCAGTTAGCTATTGCTGAACGTTGTGGCCTTTGAGGACAGTGCCACAAGACTAGCCGAGCACTCGCAGCCTTCTTGAACGGAATCCAACAAGAAAACCGGATACGGCTGTTGCCGTACCCGGTTCTGTTGCTGCTGGACGACCCGCTTGGGGTCAGTCTATTGTGTGGTGCGAGTGATGCTACCGAGGTCGCCGAAAATAAACGGATTAGCACCGTTGCAGGCGCTGGTCAGCTGGGTTGCGGCGTAGCCGACACTGAAGGCGCCGGCATCCGAGTCGAGCTCGGTGGTCACCCAGGTCTGGGCGATGTCGCCGAATAGACCATCCGTGGAGCAGGGCGTCGGCGAACCAGAAGTGTCGCCGAGTAGGAAGTTGGTGTTGATGTAGGCCCAACCAAAATCATAGGGTGTATTGAGATCGCCTTCATCGATGCGATAACGCCCGGTTTCGATCGGAAAACAGGCGACGGAAGGGTCGACGTCCGGTGGCGGCGGTGAGATGCCGCCTTGGCCCGGAGTGATGAGATCGAAGCAGGTTTCGAAAGCGTCCTCTTGGACGTCGAACATGACCACTTGAGTTTGGGCAAGAGGCCACCAGGGTGGTGTCCCGAGGGTTGGTGAGCAGCCATTGCCGAAGCCCGAGACCGCCGTCTGGCATTTGGAGTCGCGCCACACCAGCAATGAGGTGCCGCCGCTGAATGCTGCGCCCGGGGTGAAGTATCGGGATGCCCAGGTACTGGCGAGAGGCTCGCGCCGGTCGGTGCCCAGTCCGTCGACGTACCGGCCGTAAAAGGTGTAGTCGCCGGGGCCAAAGGTTGTCCCATCGGTATCCGCTTCGATCGCCACCAAGCTGTCGCCAATGGCGCGGCCATCCCGAACAATGAAGTAGTCACCCCACAGTAGATTGACGTCACTGACGAGCCCGGAGCCAAAATAGCCCGCCTGATTGGGAAACAACAAATTACAATCCGTCACATGATCAATCGTGACGTAGCCGCGGGCAATGAAGTCATTGCCGATGCCGCCACCTGGATGTACCTGACCGATACACGACTGCTGGTCACACGCCAGGCCGCGGCCGGTGTGGCCACAGCGCACGCGATCCAGGAATGAACCGGTCAGCACCGGGTTGACGCCCAAAGGCAAGTTACTGTCACAGCCCGGGAACGACGGGTTACCGGGGAAGTCTGGCGCTGAATCCCACTCCGGGTTCTCGGAGTTACCTGGGAACGGGCCGCTGGCATTGGCCGGATCATTGACGGCGCGGCCGTGTGGGCTGATCAGATCATCGGGGTCGTTGTTGGCGTGGGCGGTGATCGGTAGATTGCCGTTGTTGAACAAATCACCGAGGCTGACGGTCTCGACGTCATAACCGGTCAGAAAGATGTCGAAATCGATCGACGGCAGTGACCAGTCACCCCACAGGACAACATGCGCCACGGTGGGAGAAGCGGAGGCGTTGTTGACCGAAAAGAAGGTGTCGACATACGTGTCGGCTTCGACCTCGTCAATGCCGGGGATCGGTTGCAGGCTGACCTCGAAGTATGGCAGGAGCAGCGTTGCTGCCGGCACCGCATCGATAGTGCAAAGCTCGCCGAAAGACTGACCACCCAGAGCCAACGAACACGTCAGCGTAATAAACAGTCGAGTTCTTTTCACGATATTCTCCCATGATCCCGTCGACGGGATCGTCGATCGAGCGGCTTGTCTGATTTCAGATGCGAATCTATCTATGTTATATGAGCATGCCGATTTCGTCAAGGAGACTCATCCGTGGGTCGTGTCCCATTAGCCAACCCTGTTAGGACACGACCCATCCGTGCTGGCACGGAGATCTGCCACCAAGCCGCTCTTGACCCGAGTTTTTGGGACTAAGCGGAACGTGAGGGATGGTTCAACTGACCGTACACGGCGACTCGCGGATCATCTTCAGGATCTCCGGTGCCGGTGTTTTGTCGCCTCGGCTCAAGTTGAGGACCATACGGTTGTGGCCTTGACCTTGGATGACAATCAGCTGGCTTTGAGCTCCCGCCTTTTCCAGGGCAGCGTGGAATAGGCGATTTTGGTGGTGCAGGCTTTTCCACTCATTGGTCACATGGACAAGCATGAATGGTGGTGCGTCGTCACTGATGTGGTGGATCGCTGAAGCGTCGCGGAGCCACCCGTTGCCGGTGTCGCCGGCTCGAAAGCGCTCTTCGTACCAGGCACGCTCGGCGCCCAGGGCATAAGTTTTGTCGTCTGCCAAGTCATAACCCGCGCCACTCACCGGAATCACGCCGCAGATCGAGTCCTGAGACAGACCGGCGGCTGTAAGCCGTCGATCGTCGAGCGCCACATAAGCTGCGAGCTGTGCCCCGGCCGAGTGACCCATCACGAATAGAGCGTCGGGATTGCCACCATCACTTTCTGCCCGATCGTGAACCCAGCCGATGGCGCGTGCGACATCGTCCACCTGCTCACGCCAAGTCACTGCCGGCTGTAGGCGATAGTTGATGACCGCGGTACCGATACCTTGAGAAGCGTAGAACCGTCCGATATTGCTGTAGACGTCGGCACCGCCAGCCCGCAGCGACTTGTCTCCGGCGGTCCAGCCGCCGCCGTGGACGAAGATCAAGACTGGCCAATCGTCGCCTTCGGGCAAGAAGAGATCGAGACGATGTTTTACCGGATCGCTATCAGCGTCTTCGCGGTATGGGAGATCGAGCCAAACCCGCTCAGTTGGCGGCACATTCTCATATAACAGGCGTACCCCGAGCCATGCGACTGTAGAGCCGCAACCGCTCAGCAACAGGGCCAGTAACACCAGGAGGATCGGTCGAGGGCTCATGCCTCGAATGATAGCTCAAGGCAGAGCTCGCCCTGGTCCTTGCAGAGAGAGATCCTGGGGAAGATCGTGGGCATCTTCCCCAGTGAGGCGCTCAGCCTTTCATCGTTTCGACATCGATGCTCGGTGAGCCGACTTTCATTTGGGTCTTTAGCTTCATGGAGATCTCCTCAGTCATCAGAAGTTGAACACGTTGTGATGTTCAACAGGTGAACATGCTGAGGGAGCATGTCGGTCGTCTCCTTCCGGTGGGTGACGACGCCGAACGACATGCCATGGGACGACTTGATCATCCCAACATCGGCAAGCTTGGCGGATGGGGTTCGCTGACGTAGCTAGCGATTGTTGTCGTGGACTGCACCGATTTTTCGAAGTACTCCAGCTTGATCGCCAGGTATTCGGCATCCGAGAAGAACGACTCCTTCGCCTCATCCGACGGGAATCGGATCGTAAATGCCCGGTTGATCGCCTTGGGCGTCTGGGAAATCAGTACCTCCGAGACCCGAAAGTCGTATCCGAAGCTTCCCCCGCCACGCTCGAGTATCGGCGTCATGCGACGCCGATACTCAGTGTAACGTTCGTCATCGCTGACATGGAGCCCAATCAACATCTCAACCATGGTTAGCTTCTTCAGTGACGTAGCTCGGAAAGTCGGCGTAACCTTGTTTGTCGAATGAATACCACACCGACATATCGGCGGGTTCGGCTAACGGCCAGTTGTTGGCAAAACGATCCACGAGGTCCGGATTGCTGATAAATGGTCGACCAAACGCAATGAGATCAGCATCTCCACTGACGATGGCGGCTTCAGCCGTCTCTTGGGTGTATCCAACATTGCCCATCAGCGGTCCATGGAAGCTGGCGCGGAGCTCACGCAGAGTCATCGGTTCGCCCAGCTTGTGAAAGCCGAAACTCAAGCCGTCCAACACGTGTAGAAACGCCAAACCGTAGGGGTCGAGTTGACGAGCGACGTGAGTGAATTGCTCACGAAAGTCGGGTGACCCCATATCGTTGAACACGCCATTGGGAGAGAGGCGCACGGCAACTCGGTTGGCTGGAAAAACACCGGTGACCGCGTCGACAACTTCGCCGAGAAACCGAGATCGATTTTCGACACTGCCACCGTAAGCGTCCGTGCGGTGATTGGTTTTCGATTGCAAGAATTGGTCGAGCAAATAACCATTGGCCGAGTGGATCTCGACGCCGTCGAACCCGGCCGCCTTGGCTCGCTCAGCCGCCTTGCCGTAGTCTTCGACGATGCCCGGAATCTCGTCAGTTTCTAACGCCCGAGGTATCTCGAACGGTTTCTTGCCGATAGGCGTGCGAATACCATCACCGACGATCGCAATGGCGGAGGGTGCGACCGGAAGTTGGCCGGCATGAAAGTCGCTGTGGGATGCACGACCCGTATGCCAAAGCTGTAAGAAGATCCGGCTTCCTCGTGCGTGAATCGCGTCGACAACGTGTTTCCAACCCTTGACCATTTCGTCGGTGTAGATACCAGGGGACTGATGCCAGCCATTGGCCTGGGGTGAGATGGACGCTGCTTCTGTAATGATCAAACCGGCCGACGCCCGCTGTGCATAGTACTCAGCCATCAGCGCGTTGGGAATGCGATGCATACCGGAGCGAGCACGGGTCAGCGGTGCCATCGAGACGCGATTGGCCAGCGTCAAGCCATGCATGTCAAATGGCTCGAGGAGTTGTTTCGTCGGGAGTTTGTTATCCATTTTGAGAACCTCTGCTGTTGGATGATTGCGAACCGAGCACTTCCGCCGTCAGCTAATGTCTGTGTGTTGGTAACTCGAAGACATTTAAGGGTAAAAATAGCTGACTCAGGAACCGGTCGCGATGTAGTTTGTAAGCAGGTCAGACACGGTCAGCTGTTCGAGCTCTGACGCCACTGCCTGTTCGATGCGGTTGTTGATGTCTGACAGCATCGACCCCATACCAGCCGCGACCTGGCACTCTGACGTGTCGCTGCAGGCGTGGGTTTTCAATGCTGGCTGAGACTCTGTGGCCTTGTACACGTCATGCAGCGTGATCGCCGTGGGCGACCGAGCGAGGCGCGTGCCTCCGCCTTTCCCCAACACGGTCTCGACCAGCTCGGCGTTTCGCAACCGCCCGATGAGTCCACGAAGAAACGATGGATTGGTGCCCACCGTTCTCGCAAGCTCGTCCGAACCCACGGGATTCGGGTCGTTGTCTTGCATGTATGCGAGGGCGGTCACGACATGAACCGCGATCGAGAAGTGAGTGTTGGAGAGCATGAGTGTGTCCTTGCCGTCGTCGGCTTAACTGTCTTCAATGTACAGACAATTAGAGCCGTTGTCAACCCAGCCTTGGGGCGTCGGCAAGTTTCGATTGGGATGAGACTCCTGCGCTCGTTTTGTCGCTTCAGGTACAGACATCAGGTACAGACAGTGCCTTTGGATGCTGAAACCCACAGGAGACTTGCGCCGTGCCAACCCTCGCTTCCGCCTGCCCGTTGACCCTCCGTCTCGCACTTGTCTTCTGTTTAGTGCCTGCTATCTGCAATGCCCAGATCACCGAGCTTATCGACGCGACAGGGGACGGAGCGGGAAATCCGCTTTCCCTCCCCGCCGGTATCGCCGTGGACGGGTCAGGGGCCGTGTATGTGGGAGGTCGGAATAGCGATAACGTCTTCAAGATTCCAGCCGACCTGACTCCGGTGGAGTTGCTGACGCTCTCGATTGAGTGAATGCGGAGACTGTTGAGTGCCCCATGCCTACTCGAACGTTTCGATGTGATCGTGCAACCAGGCTTTGGCGAGTCGGAGCTGGCGATGGGCAGTGGCACGCGAGATGTCGAGGGTCGTGGCAACCTCATCGTAGGTCAGGCCTCCAAAGTAGACCAACTCGACGACGCTCGCTTTCCTCGGGTCGAGCTTGGCGAGCTCGTTCAAGGCACGGTCGAGCTCCAGCAACTCGGTCGAAGTCTCGATGCCAGCCAGTCGAGCTTCGTCCAGCGACACTTGATGGCTTGCGCCGCCGCGTTTGAGGCGAGCCTTGGACCGGCTGCGATCGACCAGAATACGCCTCATGGCGCGGGCCCCCACGGCAAAAAAGTGTTCCCGATCGTTCCACGCCACATCCACATCGACGAGACGTATAAATGCCTCGTGGAGCAGATCGGTGGCACTCAGGGTTTGCCCAGGATTCTCACCGCGGAGGTGACAGTGAGCGATTCTCCTCAGCTCTTCGTAGATCCTCGGTGCCAAAACCTCGAGAGCCTGTTCGTCACCGCCACGCCAATCGATGAGAAGCTCGGTTACCGACCGATCCAGGGGCTGGCTCTCGTTCATGGGGGGCTCTGGTTCATGGCTGGCTCTGGTTCATGAGGTGCACTCCTATGTCGGCCCAGTTCAAAAAACCAGACCATGCGTCTAGCCTCGCAGTTTGCTGCGATCTGCCCGCATGCTGTTCGCACTCTGCCCACACTCTGCTCGCACTCTGCCTGCCGACAAATGTGATAGGAGTTGGGCTGCAAGACGCCTACGATACGTCTAGAGGTTACAGGAAGCTGATGTCATCAGAAACAGAACATTGTGTCGAGTCAGTCGGCCGAACCCTGATTAGTTAGATGTCATCCAAGAACACATCGAGAGCTCGGTCGGTCTTGTGGGCTGCGCCGCCGCTCCAGAACTCGCCGGATCTGTTGCAGTATGCCTAAGTTATTGTGGTGCCATCGGATACGAGATGCCAACAGGTGCGAAGCTCAAACATGCTCGCTGCTTGCTCGCTCCACGAGACCTCCCTCACTGAGCCGAAAATGGCAAAACTGGACGGGATCTAGTTAGGTTGGGGAGAGTCGCTGAAGATGGCAAGTCGTGAAAATTGGCAGCGGGTCGAGGAGCTGTTCTTCGAGTGTGAGGGACTCACGGACGAAGCTCGGCGTCGGTTTCTAGACCAAGCCTGTGGCGATGATCTCGCCTTGCGTCAACGGGTCGAGCGTCTCCTGGTCGCTGATCGGTCGGCCGGCGATCGGTTCGAGAGAATCGTCCAGCGAGCTGCTCTGGCCGAGGTGGAACCCAAAACCGCCATGCGACCGTCTGAGGTCCCCACCAGTATCGGGCCTTATCGTCTCGTCGAGGTGCTTGGCGAAGGCGGCATGGGGACGGTTTATCTCGCTGAGCGGGCAGACGGCGTGTTCTCGCAGCGGGTTGCGATCAAAGTGGTCAAAGCGGGGCTGATCGGGCCGAGTGTCGAGCGACGTTTCCAGCAGGAACGGCAGATTCTCGCTCGCCTCGAACACCCCGCCGTCGCACGCTTGCTCGACGGTGGGTCGACGCCGGAGGGCCTTCCCTATCTGGTGATGGAGTATGTCGATGGCGAACCGATCGACGCGTATTGTGATCACCACCAGTTATCGATTGGTGCTCGGCTCGACCTCTTCCGCAAGGTTTGTGCAGGGGTGCAGATGGCGCATAGCAACCTCGTCGTCCATCGCGATCTCAAGCCCTCGAACATCCTGGTGACCGACGAAGGGCGTCCCAAGTTGCTCGATTTTGGTATCTCGAAGCTACTGGTGGGTGACGAACCGGTTGAGGGGGCCGCGCTCACCCTCCTCGGACATCGAATGCTGACCCCGGAATACGCCAGTCCCGAGCAGGTTCGTGAGGAGCCGATCACCACCGCGGTCGACGTTTATGCCCTCGGACTTTTGCTCCATCGCCTGTTGACTGGCGACCGCCCTTACGACCTCCCGAGTCGTCGCGGCGAGGAGCTTCGGAAGGCGATCTGTGACAGCGTTGCCGAGCGCCCTAGCGCGACGATGGCGCGGTTGATGGGCGCCAACTCAACCGCGGTCGAGGCGATCGCGGCCGCCCGCGCCACCGATCCTCGGCGGCTGCGTCGATTGTTGACGGGCGACCTCGACCACATTGTTTCGAAGGCGCTGCGGAAAGAGCCCAGCCAGCGTTACGCATCGGTCGAACAGTTTGCTGCGGACATCGAACGCCACCTCGAAGGGTTGCCAGTCCAAGCTCGTCGGGGCGGATTACGCTATCGGGCCGGGCGTTTTGTGCGCCGGCATCGAACGATCGTGGCGACCACCCTAATCGCCATGTTAGCCCTTGGTGTAGGTCTCGTGGGCCAGGCTAGGGAAGCCAGCCGAGCCAATCGCGAAGCGCTTGCGTCGGCGCAGGTGGTGGAGTTTCTCACCAACCTCTTCAACGCTTCCAATCCCTACGAAACGCTCGACACCATCACGTTGCGAGACGTGCTCCGGCGGGCCTCGGATCGCATTCGAGATGAGCTCGAAGATCAGCCGCTGGTGCAGGCGCGCCTGATGTCCATCCTTGGCCGCACCTACCACGATACTGGGCAATTCGAAGACGCTTTGCCGCTGCGGCGTGCGGTCCTCGAGCGTCGCATTGCGACGTTACCGCCGGACCATCCAGACGTCGCCACGGCCTATCTCGACCTGGCTGACAACTTGAGAGTCCTGGCGCGTGCCGAGGAGGCCATGCCGCACTACGACCAGGCCCTGGAGCTACGCCGCCAACACTTCGGTGCAGATTCCCTCGAGACCGCGCAGGTACTCAACAACCAGGCTTTGGGTTTGATTCGCAACGCTGACCCATCACAGGCCGAGACCTTGTTGATCAGGGTCCTCGAGATCCGTCGGGCGAAGTTGGGGCGCGACTACCTAGTGGCCCAAACGTTGCACAACCTGGCCCGCGTCGCCCACCGTCTCGGTGCCACTTCGCGAGCTGAGGCTCTGGGTCACGAGGCGCTGGATATCAAGGCTGAGGTTTTACCACCAGATCATCCTTCAACCGGCCGCAGCTTGCTGATGTTGAGTCAGGTGGTTTGGGAGCGCGACGACTATGCCGAGGCCGAGCAGCTGTTGCGGCGCGCCATCGATATCCTACGTGGGGCGTTCGGGGACCACCACCTGGATGTCTTGGGGGCTGTCGGAGACCTCGCCGAGTTGCGTTATCTCCAGGGCGACAGGGAGACTGCCGAAGCCGAGCAGCGGCGCGTGCTTGCCGCCAAGCGCGAGCATCTCGGCGACGAGCACCCGGAAGTCGCCATCACCCTCATGGCGCTGGCGACTCAGCTGCGCGATGGAGGCCAGCTAGCAGCGGCCCAGGAGTTGCTGCAAGAGGCTCTCGAGATTCGCCGCCAGGCGCTCGTAGCGGAGCATCCTGCGATTGCTCGCACCATGCTCGCCTTGGCGGAAACGTTGGCGTTGAGCGAACGTGCAGACGAGGCTACCTCCCTGGCCCGTGACGGACTGCGTCTGCTCGAGGACGCGTTACCCCCTGGCCATCCCGAGCTACAGCAAGGGCGGGAGGTACTCGCCGCTTGTATAGCAGCCGAGCGGGAGGAGTGAGCAAGGTGGACATCCCCGCGATCCACCGCTGGATCACGCAGCGTCGAGGTTCAGCTTCAGGTGGTCAACCATCATCGTTCGCAGACGTTCGGCGATCCGCGGCCAACGGTAGGTTTGGGTCCATGCTTGTAAGCTGACGGAGTTGATGCTGATGCTGACGCTCTCCTATCGCGAACAATTCACTCGACCGGTCGGAATAGTCTGGTCGAGCCCCAATTGTTTCTAGGGGAATAGGTGTCAGCATCAGCATAGGAGAACTTCAATCCACTGATCTGATTGCGTTTTCTCGATCAATCAGTTGTTGATCTCTGAGAATGTTTCCCTGTGGCGGCTGACGCAGCACACAACGTGACCTCGAGCGGCTTTTCGGGCCTCGCCAAGACACCTGTTGGGCAACCAGGATCCGGTTTTGGCTGGCCAAGACACCTGTTGAGCGACACGGATCCCTATCCAAACCAGCCAAGGCACCTGTTGAGCAGCACCAATCTCGTTCTAAGCTGGCCAAGACACCTGTCGACAAGTGGGAATCCTGTCCCGGCGGCGCAAGACCCCGTGTTTGGTTGTGCAACAGGTGGTTTTTCGGGCCCCGATCGGCTTTCTGAGAGCAAAAAAAGACTTCTGGTGACAAAAAACACGTCGTCTTCCGTCGTATAGGGCATGAGACCAGCCGAGAGCCAAGCTATCGTTGTGATGGCAACCCCAACTCTTGAGGAGCGTGACCGTGACCTGCTCACGCTCTTCACTCGTCTGGGCCCCGATCGTCTCGACGCCCTCGATGGAGTGTGGGACTTGTGTGCTGCCGATCTCTACGGTTTGGCACTTTGGCGAACGGGCTCGACACAGGACGCTGAGGATGCTTTGCAGGAAGTGTTCACCCGTCTCGCCAAGGCAGCTCAACGGGGGCGGCTGGGCAAAGTGCGCAAACCCTTCGCCTACCTCTTGCGGATGGCCCACTCGACTGCAATTGATGTGCTGCGACAACGCAAGCGGCATCACAGCCAGGACCTCGAGGAGGCGGCTGAGCTGGTGGAGCCCAAGTGCTTGGAACGTACCGCTGAAGCGGCACAGTTGTCCCGTCACTTGACGCAATTAGCGGAGAGTCAACGGGCTGTGGTTTACCTTCGACATTTTGTCGGCCTGTCGTTTCGCGAGATCGGTGGAGTGATGGGTATTCCAACGTTTACCGCTGCCAGCCGTGACCGACTGGCGCTCCGTCGTCTACGACAGATCATGGGAGTAACGTCATGACGCAGCCGACCTCGAGTCGCGAACCCGATCCGTTTGCACAGGTGCAGCCGCCAACGTTGCGAGACGGGCTTCGCCAGCAGATTCTTGCCCGAGCTCGAGTTGCAGCACGGGACCAACCTACGATTGTTGATCGTCTTTGGGAAAGCTCAGTACTGAGGCTGGCCTGGGCTGCAACCGTCGTGTTGCTACTCGGTGTCCAGGTTTATCTAGCGCCAACGCCCGCTGAGACGACGCAACGAATGGCGCAGAGCACCCCGGCGATGTCCAAACCTGCCGAAGCCGAGTTTCAGCCGTTTTTGGCTCGCCACTCGGTGGTGGAGGCTCCGACCGCGATGCGGTTGGGAGGCACCTCGCTTTTCGGTTCGATCACCATCGATCCCTTTTCTTAGTCATTCCTTTGTCTACATTTTTCGGAGATTCTCATCATGACTGATCCTGCTCTGACCACCCTCCGAGTTCCTAGTCCTTCTTGGCTACGCCGTCTTGGGCTGCTCTTTGCTGGGGTTTTGGTGTTGGTGCTGTTGGGCAGCCTAGCGTTCCATCTTCAAGGACGAGCACTTTATCGCGACGCCTCGAATCGGTTCGTGAGCGAGCTCGGGACCGAGGTACCGAATCTGTCCCCGGATGCGCAGCTCGCGCAGATCGCTGGCTTTGCTCCGCCGCCCGTGGCGGAGGCCGAGAACGCCGCCCGCTGGTTGGTTGCCGGTGCCCAAGGTCTAGTCTGGGACCGTGACGAAATCCGGGCGGTCAAGGATCTGGCTCGAATGCCGACTTCCCAGTGGACCACAGACCAGTGGGTTTGGGTCCGCGATCTAGTGGAGCGCAACAGCGGTGGCTTGGAGACGCTGCATCGTGCCGTGCCACTCGCCGGTTCGCACTACGGAGTGGCCTACGACGATATCTTGAGATCTGAAATACCGAACCTCATCGAGCTAATGAATGCTGCTCATCTGGTGAGGTTAGAAGGTCGTTTGGCATTCAGTGAGGGAGAGGCTGAGGTCGGTTTCGAAGCGATTGCAACATTGGCTCGGTTGACGGAATCTTTGAGGGCAGAAACGATGTTGATTTTTTCCCTGATCGGCCATGTCACCGAGAAGCTCCAGTTGCATGGCATCTCAGAAGTCTTGATGTCGTCCGAGCCCTGGGCGACAAGTCGTGAGACTCTAGTCCGCCTCAAACGGTTGATGCCATCGCAGGATCTTCTCGCGTTCACCCGTAAGATTGTGGCTCTCGACGCGGCGGTGACAGCAGTGGCCGCGATCGAAGGGCGCGATGAGCTGTGGATCAATGCGTCGCCGTCGCGCTTGCAGGTCTACTACCGTGGCTATCGTCGGGCCGCTGACTATCTCGATGTGGGAAGGGAGAGGGCGGCTTTGGTTTACGTGCCGTACGCCTCGGACAAAGCGCGATTCGCCTCACCGGTTGTTAAGCCGCCACACGCTCTAGGCGGCGCGTATCGTTCGGCGGTCACCAAGGGACAGTTGGCGATGAGTTTGCGGAGATTGGTGGCGGGCGCTCTGGAGTTGCGTCGGATAGGCCTGGATGAGGGAATCTATCCAGAGACTTGTGAAGGGCTCGCGACGCTTGCCGTGTCAGATCCCTTCGTTGACCAGCCGCTGGCATGCCAGCGACTGGGCGACGGCTCGTTCCATCTCGAAATTCCTGGCATCAAAGCGCTGATCGACGAGATGGATTTGCCGTCGAAAGACTGGCTGACCGAGCTGACTCTATCTCCGGTGGAAACCGCTACCGCGGGCTGACAGGTGACTCGGTATATCACCAGATCCTGGAGCTGGGCTTTTCGATGCTGGTGTCTCGATAGACGGTAGACCTCTTCTAGGCACCTTCGATCGAGATCAGCCAGCATACGCTCGGCCGGAGCTGCCTGGCCGCGCCGTTCGATGTGCATCAGCCACTGGATGCCGTGGTTGTGGAGGTAATCCAACAAGGGCTTCTCCAACCGCAGATAGGGCAGCAGCTGGCGATTGTTCATCAAGCCGTCCAGATTGACGACCTGTGCGTCGGTAAAGTATCCGAAGGCGCCAGCGTCGAAGGCACCGATGACCTCATTCCTTGGTAGGTGCTTGTTGCAATATTCTGCTGCGGCGACCATTCGGGTAATGATGTTGTGTCGACCCGGGGAAGTGAGGTGGTTGTGGGTTCGATCTGAAAGCAGCACCACGATGGCTGCCGTTGCGATCAGGCTGGCTGCACCCGTGATGATTCGAGCGGTTCGAAACCGCAGGCTGGCTCGAATCAAACGTTGCCATAGGATGGCGAGGGAGATTAGCAGAGCGATCAACTCGGGGGCGTAATACCAGCGGGTGTTGATCACCATGCTGGCGGGAAAGAGCCAACTGAACGCGGCGAGATGTGTTACGACGCTGACGAGGACCGTCAACCTCGCCAGGTTCAGAAAGGTTTTTTTGCGGATCGCAAGGCGGGTGACGAACCATAACGCCAGCCCCACAAGCAGGGCACCCTCGGGATAAATCCATGCGGTCGGTTCGAGCCAGCGTTTGCCAAAAAGATGGTTCGGTAGGTTTGCCAATGCGAGTGCGGTGGTTTCGAGCGTGGTGACAACTCGCGACGTACCGTCCGGAGCCTCACCGCTTTGCGGGCTCGCATAAGTACGTTTGGCAGCCCCACTGATGGGTAGTGGACTGTCGAAGACTATCGAGTTGAGGGACACGAAGAGGGTGAAGGTGACCACCGACGGCAAGGCTAGCCAGCTGATGACACGAAACGTATGCCTCGACGTGAGTCCCTGCTGCTGTTGATCCTGCTGCCGTTGATTCTGCCGCCGCTGATCCTGCTGCCGACGTTCAGAGAGACGCCACAGAGTTAGAGCAGCGTAGGCCGGCGTCAGGATCAGGTTGTCGATCCGAACCAGGATGGTCAGAGCCACCAGCGAGCCGCAGCCGAGCAGGCTGGCGGGACGATCGTCGCGTAGGCTGGTGACCCCGTTGAGCGCTATCAGGTGCACCATCAGATTGAGCGGCAGCTCCATGCCACCCATCGAGTTGATCGGCCGAACGAGAAACAACAGCAACAGTCCGATGACGATCAGCTGGACCTCGAAGTCAACCCAGCGTTTGAGTAAACGCTGTAACAGCCCAAGAGCGCCAATCGATAACAGGGCACTCAACCCCCGCATGGCGGTGAGGTACTCGCCGTTGCCGTCAACGAAGTGGGCCAAGATGACCAGCAGGACGGTCCACAACGGCTGTACGCCGTTGGTCATGACAACGCCATCAAACGTCGGGCCGTTGCCGTTGGCTAAGTTGCGGGCATAGTTGAGATAATAATACGCATCATCCGTTGTGCTCGCCAACGTGGTGTCGAGCGGCTTTGCCAGGTAGGCGACGGTGAACAGGCCGAAGAGGATCGCCGGGACAGCGAGCCAAACTCGAGCGCCATGCTCGCGAAGTCGATGGACGATGGATCGCATCGGGAAGGTGCGTTGGGATCGAGACATAGCCCTAGGTGAGCTGTGCCACGGATCTTAGCGGAACCGGGGCAAATCGCAGGTGATGTCCTGATGCTGTTGTCGTTTACGAGGTCAGGCTCGGCCAATTCTGTGTAACATTCGTGGGTTGATCCTGGAACGCAACATGACCGGAGCACAACCATGAAGAACGTGTTGTCGATGCTGAGCCTTTGGCTGTGCCTGGCCATCACTGTACCTGCGTATTCCGGGGGAATCCGACCACCTGTTCCGACGGAAGGCGACCACTCGTTCCGGAGCAACGCGACCACCGATTCCGATTTGAAGGCGACCACTTTGTGGTCGCCCGTCGGAAGGGTGGTCGGCTTGGATCGGAATC
>JAJCXO010000006.1 GCA_029263395.1 Acidobacteriota bacterium | reverse complement strand
GTTCCAAACGGTCGGTTTTGTGGGGCCCAGGCCAGTCATGGCCCCAGCCTTCGAGGCTCAGCAGCACCACTGGACCGGGGCCGCCAGCACACCAGGCCTGTCGTCGTACCGCACCCTCGCGGGTCTGGCTAGACTCGGGCGTATCGCCGCAGTTGTTGGCCGCGGCCCAAGCTTCCGCCGAGCCGAGCGCCCCGAGTCGGGCCTGGCCTTTCTTGTCCGAGGCGCCGTAAAGCAGCCGGTCATCAGCCAGGCCATGGGCGACGAACACCGGTAGATCGGTCTCGGGTGCTGTCCATTCCCACCCATACTCACCTTGCAACGAGCCGATCGAGGACGCCCAAATACCGAGGCCGGCCAACTGGTCGGCACGCTGGGACGCATAGTCATAGGCGATCATGCCGCCATTGGAATAACCAACCACATACACCCGCTGACGATCGATGGCATGGCGCGCTGCAACCCACTCCACCACTCGGTCGATGAAGCCGACATCATCAAGCTTGTCCTTCATCGCTTTGGCACAGCAGTAGCCGCCATTCCAATGCCGCATCAAGCCGAAGATACCCAGGCCATTCGGGTAAACGACGACAAACCCCTCGCGGTCGGCAAGCTCACTGAAGCTGCTCTGCTGCTCCATGATGCGCCCATTGGCGAAACCACCGTGCAGGGCCACAACCAAAGGACGCGCCGTCTTGTCCATCGCTGCGGGTAGATGTAGGCGAAACGTGCGCCGGAAACCACCGGCGCGTTCGTCCACTGCGATCTTCTCACTGACGCCTGCTTTCTGAACAACGACAACTTCGGCCGAGTTTTTCCCCGCAACGGCGGTTGTGCTCAGGGTCATTATCCCGAGCACGACCCCGATGAGCCTCATCCACCAGCTGTCAAAGGGCTTGCTCATGGCAACGCGATCGGCTGCGCTGGTGCGCTCTTCTCCGCCGGAGCCGGCGTTACGCTGCTGTCATCCACCGGCGCCTTGTCCTGACCGGCCGGCGTTGCTTTATCCTGGCTGGCTGGCGCCACATCCTGGCTGGCTGGCGCCGCACCCGCTTCTCCACGACGCCCCTCGCGGGCACTCCAATTGTCGGTGGTGCCGGTCTCAAAGTTATCATCGAACAAGGTTTCCTGCGGAATCCGAGGCTGTACGACGAACAGTCCACGATTCCGGTCGCTGATCAACACCACCCCGCTGGCGAGGTAGGGGTAAACACTCCAGGCACCACTGAAACCCAACATGTCACCTTCCGGTACGGTGTCGATAAACGCCACCTCGGTCATCTGACCGGTCGCTGGATTGTCGAGGTGCAAGATCCGCAAGCCACGGGCATAGTTCGCCTGATAAACGTAGTCACCCATCACGTATTGGTTGTGATCGATCGCTTCGCCGGCAGCTTCGAAGAAGCCGGCCAGGGTGGGTGCATCCAAATCCGACACGTCGAAGGTGTAGGTTCGCGTGTTGTGATTGAAAATCGACTCGTCGGCCTCGTCGTCAACCAGGAAATACTGATGATCTGCGGTCAGCGACCCCTGGTGGATGTAGCCCGAGCCGGCATAGCCGGTGCGCGACAGAATGACCGGACTGTCCTTGACGGTGACGTCGACGATCGTCACGGTATCCTCGTTCGACGACATGCAGATCTCGCTGCCCTGGTGGTCGGTGTCCGGCCCGTGGTAGATCACACACTCGAGATCGTGGGTGTAACCATCACCACTGAAGCACCCGGCCTGCACCGGTGCAGTAGGGTCGCTAACGTCGATGATGTGGGGTCCGCCCGAGCAGGTGACCCCACCGACAACGTAGGCGAAGCCAGTCGCCTCGTTGATGGTGATGTTGTGGCCATCGTTGAGTTCAGTGTACCGCGTCGTGGCGGCGAAGGTCACCGGCGGGTTCGGGACGTTACGCAATTGCGTCAGGTCGAAGACCTGCATCCCGTGAGTTGGCACTTCGTCGGCGACGATGAAGGCGTGGTCCTTGAAGACCGCGATATCACGCCACGTTGAGTTTTCGCCGTTGTGGGTCGGCAGACGGCCGAGATAAATCGGGCTGGCCGGGGTGCTGACATCAACGAAGGCAGTACCGTTGGTGAGACCCATCAGAGCGTACTCTTTACCGGTCTGAGGATCCGTCCAGGCCCACAGATCGTTGCCTCGGCTGCCTCCGAGATCGGCCGGACTCATGAACGCCAACAAATCGACGTTCGCACACGGAAAGATGTCGGCCATGCCATCGACACAAGTCTCCGGCGCTTCGAGCTTGTAGGGGATGAGCTTACCGTGGGTCGGATCATGCGCAATTTTCATGATCTGCTCCTCGGTGAGGTGCGGCGCGATCGCCCGCAGGCGAGACGCCAACACACAGCCTTCAGAGACCGAAGGTAGGGCAAAAACTGCCGCTAGAGCGATGGAGAGATAGGCGCCGATAGAGCGTCGTCGCATGGGAACTCCTTGGTCAGGCAAAGATGGATCAGGTGAGCTTCGTACCCAAACTCGCCGCACAGGTTCACCTGGCAAAGCAAATCCATCAGGCAACGGCTCGTTCTAGCAGAAACTCGTCGAAACGGTTTGATTGAAGGCGATAGGTGTTCGCGGCAGGTTACGCACTGATTCTAGAATTGGTTTCTATCAGAAGCACTCACTTGCTTGATAACGCGTCGAATGGCCTGGGGGTCCGCAAAAAAAGTCCGCGAAGCAAAAAGATTCTGCGAAGAACAGCTCGCAAAGGCCAACTCAACAGCGCTCCCACAACATCGCTTGACCAAGCCCGCCACCGGCGCAGGTCGCCACCACAGCGTAGTGCCCTGTTGATTTCTGTAACCGGTGGGCGGCAGTGGTCACCAACCTGGCGCCGTTCGGGGCAAACGGATTGCCAATCGCCAACGAGCCGCCCCAAGCGTTGAGCTTGTGGCTTGGGATGGTTCCCAGCCGATCGGCGGCCCCTAGACTCAGATGCCCAACCTGGCCAATCGCCAAGTGCCGGACAACCGCCAAAATCTGGGCGGCAAACGCTTCGTGGATTTCGAAGACGTCGATCTCATCAAAGGCGACATCGCAGGCCGCTAGCAGCCGAGGGATCGCAAAGGCCGGGCCCAGCAACAGCTCGCTGCCGGGATCATGGGCGGTCAGCAGTTGACCCCGGAGTTCGGCAAAGGTCGCGAGCCCACGGCCTTGTGCCCACCGTTGCGACGCGAGCAGTACCACGGCCGCGCCGTCGGTCAAGAAAGACGAGTTGCCAGCGGTCAAAGTGCCGGCGGCGCGATCGAAGGAAGGCCTCAGGCTCGCCAACTGCTCCAGCGATGTGTCGTCGCGAATCCCGTTGTCTTCAGTGATCTGGATTCCGTCCACATCAACCGGCGTGATCTCTTCAGCCAGCAACCCGGCATCACGAGCCTCAGCCGCTCGCTGATGGGATGCCATGGCGTAGGCGTCCTGTTCTTGGCGGCCGATCGCAAGTTGCCTCGCAAGCTCCTCAGTGTACTCCCCCATCGTCTGACCAGTGGTGAATTCCCGCACGTCCGGCATGTCGGGCAGGAAATCCCACGGCCGCAGCGAGGCGAGGAAGCGCAGCTTTTGGCCAACCGACTTCAGTCGACGACCGGCAAGCAACTTCTTGCGCATAGTGCGGCTATAGCCGATCGGCGGGTCCGACACACAATCGGTGGCGCCAGCGATGACGACGTCAGCTTGGCCTGTCGCGATGAGATCGGCACCGGTGGCGATGGCAGCGGTAGCCGACGCGCCAGCAGCGGTCACCGTCATGGCCGGCACCGTCGCCGGGATACCCGCCGTCAACGCTGCCTCCCGCGCCACATTGGTGGTTCTCGGGTTGTGCACCGTCGCCCCCAAGATAACTCGGTCGACAATCTCCGGTCCGAGCTCTGCTCGGCGCAACACACCGCCGATTGCGGCGGTCGCCAACTGATACGACATCAGGTCGCGAAAACCGGTACCGGCGCGCTGGAAGGGCGTCCGGCAGCCAGCCAGCAGGACAGTGGTCTCGAGTTCTGGGTTACGGCGCCTCACGGCGCGATCCTACATGAGGATCTTGACGCCTTTCGCCCGCAGATCTTCCAACCACGGCGGCAGCGCGTCCAGCTTGTTCCATCGCAGGTCGAGCTTGCGCAGGCTGGACAGCCGCTCGATACAAGCCGGTACGTCGATCAAGCGGTTGGCTCGCAGATCGAGGTAGCGGAGATTCTGGAGTCGGGCGAACGAGGCAGGTAAAGTCGACAAGTGGTTGTTGCGCAACTCCAGCGAAACCAACCTGGCGAGGTCCCCCATCTCCATAGGCAGCTCGACGAGTTGGTTGTCTCTTAGATACAACTCTTCCAGGGCAGCTAATCGGCCGATCGCGGGCGGCAACGTAGTGAGCTGATTGTTATAGAGGCGCAGCTCAACCATACCTCGCATCTCGCCAATCACGTGCGGGATCGAAGTCAGCTGGTTGTGGGTAAGGCCAAGATAAGCCAAACGCTGTAACTGGCCGAGCCAACGCGGAAAGGCGGTCAGCCGATTGTCGCTCAAGTAAAAGAACGACGTCAGATCGCGCAACTTTCCGAGAGACTCCGGTAGCTCCGCAAGTTGATTGTGGCCCAGGTCCAAGGTGTGCAGCCCCTGCAACTGGCCAAGGCTCGACGGCAACTGTCTCAACCCGTTGTCGTGGATATAAAGCTCCTCGAGGTGTAGCAACGAGCCGATGCCCTCGGGCAGTGTCTGGATCGGATTGTCACCGATCGACAGACAACGCAGCTCGGTGAGCCGCCACAGGGCCGGCGGCACCTCGGTCAATCGATTGTTGCGCACGCTCAGTTTTTTGAGCCCTCGACATCGGCCGAGCCCCGTGGGTAAAACTTCAAGCTGGTTGTCGTCCGCATGCAGGCTGCGAAGGCGACCAAGTTTGCCGAGGGCCTCCGGCAGTGATGTCAGTCGATTGCCATCGACCTTCAAGGTCTCGAGCTGTACCAACTCTCCGAACGACGCTGGCAACGCGGTCAGGCATTGACCGGTCAAATCGAGTGAACGCAGGGCTCGCAGCCCTGCGAGTGACTCTGGGATCGTCGTCAACCCGCCGAAGCGTGCCGATAACGCCACGACGTCGTCGCCGTCACGCTCGACATGCAACTCGCCGTCAACGAGCTGTTCTAGATCCGCCAACGAACGATCGCTGGCGGTTCGCAAGGCAGCCACTCCAAGACCAATCAGAGGCGCTAGGCCGATTCCAGCCGCTCGATGCGGCCTTCGACCTTGTCGACACGCCTGCGCAGAGTTGTATGAGCCTTGCGATCCAGATTGCGATCCGATGCACAGCGGGAGTCGATCGTATCCAGCTTCTGATCCAGTTTGTCGTGGATTGCCGCGACGCCCTCCGCAATCGCCTTGAGGTCCGACCGCAGATCCTCGACCAATACATGGGTATGGCGAATCTGGGCGCTGTTGTCGTCAATCTTGCGACCATTGGCCTCAATCAGCCGATGTGTTTCCTCAAACCGTCGGTCTACCGCCTCAAACCGTTGGTTCACCGCCTCGAACCGTTGGTCGATCGCCACGAGCCGTCCGTCGATCGCCTCGAGCCGTCCGCCAACCGCGTCCAAACGTCCGTCAACCGCGTCAAACCGTCCGTCGAGATCAACTGTGCGCTCCGTTTGCATGCTCATTCCTTTCCGCGTCGAACTATAGAATCTACCACACCATCTGCTCTCGAGCCGTGACCGAGCGCATTGCACGGCTGACTCGAGGATCCTGGGCAGATCGCATGAAGACGCGTCCGCAGCGCGTGCGTGAGCATCTCGCCCTACTAAGACGTAAAACAGGCCTCCGATCTTTCGGAGGCTCCTCCGTTCTCGACAATTCGACCCGGATCCCCAACTCGACAATGGCTGCTCCGGTTTCCTTCTTGCCAGCCCAAAACGGAACTGCAGCTGGCAACACCACCTTCCGCACGACCAAACACCTGACCGAAGCTCGCCGGGACAGGAATTGTGACTTGCAACAGGTCTCTTGGCTGGTCAAGACCCGATCCGCGACGCACAACAGATGTCTTGGCTGGCTTTGTACCCGATCCGCGACGCACAACAGGTGTCTTGGCTGGCCAAAACTGGATCCAGGCTGCACAACAGGTGTCTTGGCGAGGCCTGAAAGACGAGGTGATGACCTTGCCTGGCTGACGCGAGCGCCATGCAGACGAGCATTTTTAGAGATCGATGCCCTGCCAGGACAAATTAGCCGCACCGATCAGTGAATCGACCATTGTCTATGCTGATGCTGACACTCTTTCTTTTGGGAACAATTTAGAAAGGAAGGAAGAAAGAAGAGACACTCCAAGCAAAATTGCGCGGAGTAGGAAGGTGTCAGCATCAGCATGCTTATAGAGTTCTCTCGATGTCTCCTCGGTCTCAAAATCCATGAGGAGCATCAGTGATTATCGGCCAGCGGACTGTACCGGGTCGCATCGATTGAAGAAGCCGCCACCAGAACATTGGTGAAGGTATCGGCCGCTGGGTCGAAGCTAGTGGTGGACAATCAGCTCAACAGAATCGAGATCGATCGTGTTGGCGTCTTGGGTGATCCGAACGCCGATGTTGCCGGCGTTGAAATCCGCCGGTGTCAGAGATGTCGCCCACACGTCGGTGGAGCCGCCCGCACTCACCCAATCGGTGTTGGAGCAGTAGGAGCCGGTCAAGGAAGACACAGACTGTGTATCGCCTACCAGGGAGCTTCCGTTCTTGAGCTGAGCGGTGTTGGTGCTGCCGCTCTTGTACTTGAACCGAACTTCGATGCCGTTGATGGTGTCACTGGTCGGAATGTCGAGGGCCGGGAAGGTGAACTCTGCCCACGATCCAGTGGGGGTCGATACCCCAGCGCAGGTATCGTCTGGAGCGCCCAAAGGGCTGGTGCTTGGAGGCGAGGGAGTCCAGTCTGCATCGTTGTTGACCGACCAGTCCGAGGCGTACTCGTTCGACGTTGTCGCCAGTACCTGCTGCGGCGATATGACGAACATCAGGCTCGCGGCCAGGATGGCGGTGGTGACGCTGGGGGTGATGGATCTGGAGCGTTTCGTTGTGTGATACATGCTTTTCTCCAAGCAGTTGTAAGGGACGAGCTCACTAGCTCGCTTTGCTGCTGTAACCTCAGCGCAAGCTCGGTGCCACGTCGAGGCCTTGGAGTCAAGTGACCTATAGTCAAGGAGTTAAGGGCATCAATGCCAGGCTAGCAATAAACCTTGAAGTAGGGAATCAGGGAAAAGCACCCGCATCGCGACGCCCGTCAGCCGGCGATTCAAACGCACTAGTCGTGCACTGTACATATCGAGATTCATGCGCTACTCGGTCGGGTATGATGGGACCTGTCTTGGCCAGCAGACTGGACCTTCATCAAGGGCCATGCCTCTAATGGTGTCGCCAACCAATCACTCTCAAATCCGCATGTCGCTTCGAAAGAGCTGTTGTACGAGCCGTGTGATGCCCGCCGCCTTGGGCTTGCTGGCTTTTGCTCTCTTCGCTGCCCCAGCCACCGGCGCCGGACCGTATGAAGAACCGCCGACTTTGCGCGCTGCTGATTTGCTGCCAGCCGCGATGCTCGAGGGACCACATCACACGGTTGATCCCGAGGCCCAGACCGACGGTTTCATGACCTACTTCACCATCCAAAGTGACTACGGAGCCTACCGGGTCGCGTCGATTGAGGAAGCCGCCACCCGAGTGCGAGAAGTTCATGCCATGGCAGTACTCGATGACATGAAACGTTATGAAGTCGCCGGCCAGGGTGTCGTCGAGGGTGTGAAGCAACCCTTCTTGGCCGTCAAGAACGTCGCTACTCGCCCCGGTGAGACGCTACAGAACGTTGGTGAGGGCATCGGCCGGTTGATCGAACGTGGCAAGCTCAGCCTGCGTAAGGCAGGGCGAAAAGGGAAAAAAGCCGCCCGAGACGCCAAAAACTCCTACAACCAACGACGAAACGAACGGCGTACCATCCGCCTGGCCGAGCAGGAGGTGCGGGACCGGGCCGCTGGCGAGGGGCAAGATCCAGAAACCGCGGTCGTGGAGTATCGCCGACGCCAGGAAGCCGAAGGCTCGAGACTGGCGGCGGAATCTGACGCGCAACGTCAGCAGGAACGAATTCAATGGGCCGAGGATCAGCTTCAGAAGGCTGCCTTGAAGTTCATCGGCTACGACAAAGCTCGGCGTCGGCTGGCACAGGACCTCGGTGTCGATCCCTACAGCTCCAATCTGCCGCTGCAAGAACGCCTCGACGCCATGGCTTGGGCGCTGTGGACCGGTCGGATGGGCAGCGGTTTCATCATCCCATCGAACAAACTGCTGAGTTTGACGCAGGATGTGGATCGTCTGGTGTGGGCCAGCCATCCGAAAGACCTCGAAGTCCACAACCGCAGACAGGTGCGGGACATGGGTGTCGACAAGGCGACGGTGAACGCCTTTTTTGACAATGCCTTCTACACCACCTCCGACCGCACCCACATGGTTGCCGATCTGGCGAGCCTCAACAGAGTTAGAGATCGCGGCTACTTCTTCCAGCTGGCCGCAACCGCCGATGGTTGGCTATTGGGAACCTACTATCGGCGTAGCGCCCGCCTCCTCGCCCGCACCCATGTGCACCGGCGGCTGGACCGTATCTTCGAGCCTGGCGAGACGATCGTGACGGCGTTGACCCGCGGTGGCGTGCTGGTCCTGGTCCTAGCAGTGGACCATCTGGCGTGGACCGAAGGTATCGATCTGGTTACTGGCGGCGTCGAACGCCAACGCCGGGCCGCAGGCTTCGACGGCGACGTCGTGCTACTACTTGCCGGTGATCTGACCGCCCGGGCGCGGCAGGGTGTCGGAGCCCTCGGTTGGGGCATCGAGACTTGGGGGCTAGAACGACTAGCCGGCTCAGTCGTGACCGCCAGTGGCCCGTGACTGCCATCTGCCCGTTGGCTGAAAGCCTCCAGCCGTGGCAGATTCCTGCTCCGATCGATGATCACTCTCTGTGGAGTCCATCCGTGACCCGCTATAGTTGGTAAGGACGTCTTCATGGCTCCCGGAAAGCCCGGAGCGCGCTGCGCAGAAAGCGGGCCTTGGAGGGTGGCTCAAGCACACCGGCAGCAACCAGGTCGTTCAAAGAACGGACGACGCAGGCGACATACCGCCCACGGTGACGCCAATCGCCATCGAAGCTGCACGGAATCTCGGGCAGGACGAGCCGCTCGCCCGGCCTGATGCCATAAACACGGTTGCGGGTCCCACCTGGCCACAGAACCTCGACCGTGGCGCGGTTCCGAGGCCCCATGCCGAAGACTTTCTCGAGGGCATGCTGGGAGCTGTGGCTCGAGCCACCCATGACGGGTTGCATGACCGTATCGCCATGGGACGGTGTGAACGAGACGACTGCACCGATGCCATCGCGATTGACCCGGCCGCGAGCGGTGAAGCCGACACTGCCGACGAGCTTGACCGTGGCGGAATGATGTTCGCTTTCGCCATTGTTGAGCTCCACTTTGAGATTTCCCAAACCGTTCTCGACGCCGCTCCACACGAACGGTGTTTCCGGCGGACCACTGGGCACCATGATGGGCGCAAAGAATGCGCTGGTGTCGAACGCGGAGCCGTACTGTGCGGGGGCGGGGACGAGGGGCGTCGGCGGTGTCGACACTAGGTTCGCGACCGTCACCACGTCGACAAAACCGTTTTGGTCGAGATCGCCGACCGCAACACCGCGGACATTGCGCCGAAGGTGGTCGGTGGTGATAGCTCCGGTGTCGGCGACAAAATTTGCCGAGCAGCCTTGATTTTGCAACACGACACCTGGGTTGTCGCTGATCACGACGAGATTACCGGCGTCCAGTCCGCCATGGTAGAGGATGTCGAGGTCGCCATCGTTGTCGTAGTCGAAGATTCCCGAGCCCCAACCAAAGGGGGTGGCGGCCAGCTCCCCCACCCCGGGATCGGTGAACGTGCCATCGCCACGGCCGAGAAACCAGCGACTGGTGCTGCCACCTTGCCGATACGGTAGGTTCAGGATCGGGTTGCCATAGTCTCCGAAAGAGGATCCGAATAGATCGAGGCTGCCATCACAGTCGAGGTCCCCAAAGGTGATCCCCATCCATTCGGACGCGGAGTTCTCGTTCAGGATGAGTGGCGCATCGGTGAAGTGCCCGGAACCGTCATTGAGGAAAGCGTGTAGGTAGGCCCGATCCAAACAGGGCCGCCCTGGGGGCGCCAGGTCGCAGAAACGTTCGGGGACCACCGACCCCTGATCGTCCGCGAACAAGACGTCGAGGTCGCCGTCCAGATCGAGATCGGCGGCACCGACCGCCCAGGTGATACCCGCCGCACCGGGTGGATAGCCGCCGTTGACCGTGATCCCGGAAGCGTCGCTCTCATCCAGGAAAGCCAGTCCCCCCTGGTTGATGAACAACTGGTTGTGCTCGTTCAGGGCGTAAGGCTCGAAGAAGATCGCAAAGGCGACCGTCATGTCGAAGGAGTTGGCGACGACGATGTCCAACAAGCCGTCGCCATTGACGTCCCCCATCGAACAGCCGGTCGACGTCCTGGATCCACCTTCTGTGCCGGAGCCCGCGATCAGCGAAAAGGTGCCATCGCCGAGATTCTCGAACAGCCGATTGGGACCTTTGCGGCCAAGCACCATCAAGTCGTGGTCGCCGTCGTTGTCGAGATCGCCGAAACAGGTCCCGAAGCTGTCTTGATCGGTCGCCGTCACGCCGGCGGACGTCGCGACGTCGACAAAGCTCAGCTCGCCGGTTTCCGAGAGCAGGTTCTTCATCAAGCTGTTGTCGGTATGCGCCCCGTTGGTGACATAAAGATCGAGATCGTCGTCGTTGTCGATATCGAGCACCGCCACCCCCGGCAACCCGCGTGGCATCATCGGCGCCGCGGCCACATCGGCAATACCGACGGGGGCGATCAACGAGTCTTGGTGCAACGCCTCCGCCAGCGCAACCGTCGTCGACCCCGACCTTGCATAAGCCGAGATCGCGGGATCATCCACCAGCTCGCTGAAGGTCACAGCGCTATCCGAATCCTGATCTGAATCGCTGTCCGAGTCGCTGTCCGAATCCTGATCCGAATCGCTATCCGAGTCGCTGTCCGAATCGTCATCGTTGAGCTCTTCGAAGAGCTCGTCCATCCCGGCCTCGAAGCGCGCTGCCGAACGCCGGTGGATGACCCTCGCCGCGACGAGCTCAGTCAGCGCGTCCTCGACGCAGTCCTCGAACTCGTCGTCATCCGCCCAATCCGCGGCCGGATCGCATGGAATCTCCGGAAAGACGACATGCTCACCCGCTTTGGCCTTCACATAACGATTGCGTACCCCACCCGGCCACAGGACATCGATCGTCGCACGGTGCGTGTTTCCCAGACCGAAGGTCTGAGACAAGGAATCCTGCGACAGATAGCTGCCGCCTCCCAACACCGGCTTGATGGCGGTGGCGAGTCCTCTCGGGGTGGCGGCGAGGGTGGCGCCGATACCGCTACGATTCACCGTGCCCTGGGAGGTGATGCCGATCGTACCGAGCGCAGTGACGGTCACCGATCGGTGCTCGCTGTCGCCGTTATTGATCTCGATCGACAAATCGCCTTTGGGGTAATCGAATCCGAGCCACGACAACAGGCCTGAGCCCGGAGTCGTCTCGGCGAAGCGGGGCGCGAACAGGCCACGCTGATCAAAGGGTGAACCATAAACAACACCGATCGCCGAGTACGGCACCACCGGGAAAGCCGAGCTCGGAATCACCTCGTTGGCAACGCTGACGACGTCGACGAAGCCGTCCCGGTTGAGGTCGCCGCTGGCGACTCCCTGGACGTTGCGCTCGGCATGGTTGGAGGAGAATGGATCTGGCGCGAGGGTAAAGTCCGCCGCACCACCGTTGATCAGCAGGGTACCCGGGTTGTCGAGGGTCACCAGGCCATGCATGTCGAGCCCACCGTGGAATACGATGTCTGTGTCACCGTCGTTGTCGAAGTCTTCCGCCGAAGTGCCCCAACCGAAGACCGACGCCACCAAGGTGCCGACGCCCGGATCTGAAAACGTGCCGTCAGCGTTCTGCAACAGCCACCGCGATGACTGGTCACCGAGCTGATAGTTCGAGCTCGGAGCCAACAGAGGGATGAAGTAGTCTCCAAAGTTCGATCCAAACACGTCGAGGGTTCCACTGTGATCGAAGTCGGCGAACGACAGCCCCATCCACGACTCCCCTCTCGTAGTCAGCCCCAAATCCCCCGAGATCGCCTCGAAGGTGCCGGTGCCATCGTTCTCGAGAATCTGGACAAAACCACGATGGACACCAACCGGCGGACGCGGCAAACCACCTTGGTCGTCGGCCAGCCACAAATCCACATCGCCGTCCTGGTCGTGGTCGACAAACGCCAAAGCCCAGCTGATGGTTGCGGCGTCCGGCGGCACGCCGTCGAGATCGTGCATCCCTGCGGCCAGGCTGATGTCGAGGAAGCTCCCCCCGCCCTGGTTCAGATAGAGCTCGTTGTGGAAGTTGCGACCGAAGGGGTCGAAGGGGATAACCGGGAAGATGCCCTCCAGGGTGTCGTGATCGAACGATCGGCCGATGACCACGTCGAGCAAGCCATCGTTGTCGACATCCCCCAGCGCACAGGAGGTGGCCGACCGGCCACCGGAACGGAAGCCGGCGCCCGCGCTGATATCGGTGAAGGTGCCGTCACCATCGTTGGCGAACAGGATCGGCAGGCCGATTTCGGTGGTCACCACGAGGTCTGGATCACCATCGTTGTCGATGTCCCCGAAACAGACTCCAGAGCTGTCCCGAGCAGTCGCGTCGACCCCTGCCACGGTCGCCAGATCGACGAACATCAATGTCCCTGATTCGGCGAGTTGATTCGAAAATAGAGCGTTCGCTGCTCCCGGACCGTTGGTGACAAAAATATCCAGATCACCGTCCATGTCGACATCGAGCACCGCTACTCCGGCCAATCCTCGGGACTTGGTAGGCATCGGCAAGAGTCCGGGCAGCGGTGCCATAATCGGGGTGGACAGGCTGTCTTGGTAGAGCGCCAACGCGCTGGCGTGCCGTGCGGAAGGGGCACGTTCATAAACGATACCGTTGGCAGGATTCGCCTGTTCCCTGAAGGTGACGGCTGAAGGTTGAGCCGCAATTGGACTCGCTATCGCGGAGATGATGGCCAAGGAGGTCATGATGGGCCACGGTGAGGGTACGTTCATCAGCAAATCCTCAGGTTCTGAGTAAGCGAGACAACCTCCTGACTTGGGATCGCAACTGCTGCCACCATCCCGAATATCAAGCACAAGACATTGCATCCCGGTTGCTCACCAACCGGAGACTCACAGGGACGGCAGCACAATAGACTTATAGCATAACAAGTATATGACAGGCCCCAATGAGACTCAAACGTATCCCGCCGTCGACCGGCGGCACGACCCACCGAGCACCCTCCCTAGACTTCCGCTTTCCACGTCGCCCCAAGCCTCGACCGCCGGTTGTCGTGCCACCAGGGGGGCGTGAGCCCAAGCCACCACTTCCCCACGCGGAGCTTTTCCCCGACGAGGCGACGAACGATCGCCGACTCGCTCTTTGGGCCCTGGGAGCCGCGGTAGCCTTCCACGCCACGCTGCTGCTCATCGTCTGGCCCCAACTCGATTTGGTGGCGTTCCGGCTGCAGTGACTGGCGGGTGAACATAGGCTCAAGTCGAGACTAGCCTAGATCTCGTCCAGACAGGCATCGAGAGTCGGTCGACCTCGTAGGCTGCGCAGCAGCTCTTACTTCGACAAATAACCCCAGCTGAGATGAACTCCGATATCGGGAGTGTTGTCGTACGCCAATAGATTTTCGGTCAGCCCGAAGCCTAAAATACCTATCGGTGTAGAGCGCTTGATCGCAAGCGTTACCTGGACCTCGAGCTCTGAGATCTCAGAATCCAACAGCTCTCTGAAGGCGTGTTCGGCAGCGAGCAGCTGAACTGATAACCGAGTCTTTCGGCTCCGTCCGAGCGTCCGAATCCAACTGACATGAAGGGATGTCAGCAGCGGCGGATCCACTCCATTCAACGAGAATTTTTCAGCTTCGACGATGCTCAAATTGAACAAATACGCAGTTTTTTGCAGTCGGGCATCCGCTGTCAGTACCGCACCGTAATCGAGTCCGCCCGAAGACAAGAGCCCGTCGTCGTCAGCAATCGGCACCTTCACCCCACCCCCCAGATTGAACTTCCACCGCCCTCGACTGCCCAGGAAATACCGAAAGTAAAGGCTAGGATCGCTGACTCCTCCCGATGCCGGACCGTCGAGCAGGGCCAGCCCAGTGCCGTCCTGCCCGATCACGATCTGAAACTGATCGTCGGCAACGAGATCTCGACCTTGCTGGCCATAGCCGAAGGAATCGTGAAAGTCGAAAATTGTACCGTCCAGGAAGCCGCCCGAGAAGTTGACAAAAAGCAGACCGACGCCAAGGTCTAATCGGTTTGTGACGCCGTAATGGAACAACAACTCGGTAAACTGAAACTCGCCGTCAATGTAGAAGCCATCACCTTCCGAGAGACCGAGAATAAACTCAGCGTCCAAGGCATCCAACGGCCTCCGATCCTCGCCACGGGCCCCCGCGAGATAATCCTCGACCTCTGAGCTGACCTGAAAGTTGTTGACGATCGAGTGCTGGGCTTCGAGCGCCCACTTCCCCTTACCCAGGGCAGCAGCCGGTTGTGGTGCAAAGTTGAGCAAGGCGTAGCTCGGAAAAGTAAAGTCGCGAATCCTCATCGGTGCACCGATCGGATCTGCGAACAGCGGCTTTGGTTCATCACTGCCACTGGCCGGAAGTCCGGTCAAGGCCGGAACGAGGAGCAGGGTGAATAGTCCAAACCGAGTCTTCATGTTCATCGTTTCGGCGATTGACGGTCCAAGCATTCTGTGGCCTCTTCCATCAAACACTGGAAGCAGCGATGAGTTGACCTACCGGAGATTACCAAGTGTTCAGCCGTCCAACCTGTAGGAAGACTTGTATGAAAATGTACAGTGACAATGAGAGCGTACACTGAAACACCGACCAGCAACGGTCGGCGATTCTTTGAACACCAAAACCTCAGGGTGAGTTCAGCGGCAAATGATTGGATCTCCGAATCCAACTCCGTTCATGAAGCCGTTGTGCGACACTGGTGAGCCAACACCGAATCCGCACGACCCACCGAATCGATGAAGTCCGTCTCAAATTAGTCCGATGGCTCCTACCCACAGCGCCGCCGAAGTAGAGATCAATGCGGTCGATCCGGCGAATCTGCTCGTTCGGCTGCGGGGAATATGGCTGTTGGAGACCGAGCGACCATCCGTCGCAGACCTGTTGCCGCAACTCGATGCACAACCCGGCCTCGAGCGGATCGCCTACGAGACCGCCGGCATCGGTGCTTGGGACACCGGCCTAGTGACTTTCCTGGTGGGGCTCGAGCGGGTGGCTCGAGAGCGGGGCTTGACGGTGGATCGCAAGGGACTTCCTGACGGTGCTCGGCGGCTGGTGGAATTGACCTTTGCCGTTCCCGAACGAGCCGGGGCACGCCGCGGCGAGCAGCGGCAGGGCTGGTTGTCGCGAGTTGGCACGAGCTGGCTCGCTGGCACCCGTGCGGTGCAGGATGGAATTGCCTTCGTCGGCGAGCTCAGTCTGTCCTTTGGCCGTTTATTACGCGGTAAGGCAACCTACCAACGTTCCGACTTTTTCGTCACTGTCCAAGAGGTGAGCGTCGAAGCCCTGGGGATCGTCAGCCTGGTCGGATTCCTGGTGGGTGTCATCCTCAGCTTCATTGGAGCGATGCAGTTCGAGAAGTTTGGCGCCGGGATCTACACCGCCAATCTGGTCGGGCTTGGCATCGTGCGCGAGCTCGGTCCGATCATGGCGGGGATCATCATGGCGGGTCGAACCGGGGCCTCGTTTGCAGCCTACATCGGTACCATGAAGGTCAACGAAGAGATTGATGCTCTGCGGACCCTGGGAATCAACCCGATCGACTATCTGGTACTTCCCCGGGCCCTGGCCTTGATGCTGATGATGCCGCTCGTCACGCTCTACGCCAACCTGATGGGACTCCTTGGCGGCACCGTGGTCAGCGTTGCGATCCTCGACGTCTCGACGGTGCTGTTCCTCGAACAATTGCGGGCGTCAATCAGCGTCGGTGATGTACTCGGCGGGTTGTTCATGGCGTCGGTTTTCGGCGTGTTGGTGGCGCTCGCTGGCTGCCAGCGAGGCATCGAATGTGGTACCAGTGCCCAGGCGGTGGGTGAGGCCGCAACGTCCGCGGTAGTGACCGGCATCGTAGCGATTGTTGTTTCTTGCTCCTTGCTGAATTTCATCTACACGGTGCTAGGCATTTAGGATAGATCCTTGAGCGACGCACCAGCCCACATCACAGTCCGCAACTTGACGCTGGCCTACGGGGAGTTTGTTGTCCAACGGGATCTCGACTTCACTGTCGACCGTGGCGACGTGTTCATCATCATGGGCGGTAGCGGCTGCGGCAAGAGCAGTCTGCTCAAAGTTTTGATCGGCCTCAAGGAGCCTGCTGCGGGCGACGTGCTGTTCAACGGCCAGAGCTTCTGGCAGGACCCGGAGACCGACCGTGAGGCGATGTTGCGCAAGTTCGGCGTGCTGTTCCAGAGCGGTGCGCTGTGGAGTTCGAAGACCCTGGCGGAGAACGTCGCCCTGCCGCTCGCAACCTATACCGAGCTGACACCACCGGAAATTGAGGAGGTGTGCTCGCTGAAGCTGGCGCTGGTCGGGCTGTCGGGCTTCGAGAAGTACTACCCTAGCGAGATCTCAGGCGGCATGCGAAAGCGAGCAGCGCTGGCACGGGCTATTGCGCTCGACCCAGAAATACTGTTCTTCGACGAACCCTCGGCAGGCCTCGACCCGATCACTTCGAAACGACTCGACGACCTCATTCTCGAATTGCGCGACAGCCTTGGAGCCACGGTGGTGATTGTCACCCACGAGTTGGCGTCGATCTTCGCGGTTGGCAACAATTCGGTGTTCCTCGACCCAGTCACCAAAACGATGCTGGCCACCGGCAACCCGCAAGAGCTTCGCGACCGAAGCGCAGATTTCGAGGTCCGAAACTTCCTACAGCGCGGGGCGGCCGCGACGATAAGTGACGGATGAGGCCCAAACAATGAGCAAAAAGGCGAACCCCGGCCTGATCGGCCTCTTCGTAGTCGGCGCGGTTGCACTGATGGCCGGTGTCTTGCTGCTTTTTGGTAGCAGCGGTTGGTTCAAACAACCCGCTCAGTTCGCGACCTACTTCGAAGGCTCGGTGGTGGGACTCCAGAAGGGATCCGCGGTGCTTTTTCGCGGTGTCCCGGTGGGAGTAGTTGCCGATGTCTTCGCTTCGGTGGATAGCGAAACCCAGAAGCTGAACGTCATCGTGGTGCTGGAAATTGATCGCACCGCGGTCAAGGATCCTTCGGGGTTGTCCAGAAGACAGCCGATCGAAAAAGTAGTCGAGAGCCTGGTCACCAGAGGGATGCGGACCAAACTCATCGTACAGAGTCTGGTTGCCGGGCAGCTGGCGATAAATCTCGACTTCTATCCCGATACGCCCGCCGTTTATCGGGCACCGCCAGACTACGATTATCCCGAGATCCCGAGTGTCCCGTCCGATTTCCAGCAGGTTCAAGAAGTGGTCAGCGGCCTGATCAGCAGGCTCGAAAACCTGAAGTTGGAGGAGCTGCTGGTAACCGCCACCCGCACCCTCGAGACCATCGACCAACTAGCCAACTCCGAGAAAGTCGCCAGCATCTTGGAGGGAGTCGACACCCTGGTCAACTCCGACGACACTCAGCAGCTGACGGCCGACCTGCGTTCAACCGTGGGCAAGTTGGACACTACGCTCGAAGATGCTCGCAATTTGCTGGCGCACGTCGATGCCCAGGTTGAACCTGTGATGGCCAAGCTCGACCCGATCATCGACCAACTCGGGCAGACTCTAACCGAGGCCCATAAAGCTCTGGAGGATACCCAGGCCCTGACCGGCGAGGATTCTGAGCTGGTCTACCGTACCAACGCAGCGCTCGGGGAGATGGAGAGCGCGATGCGCTCGCTGCGGGTTCTCCTCGACTTTTTAGACCAGCATCCCGAGGCCCTGCTGAGGGGTAGGCCGAAGCGATAGAAAGGATAGATGGATGAACATCGCCCCGAGCGGCAAGGCGCTTCTGGTGCTTGCCTGTTTGGTAGTGACGGCTTGCCGCTCGTCACTGCCCATACGCTACTACCTGCTGAGCACCGACCTCGAAACGGCGCAGGTAGGCACCGGGCCTACGGTGCCAGCGATCATGATCGGACCGATCGGTTTTCCTCGATACCTCGATCGGCCGCAGCTAGTGACCCGCAATGGCTCCGCTGAGCTAGTGCTCTTGGAGCAACACCGTTGGGCCGAGCCGCTCGCCAGCAACTTCCTCTCCGTGCTCGCCGAGAACGTTGCTGCGCGGCTCGGCTCGGATCAGGTCTACACGTTTCCGGGATCTTCCGGAGAACGCACCGATCGCCGATTGAAAGGGGATGTGACCCGCTTCGACGTCGACGACACGGGCCGCGCCGAGTTGGCCATCCGCTGGCAGATTACTGACGGCGAGGGTGCCGTCCTGGCACCGATGCGGCGATCAACCTATGCACAACAGTCGGCGCCGGGAGATCAAACCGCAGCGGTCGAAGCTCTCGCGGCGACGGTTGCCAAGCTCAGCTCCGACATCGTCGAGGTGCTGCAGGGCGTTCAGTAGTCGATGAGCAGGCATCCTCGGCTCTAACCATCCGATCTCGGCGAGCTTCATAGGGTTTCAGCTGACGCTACGGCTCAGCTTCCATGCAGACTCAAAAACGGATCAGCACGGCTCCCCAGTGAAATCCGGCACCGAACGAGGTCAGTAACACCAAGTTGCCGGGCTGGATCCGGCCTTGCTCATGGGCTTGAGCGAGGGCGATCGGTACCGATGCGGAGCCGGTATTACCAACGTCACGGACGTTGACGCACACTTTTTCGGCCGGAAAGGCCAAAGCCTTCCCCACCGCGTCGATAATCCTCAGATTGGCTTGATGTGGTACCAACAGATCAACGTCGTCGAGAGTCAACCCAGCCCGTTCGACTGCCTCGCGGGCCGCAGCGCTCATTCGCCGCACAGCCTCCTTGAACACCTGCTGGCCACGCATGGTAATCTCGAGCCGCCCGGTGGGGCTCTCGACTGGTGAGAACGGTCGTCGCGTCCCACCGGTTTCGATCCCCAGGATGTCCGCTCGGCTACCATCTGTGCCGGTGACGGCGACCAGGATCTCGGCGGCTTGCGCTCCCCGTCCGATCACCACTGCCCCGGCGCCGTCGCCGAACAACACACACGTCGTCCGATCGGTGAGACTCATCACCCGCGACAACACCTCGACGCCGATCACCAAAACGCGGCGTTCTGTTTCGCGAGCCCGCGATCGCGCAACATCGAGTGCTTGTAAGAAGCCGGCGCAGCCACTGCCACCAAGATCGTAGGCTGGGATTTGGCGAGCACCCAGGCGATGCTGGACAAACGCTGAGGTATCCGGGGTGTAAACCTCCGGCGTATCGGTGGCGACGATAATCTCGTCGAGCGTTTCGGCATCGATGCCAGCATCGTCGAGGGCGGCCCGTGCCGCCTGCACCGCCAAGTCCGCTGTACTCTCATCGTCAGCAGCAAATCGACGCTCGGCGATACCGGTTCGGGTGGTGATCCACTCATCCGTGGTATCAACCCACTGTGCCCAATCGGAATTGGTCACCACTCTGGAGGGCAGATAAGCACCCATCCCCAACAAACCGATGCGATCTTCGGTCAAACAGACTCCCAAACAGAATGTGTTACTTGCCTACCGCAATAGAATACCGCATCCATGCTTCAGCTCAAATCGCGACACGATGGCCAGATCTTGCACAATATGGTGCTCTTCGGTCGTGCACTGCGGCGGTTGGGGGTCGACAGCACGCTGCCCCAGATTCTCACCCTGGTTGATGCGGTGGAGCATCTCGACTTGGGCCAACGCCAGCTGTTCAAGGACGCGGCTCGCACTATTCTGGTCCAACGGGTCGAACAGATCCCAATTTTCGACCGTGCTTTCGATCTCTTCTGGAGCGCCAACGCGATCAAGCCGCGGACCAAGATCGACCTCGGGCGCATCCTACGGAAGACCTTACAGCGCAACAAGACGCTGATTGCCCTGCCCGCTGACGATGCGGATGCCAACGGTGCGACGCCCACCGAGGACGACGTCCTCGAGCTGCGAGCCACCTACAGCGCGAGCGAAGTCTTGCGTCACAAGGACTTTGCGGAGCTATCTTCTGAAGAGACGCGGATCATTCGGCGGATGATGCTCGAACATCCCTGGCACATCGATCAACGTCGCACCCGCCGCAAAGAAGCCGCCGTTAAAGGGCCAACCCTCGACGTCCGGCGTTCGATGCGACACAGTCTGCGTCACGGCGGGGAGATGATGAAGCTCAGCTGGCGACGGCGGCGAACGAAACCACGACCTTTGGTGATCCTGTGTGACATCTCGGGTTCGATGGAGGCCTACTCTCGAATCTTCCTACAGTTCATTTACGCCCTGAGCACCACCTCCGACCGGCTCGAAGCTTTTGTCTTCGGCACCCGGCTGACCCGCATCAGCCGACAACTCAAACATCGCAACGTCGATGTCGCGCTGCGCCAGGCTGCGGCTCGTGTTGTCGACTGGGGCGGCGGGACCCGGATCGGCGAGTCGTTCAAGCGTTTCAATTACGACTGGGGGCGTCGAGTCCTGGGGCGCGGTGCGGTAGTTGTAGTGCTGTCCGACGCCTGGGATCGCGGTGACGTCGACATGTTGGAACACGAGACCGCCCGCCTGCGACGATCGTGTGGTCGCCTGATCTGGCTCAATCCGCTACTCGGCAGCCCGGGCTACGAGCCGCTGACCCGGGGCATCCGTCGGGTGCTGCCCTACATCGACGACTTTCTGCCGGTCCACAACCTCACCAGCCTCGAACAACTCGGTAGAATCTTGGCGACTTTGGGTCGCAACCGATGAGGAGCCTTGATGCGCGACATACTCGATCAAATTGAAGGCTGGCGGCAGGCGGGCAAACACGTCGCCATCGCCACCGTGGTCAAGGTCTGGGGCTCGGCGCCCCGGCCGCTGGGCTCGAAGATGGCGATCTCTGACGCTGGCGACATGGCGGGCTCGGTGAGCGGCGGCTGTGTGGAAGGTGCGGTCTACGAAGAAGCCCAGAGTGTGATCGCCAGCGGTACCCCCAAGCTGGTC
>JAJCXO010000005.1 GCA_029263395.1 Acidobacteriota bacterium | reverse complement strand
GAGCAGGATGTGCTCACGCGTTTGAGGCATCGGACCGTCCGCAGCGGACACCACCAAGATCGCGCCGTCCATCTGCGCCGCACCCGTGATCATGTTCTTCACATAATCAGCGTGACCCGGACAGTCCACATGCGCGTAGTGACGATTCAGCGACTCGTACTCTACGTGCGCCGTCGCAATGGTAATACCGCGCTCGCGCTCTTCTGGCGCCTTGTCGATATCATCGAATGCAGTGAAGTCAGCCAAGCCATTCGACGCCTGGACTTTCGTAATCGCCGCCGTCAACGTCGTCTTCCCATGATCGACATGGCCGATCGTACCGATGTTCACGTGTGGCTTCGTGCGCTCAAACTTTTCTTTTGCCATCACATCCTCCTCGAAGCTTCGTCTTCCTCAAGTCGCTGTGCCTAGCCCGCGGCTCGGGCGACGATTTCGTCGCTTACGACACGCGGCGCGTGCTCATAGTTGTCAAATTGCATCGTGTAGTTAGCCCGACCCTGAGTAAGGGACCGAAGCCCTGTCGCATATCCGAACATCTCGGACAGCGGAACCTTGCAGACGATGACCTGGGCGCCGCTGCGCGCATCCATCGATTGGACTCGCCCGCGCTTTGACGTGAGGTCACCGATCACTTCTCCCATGTAGTCTTCCGGCGTCACAACTTCAACTGCCATGACTGGCTCGAGTAAGACTGGACGGGCGCGCTTGCAGGCATCCTGGAAAGCCATCGATCCAGCGATCTTGAATGCCACCTCGGAAGAGTCGACATCATGGTAGCTACCATCGAACAGATCGACTTCAATACCAGAGAGTGGATAACCCGCTAGCGGGCCAGTTTCCATCGCTTCGGCAATCCCTTGGTGCACCGGCTTGATGAACTCGCGAGGAATCGCACCGCCGACAATCTTGTCGTTGAAAACGAGGTGCTCGTCTGGCATCGGGCGGATTCGAATCTTGCAGTGACCGTACTGGCCGCGCCCACCGGACTGACGAACGAAACGACCTTCGCCTTCGGCTTCGATCGTCACCGACTCCTTGTAGGCTACCTGCGGCCGCCCGATATTGGCACCTACCTTGAACTCGCGAATCAACCGATCGGTGATGATCTCGAGATGCAATTCACCCATGCCCGAAATCAGGGTCTGCCCAGTATCCTGATCGGTGTGCACACGGAACGTGGGGTCCTCATGCTGCAACTTGCCCAAGGCTTGTCCGAGTTTCTCTTGATCAGTTTTGGTCTTGGGTTCGATCGACACCGCGATCACCGGTTCCGGGAAGGTCATCGACTCGAGAATGATCGGCTCTGAAATAGAGCAAATGGTGTCACCGGTAGTGGCATCTTTGAGGCCCACCGCAGCGGCGATATCTCCCGACCAAACCTCTTGGATTTCCTCACGCTTGTTGGCGTGCATCTTGAGCAACCGACCGATACGCCCCTTGCGTCCGCGCGTCGCGTTGAGCACGCTACTCCCCGCCTCGATGTGACCGGAGTAAACTCGGAAATAGGAGAGTTGACCCACGTGGGGATCGGTCATGATCTTGAAAACCAAGGCCGAGAACGGCTCATCGTCAGACGGCTGGCGCGACATCGGCACTTCACCGGCCACATCAGTACCCACGATCGGCGGCACTTCGGTCGGCGAGGGCAGGTAGCTCACAACCGCATCGAGCAGAGGCTGCACACCTTTGTTCTTGAAGGCGGAGCCACAGAGGACTGGTTGAATGCTGCTGGCAACCGTTGCGGCGCGCAGCGCACTGACTAGCTCGCCGTCGCTAACCTCATCACCCGACAGGTACTTTTCGAGTAGCTGATCGTTCGTCTCGGCGACGGCTTCGATCATCTGCTCGCGCATCTTGGCGGCCGTCTCTTGCAATTCGCTTGGAATCTCGACCAACTCATAGTCTGCACCCAGACTCTCGCTATCGTAGGCAATCCCCTTCATCTGCACCAAGTCGATCACACCATGAAAGTCCGCCTCGGTTCCCCAAGGCAGCTGAATAGCCACCGGATGAGCCTTCAGGCGAGAGCGCATCATGCTGATACACCGATCGAAATCAGCGCCGACTCGATCCATCTTGTTGATAAACGCAATTCGCGGCACGCGATACTTGTCGGCCTGGCGCCACACCGTTTCAGACTGAGGCTCGACACCACCTACCGCATCAAAGACCGCCACAGCACCATCAAGCACCCGCAACGAACGCTCTACTTCGGCGGTGAAATCAACATGACCCGGCGTATCAATGATGTTGATGCGATGGTCACCCCAGGTACAGGTGGTAGCAGCCGACGTGATGGTGATCCCGCGCTCCTGCTCTTGGACCATCCAGTCCATCGTGGCGGTTCCATCGTGAACCTCGCCGATCTTGTAGTTGATTCCGGTGTAATACAGGACGCGCTCAGTCGTCGTTGTTTTACCGGCGTCGATATGCGCCATAATGCCGATATTCCTGATGTTTTCTAGACGAACTCTGCGTGCCATGACTGCGCTCCGGGGCCTCAAGCTGGGACGGACGATTCTGTAGGATCGCTAGTGCTCCAACCCCTGGAATATCGAACTCTCGACGAACGCGACAACTCATTTATCGGTAAGTGCTCAAATTGATCCGAAAAAGAAGGCTGCTTCCTGAATTCGGCTGAAGACCGTATCCGCTAACGTTGAAAAACAGCGCCCAGCGACCGTCCGACTACCAGCGGTAGTGTGCGAACGCCTTATTGGCCTCAGCCATCCGATGGGTGTCATCCTTCTTTTTGATCGCGGTTCCGCGATTCTGAGCGGCCTCCATGAACTCATTGGCCAGCCGCGCATCCATGGTCTTCTCGCCACGTCGGGCAGCACCCTGAATCAACCAACGCATCGACAGCGCCAAACGCCGAGATGGCCGGACTTCGATCGGCACCTGGTAAGTGGAACCACCCACACGCCGCGATTTGACTTCGACGACGGGCTTCACATTATCGACCGCCCGCTTGAAGATTTTGATCGGATCTTCTTGGGTACGCTCCTGGATGAGCTCAAGCGCATCGTAGAGCAACTTCTCGGCTACGGACTTCTTGCCGTCTTTCATCACCACGTTGACAAACTTGGTGACCAGCTGCGAGCTGTAAAGGGGATCCGGCAAAATCTGGCGTTTTGGAACTTCACGGCGCCTTGGCATCGTTCGACCTCGACTCTTGACTCAAAAAGCTCTATGGACTGAAAGGAAGGCGTTCAAATCAGGATTGCGCTGACCACGAAGGGTCAAGACTTCGGGCGCTTCGTGCCGTACTTGGAACGACCGCGCCGACGGTCTTCGACACCGACCGCATCCAGAGTGCCTCGGACGACGTGATAACGGACTCCCGGCAGATCTTTCACACGACCCCCGCGAATCAGCACGATCGAATGCTCTTGGAGATTGTGGCCAACCCCAGGAATATACGTCGTCACTTCGATACCGTTGGTCAACCGGACGCGTGCCACTTTACGTAGCGCTGAATTCGGTTTCTTAGGCGTCTGGGTGTAAACACGAACGCACACACCGCGCTTCTGAGGCGACGCCTGTAGCGCCGGACTCTTGGTCTTCGCCTTGTGGCGATGGCGGCCTTTTTTCACCAACTGATGAATCGTCGGCATCCCGGGTCTCCATACTCACTCGCAAACCTTGACGGTATTGCGCGTCTTATCTCAACCCGCCTGACGTAGCGACACCTCTCCAGCAAGGCCGGAGGGAAACTACCGACGAGCTACGAACTCTTCTGAATTGTGCTTGGGCTGAACAGGTAGGTCGGTCAGTTGGCCATCATCGAGAGTCAGTGCACCTGCCTGAACAAGCCTTGCAGGCTTTGTAGACAGCTACACTCTCGACTGCACCTTCCGGTCTCGCCGCGGACAGCGGAGAGTAGCAAAGCGCCTCGAGACCGTCAAGTGAAATTTAGGGTTTCTCTCCAGCCGTGCCGTAGACCAGCTGTTAAATGAGGTGCCTGAGTCTCGCCAACCTCCAAAAATGAAGCCACCTGCAAGAGGTAAGGCCCAGACAATAACTCTTTTTGACAGAGATCTCCACCTCCCCAGCATGAATCGACACCTGATAGCGTAATTCTCGCCTTAATGTTGTCTGCTGAGACTGGTACCTGGTAGTCGGCCATTCCGTGCACTTCCGCCTGGCGACCTACTCCCTTTTCGATCTCGATTCTTGGCCCGCGACCAAAAGGACTCTACATGTTCAGACTCTTGAGACGCCGAGACTTCGGCGCAGTACTGCTCGTTTTCGTTCTGACCACACCAGGTTCCTATGCTGATACTTCTTATGATGAAGCTCAGACAACCCAACGAGACATCAAAGGTGACCGACTGGGGCGCATGGAATTGCGACTCGGCCAGTTGGAGGAAGCACTTCGAGCCGCTGGCCACCTGTCACCAGAGACCGGGCAAGAGAACCTTGCGCTGGAACCCCTGGATCGTCTCGAGCAGCGCCTGACAGCACTCGAGAAGCTTCTCGGAGACCTGGCTCCGAAACTCGCCACCACCTCGACGGTCGGTACCCTATCGACGGTTGGTGTTCGAGAACCACAACCGGTTTCGCCTACTACCGTCCCGAACAACTCGTCGATTGGCTCACCGCACCAGGAAACGAAGAGCCGCCGGGTGGAAGACAAGCTTCGCTTCTTGCCTTCCCTGAGTTATGCCGGCGGAGTTCTCCATTACGGTACTACCGAAGAGCGGATCCAACTTCATGCCTTCGTCGACATCGAATACACCGACGCGGGGCCGGATGGGTCCCGATCAGGCGTTTCGACGTTCGATAATCATCACGCCAACCTTTTCGTGCGATCTCACCTCGGGCCGAATCTCTTGGGGCACATCGAGATCGAGTACGAACACAGCGGCGACACCGTCGAGATAGACCAAGCGTACCTGGAATGGGGCGCCCTGGACTGGCTCTCTCTGCGGGCGGGTCGGTTCTATACTCCGTTCGGGATCGAACGCCTAGTTTGGTACTCGCCGACCAATGCACTCGTTTCACGGCCTGAAGCCATGCGTCAAATTGTTCCTGGAAATTTTTATGCCGCCGGATTACTGGCCCTCGGAGTGCTCGAACCGTTTGCGGGGGATCGCCTGACATACGAGATCGCGATCACTGACGGCCTCGGCGACGATGCACTCGACAACCGCCGAGGTAGCCGCCAGACACGCGACAACAACTCCAGCCGCGCCCTCAGTGGGCGGCTGGGATACGCTTTTGGACGTCAAACTGAGATCGGGGCGTCTTACCACCACCAACGCTACTCGACTGACAGCGACCTCGATCTCACATTCCTGGGTCTCGACTTCTCGACCCGATGGAACGGTTGGGAGTTGCGCTCGGAATGGGTCCGCGCAATCCTGGACGAGCCGACCAGCGCTGACAGGCCGATTATCGACGACAACGAGCTCGAGCAGGAAGGTTGGTACGCTCAGTTAGCCTACAGCTTCCATTGGAATCGTGAGCTACTGCCCGAGCTTCGCCTGATCTCTCGCTACGATGTGGTTGACTTCGACCGCGACATCCAAGGCAACGATGATCGACGGTTATGGTCGGTCGGTTTCAACCTGCTACTTCTCGACCACCTGCGAACCAAATTTGAGTATCAGTTCATTTCCGAAGACGGCCCGTCGCAAGACGATGACGCTTTCCTCTTTCAGATGGTCCTCGATTTCTGAGCAACACTCGATTTCTGGGCAACAACGCTGTGGAGTACTTTCGAAACCGGTAATATCGGATCCTGATGTCCGCTCGATTCGATTTCGCGATCGATGCAGGATCGAGTTTAGCCCCCCATGGAGACCCGAGTAAGGCGTCCGTCGGACCGCCACTGAGCACCCAGCCCGCTTTTCCGGACCCTGGCGATTACTCAGCTTGAACGAACTACGGCAATTCAAGTTCGACGAGCTCTTGGCCCGCACCCTCGAGCTCCCCAAGTTGGAGCAACCCTCGTTCTTGCGAGCAGCCTGTCATGATGAGGCGCTGCGCCAAGAGATTCTCGACCTGCTAGCCAACAAGCAGCGCTTACGGATCTTTCTGGATCGAACCAGGGAACTCGACGACGGTCCGCAGGACCGACCAGCCGCCCACCAGATCGCAAATAAGCTCTCCCAGCTCGAGGACGCAGAGACGATCGGCCCCTATCGCTTGCTCGAGCCTCTCGGTGAGGGTGGTATGGGTACCGTCTACCTCGCCGAACAGACCGAACCCGTCGAGCGCAAACTGGCCCTCAAACTGGTCCGCGCCGGTTTCGCAAACCCCGAAGTGACGGCCCGCTTCCTCGCAGAACGTCAGGCGATGGCCCGGTTGGCCCACCCCAACATCGCTCAGATCTTCGAAGCTGGCACCACCTCGAGCGGCCAACCCTATCTCGCGATGGAGTTGGTCAATGGAGTACCGATCACAGAATACTGTGACCGCCGCAAACTATCGATCGAAGCACGACTGCGGCTTTTTGTCATCATTTGCCAGGCGGTACGCCACGCCCACCAACGAGGCATCATTCACCGCGATCTCAAACCGACGAACATCCTGGTAGCGAATCTTGGCGGCGAGCCGGTCCCCAAGATCATCGACTTCGGAGTCGCCAAGGCGCTCGACCAGCCGCTAGTCGACGATACAGAGACCACCCGACGCCTGTTCGTAGGCACACCGACCTATATGAGCCCTGAAGCTTTCAGGACCTCTGACAAACCGGTTGAACCTGACACCCGCATCGATGTTTATGCGCTGGGTGTGGTGCTCTACAAGCTACTCATTGGTGTGCTGCCGTTCGAGAAGGGACGCGGCAACGTCGTGCAGCTGATGCAGAAGATTCGCGGTCGAGACGCACCTCTGCTCACCAACCGCCTAGACGATCTCGAACGCAGCGCCGCCGTCGAGGCTGCAGACTATCGGCAGCTCGAGCCAGCATCCCACCGTCGCCGTTTAGCGGGCGATCTCGAGTGGATCACAGCTCGTGCGATCTGTCGCGATCGCGATAGGCGCTACGGCTCGGCGGTCGAACTTGCCGCCGACATCGAACGCCATCTGAGTCACCAACCGGTGGAAGCGGCACCGCGCACCACATCCTACCGACTTCGTAAACTCATCCACCGTCACCGTGCTGGCGTTGCGATCGCCAGCATCGCGATCCTCGCCTTATTGGCCGGTATCGTTGGCGTCGGTCTCGCTCTCGTCCGAGCTCAGCGTGCTGAGGCTGAAGCCAAGATTCAGGCCGAACGAGCGATCGCGGCGGAGGGCCGAGCGATCGAAGAAGCTTCCGCTGCTCGCCAAGCGGTCGAGTTCCTGGTGGACATTTTCGAAGTCTCAGATCCCTTGGCTGGATCTAGCGTCGAAATTACAGCACGCGAGCTTCTCGATCGCGGCACCCAACGCATCCAGACAGAACTCACTGACCAGCCCTTACCTAGAGCGCGAATGCTCGCCACCCTAGGCACGATCCACGAACGCCTCGGGATGCTCGATCCAGCTGAGGAACAACTAAAAGAAGCGCTTGTATTGCGCCAAGCCGAACTCGGCGGCGACCACCCGGAAGTTGCCGAGAGCTTGATTGCACTCGGCGCAGTGTACTTAGAGCAGGGGCGACTCGACGACGCCGAACGTTCCGTGCGCCAAGGACTAGCTATCCTAGAGCAACTGCCCGGGACGGAAGACACGATCCTCGTCAACGCTCTGCAGGCTCTTGCTGAAGTCCATACCCAGCGCGGCGAATTCGAACGCTCCGAGAAAATTCTCCGCCGGCTGTTGCAACTTGCCAAAACACTGCGAGGCCCACGCAGCAAAGAGGTCGGACGCGCGCTCTGGAGCTTGGGCACCAACATGATCTATCGCGGCCTGCTCGGCGAAGCCGAAGAACTGTTCCTGAATGCGCTGGCAATTCAGGAAACCGTCCTTGGCCCGGATCATCCCCACGTTGCTTATACCGTCAGCCACTTGGCGCTAGTGGCAGGCGGCAACAATGACCATGAGAAAGCCCTTGATCTCAGTCGGCATGCTTTGGAGGTTTTCGAAAAATCTCTCGGCCCCGAACATCCGCAAGTAAGTCGCATCCTGAGTAACTTGGGATACACCTTGATTTATGTCGGCCGGTACGATCAGGCTCGACGCTATCTCGAACGTGCCGTCGCTATCGACAAGGTCACCCTATCCCACGACCACCCCTTCGCCGCCAGCCGCCTCACCAACCTAGGTTTAGCCTATTGGAAACTCGGTCGCTTCACTGAAGCAGAGCCACTCTTTGTGCGCGCCAACGAGATCCGCGACCGCCGTCTAGCTCCCGATCATCCCCATCGTGCGACATCGATTTGGGGCCTCGCCAATATCTATCGTGATCAGGGGCGTCTAACCGAAGCCGAGCCGCTCTATCGTCAGGCCTTGGAGATCCGGGAGAAAGTCCTACCACCCGACGACTTGGAGCTGATCGATGCATTACGCGAGTACGCTGTCCTGCTACGCATGCAACGACGCGACACCGAAGCCGCAGCACTCGAGGCCCGGATGCTCCCCAAACCCGACGCAGCCTCCTGATCACCAGCCCTCTTGATCACCGGCGAATCCGTTCCTCGGTGAGCCTGACACCTTCTCCGCTGGTCAGCTCGCCTTGGCTACCGAATCCAACGCCGCTGGCTCCTCAGCCACTTCCGCTCCGGGGCGTCGCAACACCAGCACCGGGCAGGGTGCGGAACGGATCACTCGTTCGGACACACTGCCAAGCAAGATCCGACGGATGCCACTGGCCCCGTGGCTGCCGATGATGATCAAACTGGCCTCGATCTTTGATGCGTATTCGACAATCTCCCAGGCCGGTGAACCTTCGAGTACATGCGCCTCGATCGCCTGCGCTTCGCAGCGTTCAACAACCTCGGCCAACGCCTGTTGCATCTGTAAGGTCCCATCGATCATCGTCGGGCCAGGTAGCGGCATCCCATAGACACCACCTGCCACAATCGGTGGCTGCATGACATGGACCAAATGGATACGGCTGTCGAACCTAGCCGCTAGTTCTTTGGCTGTTTCGAGGGTCTGCTCTGAATCCGGTGAGAAGTCGAATGGCACCACGATACGGCCGATTCCGGCGTTCGGTGTTGCGTCCTGGCGAAGAGTCATCACCGGGCAAGGCGCAGTGCGGACTACCTCCTCAGCGACGCTGCCGAGCAAGAACCGTCGCAGGCCACGTCGGCCGTGGGTGCCGAGCACAATGGCATCGATCCCATGTTCCTCAGCGTATTCGACGATCGCCGGAGCCGGCTCGAAGGCCCGGCATTGTGTTTCGTAAACCTGGAGCGGCTTCACTTGTTGCGCCTTGAGCAGATGCTTCATCTCGGCGGACGCTTGCTCCTCGAGCCGACTGTAAACCTTTTCGACATCCGGAAACTCCGGGTCACGGTAATGTAACCCCTCATCGAACATCACCACGACGTGGAGTAGGTGTAGCTCCGCGTCAAATCGCCCTGCTAGGGCAATAGCCTGAGACAAGGCAGTGTTGGCACCATCGGAGAAATCCGTCGGCATCAAAATCTTCTTCAACTCCATGGCTTTGCTCCTTTGTGATGAGAGAGTCCGTCTCATCATCAGGGTGACAAACACCGGCTGGATCCACCACGGTTGTTGGGGCAGTCTTGGCCCTCTGAAGCTCACCCTGGCGGGTAGGTCGACTCAGGGCGTGTTTGCGGCTAGCCCTTCACGGCTAACTACCACCCCGCGTAAAATGATGCGTTCGATCTCGCCGTAGGCCGTCAGGCACCCTCCATCAATGCAAGGGCACGCTGGCGTGCCCGGTCGAACGGATCCTCGACCAGCTCTTCCGACCCACGATCACGCCGTCCGCCAACCAGGATGAAGAGACTCTGGTCGAGGAAGAAGCTCCAGATCGCCAGTGCAGTCCCCAACAACGTCAGGCCGGCCACAAGTTGGGCAGCCAACAGCCCCCCCAAGGCAAGCATCACCTCCAAAGCGACTGCTCGAGCAGGCGCCTGTCGGTAGAGGAAACCACTGCGCACGACAGCCAAGATCAGCACCGAACCTAGGATCGCCTCGGCTGGCCAAGGAGCCAGCAAACCAACCAGCCCGGCGAAGCCGCCCGTCAACCCGCCCATCGCGATACCCCTTCGCCAACTCGGCGCGATGACGACCACATAAACCACGACGATGACGAGACAGTAGGCCGCCAACGCCCACAGTCTCCCTAACATCGGACCGCAGACGATCGTCCACGGGATCGAGCCGAGGGCTGTTATTAGGCCAAAAGCCAGCGAACCTACCAGGGAGTTGCCGCGCATCAGACGTCTCCTTGTTCCGCTTGCCGACGACTCTCCGCTTGTCGACGCAGTAGCTCGATCTCAACGTCTTCGTCGGTCACAACCATGTCGGTAAACCCGACACTACTGCCGTCCTCGCCATGCCGCGCCAGATAACCCCGTACCCGTTGTTCGAGCAACTCGAATTCCGCCTGCTGCTCAGCGAGCTGATGCTCGATCTCTCGACGCTTTTCATCCAGAGTCTCAATCCGATGTTCGAGCTGCGGGACGGCATGACGCAACGGCAACAACTTCTTGAGGGTGTACCGAACGAGCTCTCCTTGGTCTTCGGCCAACGCCAGGTCGACATCCGATTCCCAGCGGCCAATCTGTTCCTGCATGCGATCGCGATCTTTCCCGAGGTCTTTGCACTCCGCATCCAGGGCAGCCACACGGCACCGTTTGCGGTCGAGTTCGGCACCGGCTTCACGCACATGCTGCCGAAGCACCAAGGCTTTGTCTTCCAGCGCGTCGACGACTCCGTGGGCATCGGCTTTGGCGAGGGTCGTCAAACGAGTCAGCAGTCCCATCACCGACCTCCTTTGCCAGCGTCAGTGGCTTGCGTGGCGACTTTCTTGCTACCGACCCGACGCCCGTCACGACCCGCGTACTGCTTGGTTTTGCTGAGTAGGTTCTGTTTATGCGCTTGGTTGGCACCCACGAACGCCTCTTCCACCTCGGTCTGCAAAGCAGACAGATCTTCCAGCTTGCGAGTGATTTGCCGCTTCTTCATCACTTGATTGAGTCGCATGTTCTCGGCTCGAAAGGCGTTGATCTCTTGCAAGGCTTCGTCGCGCCGTCCGTCTCGCACATAGTCTGCAACCTGCTGCTGCAGTGAGTTGTAGTCTTCCTCCGCCACCGACCGCGCCCAGGTCTCTTTGTCAAACGACTGGTGGTACTCCGTTTCCCCTTTGACACACGCCACTTTGGGCGAATCCGTGAAGCTGAGACGTTGGGGCATTTGCCGGTCCACCTCGGGATCCTTGAACGCAACGCTGAAACGACCCAAGGACCGATCCCCCAACGTGTCGTGAGCCACGGCAAGCGTCACCCAGACCCGACGCTCCTGACCGGAGAACAGGCTCCCCGGACGGAAGGTCGTCTGGTTACCCTGGCGCTCGAGCGGATAGCCGGCGGCATCCACCACCCGTACCCCCGGAGCCGTCTCGATGGTGACGGCAACGGCGGTGGCGACAGTTTCTCGGCTGGCCTCGAACTCATCCGAAAAGATCTGCGCCAGCTGCTCCGTTTGGTCCACGTAGTAGTAATTGCCCGTCCCGGCATCCGCCACGTTACTCATCAGCACTTCATTGAAGCCCTGACCAACACCCACCGTAGTGACCACAGCCTCTCGACTAGCGAAGCGGCGAGCGCGGCCGGAAAGCCCGCTGATCGTGGCATCCCCAGCATTGGCATGCCCGTCGGAAATCAAGATCAGACGTGCCGCCCGACCGTATTCGCTCCGGGTCATGCCCAGCGCGAGATCAAGACCACTCGACATGTTGGTACCACCGCGAGGAGTAACCCCCGCCACCACTTGACGCCACTGTTCCCGCGCCTCGGCCGTCGCCAACGCAAGCGGGATTGCGGTCTCGGCATCCGAGTCGTAACACACCAGGGCGAAACGATCTTCTGCGGCAAGTTGGGAGATCAGCTCCCGCACCGCGGCCCGGGCGTGTTCGATCTTGTCACCACCCATCGAGCTCGATCGATCGAGAACAATCACAAAGTCGGTCGGCGTCCGGACAACTCCGTTGCGCTGACGCTCCTCTGCCGCCAACACCAACTCCATCTTGACCTGACCATCGCCACCCTGCAGCACCGCGGTACGGTCGAGCTGGCCACGGAATGACACGCTCGAATTGTCGGCGCTGGCGAAGGAGGTGCCGCTGATGTTTGCCGACGGATCGCCACCTGACGGCGGTCCACACGCTCCATCTGATGAGGACGGATCACTACATGAGGTAGTCGAGATCATCGGGATTGCATCGCTGGCTTGGGTGAGTAGATGACCCACTAGGGTCAGTATGGCAAGCGTGCCAATCAGCAAGAATCCGGTGCGTTTTTGGCGTTGGTCAGTTGTCATAACGGCCTCCTCGATAGGTTGTTCGAGATCTTGTTGCGCTGCACATAACGTTTATAAAACGAGATTGCGAACCGCGGGCAAAACAAACGTAAAACGCGACATTGCGGTTTTACGTTCGTTTTACATTCGGCCGAAAGACACAGTTAGAATAGAACTATGGACGACAGCAAACGCAAAGCGCAGATTTTGGTTGTAGAAGACGAAGCCTCGATCCGAGGTGGACTTTGCGACGTGTTGGTCTACCATGGCTGGCAGCCAACTGCCGTCGAGTCTGGCGAGGAAGGGCTCGAACTCGGCCTGCGCGAGCTATTTGATCTTGTGATTTTGGACCTGATGCTGCCCGGGCTCTCGGGCCTCGACGTCTGTCGGAAACTGCGAACCAGGCTACCGAGCTTGCCGATCCTCATGCTGACCGCCAAGGGCTCAGAAGATGACGTTGTCCGCGGTCTGCGATGTGGCGCCGATGACTACGTCACCAAGCCGTTCTCGGTCCGCGAGCTGGTTGCTCGGGTCGAGGCACAATTGCGACGGTCTTCCCAAGCCGACGATAACGAACGTTTTGAATTCGGCCCCTGGGAGATCGACGCCCCTGGCCTCAACGCTCATTCCAGCAACCAAACGATCCACCTGTCACAACGCGAAGTGGACCTCTTGCGCGTTTTTGGTCAACAAGCCGGGCGGGTAGTCAGCCGTCGCACCCTCTTGCAACAAGTCTGGGGCCTGATTAATGTCGACGAAATCGAGACGCGCACTGTAGATGTCCACATCGCCAAGCTGCGCAAGAAACTCGACGTTACCGGAACGCGGACCATCGAGACGGTGCGCGGAGCGGGCTACCGCGCTACGGTCTGATGTGGAAGACGGTTTGATGCGTCGGGAGACTTTGATGCGCCGGGAGACGGTGTGACCCGCATCCGCATTGTCTTCGTGTTACTCGCCCTGGTGCTCTTGGGGTCCTTGGCGATGGTCGTCGGCAAGGCGCTCGATAGCGTCGAGGCCGAGCGTGATCTGCGGCACCGTGCACTGGCCGATCGTATCGTCGACGAGATGGAACGCGAGCTAACCACCTGGCTGCGCACCGAAGAAGATCGTCCATTTGCTCAGTATCGGTACTTTTTTGTGCCCGAGGGTAGTCCGTCACAGATCGTCAACCTCACTCGGTCGCCGCTATCCCAGCCTCCCAGCGAGTCGTTTCTCGTCTGCTACTTCCAGATTGATCCCGACGGTACGGTGTCGAGCCCCCTATGGCCCGACAACGAGGAGCTAGCGACGATCGCTACGGGTTGGTCGCCATCCGACTCAACCCGTGCCGTCGTCGATCTCGTGCAAGAGGCGGTGACCAACTTCTGGGCCTTCGAAACGGCTTCACCTGGTCGCAACCTCATCGAGTCGGAGCAAGATCACCAGGCTACGGGCCGGACCGTGACCCTCGAGCGCCCCCAGGAAAAGCCATTGCCAAAGGTTGGTGTGCCAAAGCAGAAAGCCCTGGCCGATCCATCACGTCGCGACTTGGCCAAGAACAACTCGGCCAAACAGATCGAGGAAGAGAGGTCTTCGGAAAGTTACCTCAATCGTCTCAACCGCGGCGCCAGTAGTCGCGGCAAGCGGCCTACCAAGGTCGCTCCGAGCCAAGCGGCTAACGTCTACAATTTCCTGCAGAAGGAAGCCAACGTATTGCAAGAGGCGGTGCAATCTCAGGCTGAGTCTGCGGACCCAACCCTTGCCGATCCAGCGACCGGCGAGATGGTGACCACCAACGCAGAGATCGAACGACGGATCGTTGGCGTACTCGACACCGGCTTCTCAGCTACCATCGACGTGCGCCTGCAACCGATGGTTGGACGGTTGGCGACCGAGAACCATTTGGTGCTCTACCGTACCGTCTCGATCGGCGACGAGACCTACGCCCAGGGATTGATGCTCGATGTCCCGAAGTTGGTGTCCTGGGTAGCCGACCAGGTGTTGGCCGACGGTGACTTGGCAGCCAACACCCGGATCTCCCTGGTCACCGACAGTTCCGACCGCAAGCTCACGACCAGCCTTTCCAAGCTTCTGATCCCGACCGCTGCTGAGCGACGACTCGCCCTCGACGGCTACTCATATCGCCATCGTTTTGCTGAACCCTTCGGACAGATTGCGGCCGACATCTCTCTCGCCCGCCTGCCCGAACGCCAGGGCATGGTGAATCTCTATTCGCTCTCGCTGTTGCTCGCCTTCGCCTCGACGTTTGGCCTGTTTGCGCTGTATCGCATGGTGGCGGTAGTCGTGGCCTTCGCCGAACGACGCAGCAATTTTGTCTCTGCCGTCACCCACGAACTCAAAACCCCGCTCACCGCACTGCGCATGTATGGCGAAATGCTGCGTGACGGCATGGTGACGGACGACACCAAGCGTCAGCATTATTACGAGACCATCACGTCAGAGACCGAGCGTCTGACGCGGCTAGTGCAGAACGTTCTGGAGCTTTCTCAGCTGGAGCAGAAGGACCGCCCGATGAAAATCGAAGTTGGCGACGTCGTACCGGTGGTCGAAGAAGTGCGCGGGATCCTCGGTCCGCACGCCGAACAACAAGGCTTCTCGCTTCGGCTCGACGCCGAGCCGAACCTACCCGCGGTGCGCTACGATCGCGACGCTTTGGTCCAGGTGCTCTTCAATCTGGTCGACAACGCGCTCAAATACGCCCGCGAAGCCAGCAACAAAGACATTGTCTTGAGCTGCCGTCGGGATGACGCCGGAGTGCTCCTGACCGTTACCGACCACGGTCCAGGTGTCCCTCGCCAGCACTTGAAGAAGATCTTCGAACCTTTCTACCGTACCGAAAACGAGCTCACCCGCACCTCCAAAGGCACCGGCATCGGCTTGGCGCTCGTCCACGGCCTCGTCGAACGTATGGGAGGCACCGTCACCGGCCGTAACCCCCGCGCTGGCGGCTTCGAAGTCGAGGTGTTGTTGGCTGCGGCTCAACCACCCTAACGAACTCCATGTTACGTCCAGCAGCGCATCCATCTCACCGATGAGGACTGCGGTCCCAAGACTCCAAGCCGCGTCTTCACCACTGAAGAGCTCTAGGTCTCGGTCTCGAGCCGCGCTCTCAACGGTAAGCACAACGACCCGAGACGGTCCGGCGACGTTCCTCGGCGGTAGTACGATGACCCAAGGCGCTTCGGCGACCTTCCTCAGCGTTCGGCGAGTGATCTGAGACTGGGAGCTCGCCTGCCTCACGGCTGAAGCAGGTCTTCTGGTAACGCGAGCCCCCGTCCTCACCATTGAGGCCGGGCATCCCAGAAACTCTGGGCCCCTCCTCAACGCTGAAGGGCCCTTGCCCGGGATCTCGGGAGACGTCCTCAATGGTGAGGACGGTGACCCGAGACGTCCACGGGACCGTCTTAGCCGTGAGGCGAGCGACCTGAGACCGTTGGGTCGTTCACATTTCCTCCGAAGGAGACAATCTGCCCGGCTCCAAAAGGCTTCCTCACCGTTGAGGACAACCAAATCGGCACGCCAGATGAGCTCCATCACCATTGAGGACGCCACTTCGAGAATCTGAAACGCCTTCCTCACCGTTGAGGAACGCCCATGGGACGTTCCTCAGTCCACTCCACATAACCGGCAGCTCTACATCATCCCCAAAAGTTACATCTAGCTTGGGAAAGGCCGCCCGAGCGCCAATGCCGTCTCGCTCGGCGTCAAGGAGTCGGATAGTCACTAACCGGTGAGCTCGACTCCCCCTGGGGTACGGAACCAAGGACATCACGGGCCTCTTCGACCGGCACGCCGAGGTTAGAGCCGCCGAACTCCGGCAGGATCGCCATGTTGACCGCAACAACTTCGCCACGCAGGTTGATGACCGGACCACCACTACCGCCGCTAGTCGTTTCAGCATCGTAGACGATGGCGGCTGACGTGACCTGGCCGATGATTCCACGGGTGGCTAGGGACCGTCGAAAATACGCAGCTGGGCCGAAAACGATCGCCTCAGTCTATCGAATGGATACGGCGGCCCTGTCGGCAACATTCGAGATACGGTGGAAAACCGCCATCAGTTGTCTATCAGCACTGAATCCTTCGACAACCCGGAACCATTTGGTGACACCTCGAGAGACGGTGTACCCTGGGCAGACTCAATGCATTTCCATGAGACTTGGTTGACTGGATCCGTCGACCCCTTAGCTGCCAACCATGGTGTCCGAGGTGTTAGGGCCTGTCGCACGAAGAGGAGAATTCGATGAAAAACGCAGCACTCGTCGGTGGCGTGTTGTTAGCGGTCGGCCTGGGACTCGCTGTCGTGCTCGGGGGCATGTACAACACCTTGGTTGCCAAAGAAGAAGGGGTCAAGTCAGCCTGGGCCCAGGTAGAGAACGTTTACCAGCGCCGAGCAGATCTGATCCCCAACCTGGTCAACACGGTTCGCGGCGCCAAGGATTTTGAACAAGAGACCCTGCAAGCGGTGGTCGAAGCGCGCTCAAAAGTGGGGCAAGTCAGTCTCGACGGTGCGCCCTCAGCTGATCAGCTGAGCCAATTCCAAGGCGCTCAAGACTCGTTGTCGAGTGCCCTCTCGCGACTGCTGGTCGTGGTTGAGCGTTATCCGGAGCTCAAAGCAACCGAGGCCTTCCGTGACTTACAGTCTCAGCTCGAGGGCACCGAGAACCGTATTGCCGTGGAGCGTAAACGATTCAACGAGGTTGCCCAAACCTACAACACCGCCCGCAACCGACTCCCCGCCAAGCTATTTGCTGGCCTAATGGGCTTCGACGATCGTCCTTACTTCGCCTCGACGCCCGGGGCCGACAAACCGCCAGAAGTGGAATTCTGAGCTGGACACCGGTTCGATCATGGCCACCTTGGGCATCCGACAATTGTTCGACGACGCTGAGCTGGCGCGAATTCGGGACGCCGCCCGCGACGCCGAGCAACAAACTTCGGGCGAAATCGTCGCCTACCTGGTCAACCAGGTTGACGACTACGAAGAGGCGGTGTGGAGAGGCACCGCCCTCGGCGCCATGGGTGCTGCTGCCCTTGGCGGCTTCGGACATTGGCTGGGCGGATTCTGGGGCATCCCGGCCGTGTTGTGGATGACCCTGCCCGCCTTCGCTGGCGGTGCGGCCGGCTACCTGGCAACTCGAATCTTGCCCGTTGTGCAGCGCTGGCTGATCTCCGCTGAAACGATGGAACGCCGGGTACGGCTGCGCGCCGAGGCTGCTTTTCTCGACGAGGAGGTCTTCAAAACCCGCGACCGTAGCGGCATCCTGGTGTTCATCGCCCTCTTCGAACATCGAGCCCTGATCTTGGCGGACAGTGGCATCCACAAACAAGTGGGTGAGGACGCTTGGGATCACCTGGTGAGCGAGCTTGTATCGGGTATCCGGGCACACCGCACCACCGAATCCCTGGTAGCGGTCATCAGCAAATGTGGCGAGCTGCTAGCCGAACACGGCTTCGCTCGACGATCCGACGACCGCGACGAGCTGCGCAACGAACCACGGCTGAGGGAGCGCTAAATGGCTCGGCGACACCTGACCTGCCGGAACACTCGCCAGATCTTGATTTGCGTCTGCCTGGCACTGCTGTCAGCAACCGTGCAGCTGACGCCACTGCTGGCGCTGGACGTGCCCTTCCTGGCAGGCCGAGTCAACGACCTCGCCCAGTTTATCGACGCGGCCGCCGAGCTTCAGCTCGAATCCACCCTCGAACAGTTGGAAAACGCCACTGGCGCCCAAGTGGTCATCCTCACCCTCCCCAATCTCGCAGGTGAGCCGCTCGAAGACTATTCGATCCGTGTAGTCGAGACCTGGGAGCTGGGACGCAAAGGGATCGATGATGGCGTCCTGCTGTTGGTGTCGCGAGACGACCGCAAGATTCGCATCGAAGTCGGCTACGGCCTCGAGCCGACCTTGACCGATTTGCGCACCAAGAAGATCATCTCGAACTTAATGGTGCCGCGCTTCCGCGACGGTGACTTCGCGGGCGGCATCCACGCCGCGATCGAAGTGATCGACGCCACCATCCGCGGCCAAGAGGACCTGATTCCCCCCAGTCTCACAGACGCTTCCTCCGATGGTGATCTGACCGACGCTCCATTCCTCGAGAAGCTGATCTTTCTCGGTGTTTTTTCGGTGGTTGTCGGTACCTTCGCGATGATCAGCATCGCCTCCAGCGGCTGTATGGGATGGTTCCTCTATCTCTTCTTGATGCCGTTCTTCTTCAGCTTCCCGGCAGCCATCTTTGGACCTACAGCCGGCACGATCGCTTGGTTGTTGTGGGTTGTCGCCTTTCCGGTGCTTCGTTTCCTGCTGCGCTCTACCGGTTGGGGCGAACGAGTCCGTAGCTGGACACCCAGCTCCAGTGGCTGGACACGCACTTGGTCGAGCGGTGGAGGCGGCTGGTCCGGTGGTGGTTTCTCAGGCGGTGGTGGTTTCTCAGGCGGCGGTTTCTCAGGCGGCGGTGGGAGCTTCGGCGGTGGCGGCGCTTCGGGCAGCTGGTAAGCAGCTGGCAAACACAGCGGGCCCAAGGGGGCGCCATGGCCTATTCCCATAGCCGATTTTCGATCTGAGCTGTTAGACTCCACAACTTGCTTCGCCGGATTGCGTATTCATTTATCCGGCCGGCGCGGCAAATCGGCCCGCGCGGGGGCATGACGGGGTCTCCTGGGTCGTTCCGCTACAGAACACCACATCAAACGAGGGTACGAGTTCGCCAAGCTCGGACCGCTAGTCATGTCTACTCTCAGATGCAGCGAGGGACGGATGTCCACTATGGTTCATCAGCAACGCTTGTCTCAACAGCAACGCTTGTCTCGCCAGCAACGCTTGTCTCAACAGCAGTCATGGCCTCGCCAGGGACACTGCTTTCTCTTATGGGCGGTGCTGTGGTCCGTCACCGGCCCAGTTTTCGCGCAAATGCCGGTGCGCTATACGAGTTCCATAGAACACCAGGTTCGTCAGACGCTGCGCTTGACCGGCACGGTCGAGGCGCGCCATATCGCAGTGGTGGCCACCGAGGTCGCGGGGATTGTCGATCAGGTCATGGCGCCGGAAGGCGCCAACGTACGGCGCGGTGCAGCGCTGGTGCGCTTACGTCGGGAACCGATCGAGCTACGCCAACAAGCGGCGCTCGGCCAATTGGCGGAAGCCGAGGCACGGCTCAAGTCCGCCGAACTCAAACTCGAACGCACCCGCGAGCTGCGCGCCTCGGAGGTGGTCAGCACTCAACAAGTAGACGACGCGACTTACGACACCGAAGCCTGGCAAGGCCGCGTCGCCCAACTGCGTGCTGCCCTAGCGACTCTTGAACGGGATCTCGACAACACTACCGTGCGGGCGTCGTTCAGCGGCGTCATCGGCCGTGAGCACATCCAGGTCGGTGAGTGGCTCGATATCGGCGACCCAGTCGTCGAACTGATCTCACTCGACTCGCTCGAAGTTCGTCTCGAAGTCCCGGAGCGCCACTTCGGTGGTCTGACTCCTGGAGCTGAGGCTCAGGTGAGTTTCGAAGCCCTGCCCGCACTCGAGATTGCCGGCACAGTGCGGACGGTGGTGCCTCGGGCCGATCCCCAATCACGGACTTTTCCAGCGCTAATCAGCCTGCCCAACAAGGAACGCCGGCTCGGGGTTGGTATGTTGGCCCAGGTAGACTTGACGATCGGTCCGGAAGAGCCGTTGATCCTGGTACCCAAGGACGCCGTCGTCACCCGCGACGGCCAGAGCGTCGTGTTTGTGCTCGGTGATTCAGCGATTGTCCATAGCGTGGAGGTTGAACCCGGACTCGGTGTGGGCCAATGGATTGCCGTCCGCGGCAAGATCAGCGCCGGCCGGCTTGTGATCACCCGTGGCAACGAAGTGCTGCAGGACGGTTACAACGTGGCCGGTCAGGAGCTCGACTATCCAGCTCCAGAAGCGCTGAATGAACGGTGACGGCGAGCAGACCATAAAGCAGGCCAGACCATGAAAGTACACAGACCATGAAGCTGGTCGAAACGTCGATCGCCAAGCCAGTGACCACGGCGGTCGGGGTGATCTTGTTGGTGCTGTTCGGCATCTTGGCCCTGACCCGCATCCCGATCCAGCTCACCCCCTCCGTCGAGCAACCTGAGATCACCGTCACCACGGTGTGGCCGGGGGCAAGTCCGTTCGAGATCGAGCGCGAGATCATCGACGAGCAGGAAGAACAACTCAAGAGTCTCGAGGGCATGGTGCGTATGGTGAGTACCAGCTCGGACAGCCGCGGCGAAATCATCTTGTCGTTTCTCACCGGCACCGATGTCGACGCCGCCATCCTCAAAGTCTCGAACCGACTGGAGCAGGTACCGAGTTATCCTTCCGACGCCGACCGACCGGTGTTGTCCACTGTCGACGCCCAAAACGCGGCGATGGCCTGGTACACCCTACTACCGGCCGGCGACGAGCCATTCGAGGGAGACATCGCAACCCTCTACAGCTTTGTTGACGACTTCATTCTGCCAGCCCTCGAACGAGTGCCCGGGGTGGCCAGAGCCCAAATCTTCGGTGGCCGCGAACGGGAGATGCAAGTCATCGTCGACCCGGCCAAACTGGCCGCCCGACAGGTCACGCTCAACCAGTTGGTGATGGCAATTGATCGTGACAACCGCGACACCTCGGGAGGCGACTTCGACGAAGGCAAACGTCGCTACGTGGTGCGTACCATCGGGCAGTATCGCTCGCCGGAGGACATCGAGTCGGTGGTGGTGGCGGTACGCAACGGCATCCCGGTGTACCTACGCGATGTGGCGCGCGTCGAACTCAGCTTCCGCAAGGCCACCGGCGAAGTGCTCTACTTCGACAAACCGATTCTGGCGCTCAATGTGCAGCGTGAGAATGGCTCCAACGCCATTTCGGTCATGGCCAGTCTCACCGAAGCAATCGAGGACATCAACCGCGAGTTGCTGCGCGGACGCGGCGTCGAGATGTTCGAGAGCTACGACGAAACCGACTACATCGTCAGCGCGATTGATCTGGTGCAACAGAATCTAGTGCTGGGAGGCAGCTTGGCAATCATCGTCCTGCTGCTTTTCCTGCGCAGCCGGGCCTCGACACTCATCGTCGCGATCGCTATTCCGATCAGCGTCATCGGCACCTTTCTGATGATGGCCTGGCTCGGGCGCTCGCTCAACGTCATCAGCCTGGCGGGTATGTCGTTCACCGTCGGCATGGTGGTCGACAACTCGATTGTAGTGCTGGAGAACATCTATCGCCATCGGCAGATGGGTAAGTCCAGGCGCCAGGCAGCATTCGACGGCACCCAAGAGGTGTGGGGGGCCGTCCTGGCGTCGACCCTGACCACCATCGCGGTATTCCTACCGGTGCTTTTCGTGCAGGAGGAAGCCGGCCAGCTATTTCGCGACATCGCGATCGCCATCTCCTGCGCCGTCGGTCTGAGCTTGGTCGTAGCGATCAGTGTCATCCCAAGCCTGTCAGCGCGCATCCTCGACGCCACTGTGGTTCCGGCGGGAGGCAAGGGGTTCGCCAACCTCTGGGGGGCTATGGCACTGGCGCAGCGGTTTGCGGATTGGATTACCCGCTCGGTTTATTGGCTGATCACAACAACCCTGCGTCGAGTTTCGGTGGTGGTGGGCTTCACGGCGGTCGCGGTTGGCCTCGGCTTGTGGTTGATGCCCAAAACAGAGTATCTACCGCAGGGTAACCAGAACTTCCTGTTCGGTGCCATCATTCCGCCGCCAGGTTACAACGTCAGCGAAGTGATCGACCTCCAGAAACCGTTTCTCGAACAACTGGCGCCGCTGTGGGAGACCGAAGACGCGGCCGACTTGCCAGCCGGCGGTATCGGCATGATGTTCTTCATCGCCCAACCCGAGATGAGTTTCATCGCCGCCAGCGGCCGCGACGCCACCCGCGTCCGTGAGTTGATCCCGGAGTTCAACAAGATCAATGCCCAGTTGCCGGGCACCGTTGCCTTCATGAGTCAACTCAGCCTCTTTCAGCGCGGTCTCGGCCAGGGTCGCAATATCGACATCGACCTGATGGGTCCCGACCTCGACCAGCTACTGGCCCTCGGCAGCCGTGTCTTTGGCGATGTCGGAACCGTGCTGGCAGGATCACAAGCCTTCCCAATGCCCAATCTCAGCCTCGGCAATCCCGAGTTGCGGGTAGTGCCCCGCCGTCAACGGCTCGCTGAGCTCGGACTACAAAACCGCGATCTCGGCATTGTGGTGAGCGCCTTGGTCGATGGCGTCAAAGCCAGCGACTACCGCCACGAAGGTCACGAAATCGATCTGCGCGTCATGGCCGAGCGCGGCGCCAGCCACCGCACTCACTTGCTAGAGCAGATGCCGATCACCACCCCGGATGGACGGCAAGTAACCCTCGGTTCGGTGGCCGACATCGAGCTTGTCAGCGGCCCCACCCAGATCCGTCATCTCGAACGCCAACGGGCGGTCACCATCCAAGTCACCCCACCGGACACCGTCGCCCTACAAGAGGCAATGGAACGGATCGAAGGCGAGATCCTGGCGCCGATGCGCGCTTCCGGTGAGCTCGGTGGCCTCTATCGCGCTCGGCTCTCCGGCAGCGCCGACAAACTGACCCAGACCCGCCAAGCCTTGCAATGGAACTTCCTACTGGCGGTGCTCATCACCTACCTCTTGATGGCGGCACTGTTCGAGAGTTTCCTGTACCCGCTCGTGATCCTGTTCAGTGTGCCCTTGGCTGGTCTCGGCGGTGTCCTCGGTCTAGCCGCCCTCAATCTGGTGACGCCGCAAGCCCTCGACGTGCTGACCATGCTCGGCTTCATCATCCTGCTTGGCACCGTGGTCAACAACGCCATCCTGATTGTCCACCAGACTCTCAACCATCTGCGCCGCGACAGCATGACCCCACGGGACGCGATCCGCGAAGCCACCCGTTCACGCATCCGCCCGATCTTCATGAGCGTCACCACCAGTGTCTTCGGCATGTTGCCCCTGGTGCTCTTCCCTGGTGCCGGTTCCGAACTTTACCGCGGCCTCGGCAGTGTGGTGGTTGGCGGCCTCGCCGTCTCCACCTTCTTCACCCTCTTCCTGGTACCCGCCCTACTTTCCCTGGTACTCGACGCCCGCCTCGCGGTCGGACGCCGCTGGCAAGGCTGGGAGCGAGCGGAGCCGATAACGGCCGTCGAGTAGGTTACTGGCCTTGCGCCAGAAACGTCGTCGCCTTGACCCTTAGTAGGATGACACCTATCATCCCAATAAAGATGATTATCTTCATCCTATATTTGGATCAAGCCTGAAACCCAGGCGACGAAGCGGCAAGAACGACGCGAGAAGACCCCAAGCGAGAAAGGCGGCCACCATGTGTCCAGCAACCGCGACGGTATCCAACGTAACGCCTGAGACCCACTCGACGGCTTGCATCTTGTGCTCACTCAACTGCGGCATCGAAGTGGAGGTCGAGGACGGCCACCTGAAGAAAATCAAGGGTGACAAGGCGCATCCAATTTCCCAAGGTTATCAATGCCAGAAGGCGTCGCGGCTGGACTTCTACCAGAATGCCGACAACCGGCTGGACAGCCCACTGCGGCGGCGCGACGACGGCAGCTTCGAGGAGATTTCCTGGGATACGGCGATCCGTGAGATCGCTGCCAAGCTGGTGGCGATTCGCGACACCCACGGAGGGCACGCGCTCGCCTACTACGGCGGCGGCGGACAAGGTAATCATCTCGGCGGCGTTTATGGCTCGGCGTTACGAGCAGCGATGGATACACGCTACTTCTACACTTCCTTGGCGCAGGAGAAGACCGGCGGTTTCTGGCTCGATGGTAAGCTTTTCGGCCGCCAGACCTGCCATCCGTCCGAAGACGTGCACCATGCCGACTATGTGCTGTTCATCGGCACCAATCCTTGGCAATCACACGGCATTCCGCAGGCCCGTAAGCTGATCAACGAGCTGGCCCGCGACCCCGACCGCACCATGGTGGTGATCGATCCACGGGTGACCGAAACCGCCAAGAAGGCCAACGTCCACCTCCAGGTGCGACCCGGTGGCGACGCCCACCTGCTACTCGCCATGCTCGGCACGATTGTCCAGGAGGATCTCGTCAACGAGGACTTCCTCACCGCCCGCACCAACGGTTTCGACGAGCTGCGCAAGCTGCTGACCGCGGTCCCGGTGGCCGAATACGCCCGTCATGCCGGCCTCGACGTGGAAGCCGTGCGCCAGGTAACGCGAGGATTCGCCAGAGCGAAGGCCGGCTGCGTGCGGACCGACCTCGGCCTCGAGCACTCGCCACACTCGACTCTCAACCTCTACTTGGCGAAACTGCTTTTTCTCGTGACCGGCAATTTCAACAAACGCGGCGGCAACAATCTCCATGCCTTTCTGCTGCCGCTGATCGGCCATTCGAAAGAACCCGACCAGGGCGGCATCACGACTCGCGTCACTGGCATGCGAGAAATCAGTAAGCTGTTTCCGCCCAACATTCTCCCGGCCGAGATCGATACTGACCATCCAGAACGAGTCCGAGGCCTGGTGGTCGACTCGAGTAATCCACTGCTCACCGCCGCCGATACCCAGGCCTACCGCAAAGCCTGCGGCAAGCTCGAGCTGATGGTTTCTATCGACGTTGCAATGACCGAAACCGCACGACTCGCTCATTACGTACTGCCTGCCGCTAGCCAGTATGAGAAATGGGAAGCCACCTTTTTCAACCTCGAGTTCCCGGCCAATTTCTTCCACCTGCGGAGGCCGTTGTTTGCCCCTAAGCAAGGCACCTTGACCGAGCCCGAAATCTACCGCCGCTTGGTGGTAGCGATGGGTGACCTTCCGAACCGATTCCCGCTGCTGGCGGCAATCGCCAAACTCGATCGAAAGATACCCAAGCTACGTCTCTTCCCGGCGGCGTTGGCGGCAACCCTCAGGCTCAAACCAAGGCTCAAGGCCTATCTGCCAATGGTGCTACAAGAGACCCTCGGTACCGCCCTCGCTGGCGACGCCAAGCCAGCCGCGGTGTTGTGGGGTGCCTGCCAATATTACGCTGGACGCCACGGCGACGCGGTACGCCGCGCCGGCATCGAAGACACTGGTCTGGGTCTGGCCGAAGCCTTATTCGAACGCATCCTCCACAGCGCTTCCGGCACGCTGATCTCGGTCCATAACTACGACGACAGCTGGTCCTTCCTACGTCACAAAGACCGCAAGATCCAACTCGCTATCCCCGAAATGTTGACCGAGCTAAAAGACCTAGAGCCGCCACAGCACAACGACGCCTACCCTCTTATATTGGCCGCCGGCGAGCGCCGATCCTACAACGCCAACACCATCGTGCGCGATGAAGCGTGGCGCAAGAAGGATCGCCAGGGCGCCTTGCGACTGCATCAACAAGACGCTGACTCCCTCGGCATCGAAGACGGCGGTTGGGCGGTCTGTGAGTCAGCCCGCGGTAAAGTCCGCGTCCAAGTTGAGCTGTCGGAAGAGAACCTGCCCGGCGTCGCCTCTCTACCCCATGGTTTTGGGATGCGCGGCACTGACGACGACGCGGCACAACCACAAATACCGGCCGGCCCGGCGATCAACGAGCTGACTTCAGCCGAACACTGTGACGAGCTCTCGAAAACCCCATTCCACAAACACATTCCGGTCCGCATCTCACCGGCTGAGACGCCGGTGGAAGCGCCCGTTTAGCCAACTCCGACAACCGCCATGCGATATCCCCCCGGCCACAAAGAAGAAACCCGGCGTCGCATCTTGGCAGAAGCCTCGGCTCTGTTCCGACGTCAAGGCACCGACGCCACCGGTATACCCGAAGTGATGAAAGCCGCCGGCCTCACTATCGGCGGTTTCTACCGTCACTTCGACTCCAAGTCGGCTCTTTTCCGCGAAGCGGTGCGCAGCTCGCTACAGCGGACCCTCGCCTTTCTGCGTCACAACCCGGGACGCGGCAATCAGTGGCTGAAGGGCGCCGCCGACCGCTACCTGAGCCGGGAGCACCTGACCAACGTCGCCCACGGCTGCCCGTTGCCAGCCCTCACCCCAGACATCGCCCGAGCCGACCCCGAAGTGCGCGACGTTTATGCCAACGCCTTGCTCGAAATTGTCGACGAGCTTGCCCAGCGCATGCCCGAGGACGACACCCAGCCACCCCGAGACCGCGCCTGGGCCTTCATCGCCACCAGCGTCGGTGGCCTGATGTTAGCCCGTGGCACCGACGATCCCGAGCTCGCCGATGAGATCCTGCACGCTTGCCGAGAAGCAATCGTGGACTAGGCTCGACCAGCCAAGCTTAAAATCGGTCTGCTTAGCTATCGAGATTCTGGTCGAGAAGGTCGAACTCCTGAACAGACAAGACCCGCACAGAGTTCACGAGGCACGAACTTGCCGACCGCTGCCCAGGCTCGCGAGAGGCAGTCCCCTCGCGAGCTCACAATCAAAGCTGACTGCGGCGTGCTGCTACGGGGTGGTGCTCGACCAGCCCGAGGTATCGCCGCTCTCGAAGCTATCGAGGAAGAGGCCAGCTCTGGTCAAGCCGTGGGCCGACTTCTCGTTCGTGTGCTCAGTGCCGGTGAAGGTTCCAGCGTTGAAAGCATCCACCGACAAATCGACGTCAAAATCGTCGCCGGTTCCGAAGATGTTGTCTGGGCCAACACCCACCGTCCCTGGCAGGTTACCGCCTTGATCCATGATGCTGGGATCGGAGGAGGCGGCGAATTGTTCAGTGTGCCAGTTACCGATGTAGTGACCAGCCTCGTGGACCACGATGTTGCCGACACCAGTACCGACCAAATCGATCTGGGTTGCACCGCCGCCGAGGCCAAACTGATTGAGGGAGTTCGGGCCGCCGCCTGCGGCACTGAGTAGATCAAGCAGAATGACCGCTGACTCCTCAGTTCCGAAGTTGCCCGGATCGATCGACTGGGCGATGCCGATCGTACTGATTTGGAACTCACCGATCGTGCCACCGACGATCAACCGGCTGACGTTGGGCTGGCCGAACGGATCGGCGTGATCGCGGCTATTGAGGATCTCGACGCCAAAATTCGGATTGGACTGCATCGCCAGATCCGCAGTGATCGTTTCATCAACCGACGCCAGAATGGAGTCGATGACCGCGCTCTCGTCTCCCGGTCCCAGACCCCAACCGGCCAAGAAGGTCGACAACGGCGACAAGGTCCGCACTCCCGGCGGACCACCGAAGATTCCGGAATCGATCATCGCGCCATCGAAGTCGACGAACAGAATCTGATTGCCGGCGTCCTCGAAGACCGATCGAGCGGCCACCAGCTGCAACGTGTAGGCTCCTGAGCCGGTGCGCACACACACGAAGTGGCCACCATCGACGTAGGTGACGTAATCGGCGGTGTTGCCACCACTAGGCAACGGACTCGTCGGCGGATAGAGGAACGACACGTCTTGAGTCGAGCCCATCTGCAGTTCGCCACCTGGCACGAAAATCTCGACTAGGCCAGGGGCCCCTGTTTGCGCGACGCCGAGGGTGTCACCGATCTCGAGTTCGACCTCGAAACAGTCAATATCGCCGCCTGCGCCGATCGTACCGGTCACGTCGATCGACCCGTCGTCCCCAGCACCGGTGCCGAAGCCAGCAATCACCTGCGCCGTCGCCAACGTGTCGTTGGGTTCGACTTCGGCAACAGAGCCACCATCGGTCTCACCCCGTGCAGCGGCTTGCGCGGCGGCACGCTTGCGGCCCTCGTAATCGGCTTTGGCTCTCCAATAATCCCAATCGACCTCGGCGCCAGCAGGCAAGAAGCTGAGATAGGGATTGGGACCGGGAGCCGGCATCACCTCGAGCTCGGCATCGCTGTAGAAACGCTGCGCCGCGACCGGCGAGACGAAGACCGAGAGCATCAACAAAACGATCCCAACGAGCACAGTCGCTGGGCGCAGTTCGAAACGGTAGTTCACTCGCAACTCCTTTGGCTGATATTGACCAACTCACGACGCGAGGAGGTCCAACTTGTGGTGGGTGATCCCTGCTAGAGGGACTAGTAGCACAATACCATGTTGTACGTGCGAAACCATGGGACTGGTTGCACCCTGTGAGCCCCGAACGGTCACAGCCGTTACGAATCATGGGCAGATATCAACAACCATTGCCACTACCCACAATCGAATCCGCACATCTTTCTTGCTCTTTCTCGCGAGATATCCACGCGGTCACAGAACCTTTGCCCTCGAGTTCACGTCTTCATAAAAGAACCCAACTTCTAAGAGGACTAAGTCTTGAAACAAAGACCTGTGCGACAGAGACCTGTGCATCACCAGACCTTGCGACACAAGCTGTTGGGATGGGAGCTTCCTGGCATTTCAGGCGTCGAGATCAAGCTCGGCCTGCGGTTGATCCGCAAACAACCGATCCTGGCGGCGATTTCGATCCTCGCCCTAGGCCTCGGTATTGCCATCGCAACCACCGGTTTTTCGATGATGGACTCGATTCTCCACGGTAAACTGCCGTTTGTTGACGGCGAACGTTACGTGCGTTTTCAGGTCCGAACTGTACCTGAGGCAGCTCGCACTACCCTCGATCTCGACACCTACCAGCTGCTACAAAGACGGAGCGGTAGCTTCGAACACCTGGGTGCCATGAAAGCCGGTCTGCGCAACATCCAACATCCCAACGGCGAGGTCGACAGCGTGCAGGGCGCCTCGATTACGCCTTCGTCTTTCCGCCATCTGCCGTACACACCGATCCTGGGCCGCACGCTGCTGGCCAGCGACGGCGTCGCCGACGCACCTCCGGTCGTGCTCCTGCGCGAGAGCTTGTGGCACCGTCGCTACAGCGCCGATCCGGCGATCCTCGGCCAGACGTTGAACATCCACGGTGCCGCGCGCACCGTGGTCGGGATCCTGCCCAACTCCGCCACCTTCCCGGCTGATGGTGAGCTGTGGCTCCCCCTCGACGATCAGAGCCTCGACGACCGTCCCGTCAGTGGCAGTGGCAGTGGCACCAAGCCTCGCCGAACTCTGGCCTCCAACAATATGGCTTCGGGTGTCCAAACCTACGCCATCTTACGCCAGAACGTTGACCTCGCGACCGCCGACGCTGAGGTTCAACGCCTGGCCAACCAGTTGCGCGCCGAGCTGCCGGCTGAAGTCGAGAGCCGGCTGTGGCTGACCGCTTACGTCGAACCGCCCGAGCAAGCGGTGATGATGGCGACGATGATGAATCTGGTGTTGATTGCCGTGCTAGCGGTGATCGCGTCCAACGTCGCCAACCTGATCCTCACCCGAACCGCCTACCGACGCGGCGAGCTCGCCGTGCGTACTGCCCTCGGTGCTGGCCGCGCACGTCTGATCAGCCAACTGACCGTTGAGATGGCGCTGCTCGGCGTGCTCGCCATGGGACTTGGCCTCGGCGCCGCCCACGTCGCCGTCAGCTACCTCGATCGTATGCTCACCGAACTACCGTTCTGGGCTGAAATTGCTATCAGCTCCCGCACCCTTGGCTTCGTGGTCGGCATCACTGCACTGATTATCCTTTTCAGCGGTGTGCTGCCGGCCATGAAAGCCACCGGCAAGAATCCGCTGTCGACCCTCAACGCCTCTGGCCGCGGTGGCAGCTTCCGGCTCAGCAAGTTCTCCGCCGCCATGATGGTGATCGAAATGGCACTCTCCGTCGCCATGCTGAGCGGCTCACTCGTGCTGGCACGCGGCTTCAGCGCCCATGCCGAGAAGGACTTCGGACTGCCGCGGGACAGTGTCCTTACCGCACAAGTACGCATCCCCGCTGATCTCACCGACGCCACGACTGCTTTTGGAAGGGTTCCAGTCGACACGGCTTCGGTCGACACGGCTGCGGTCGACACGGCTGCGGTCGATTCGGTTCCGATCGACACGACAGCCGGCGGATCGCCAGTCACCGGCCAGCCTTCCATTGTCCACCGCGTTGCCGCCGCGTTGGACACCATTCCCGGCATCGTCGCTAGCAGCTTGACCACCAGCCTGCCACGCCAGGACGCTAGTGAAGCGATGGTGCAGGTCGACGAGTCCGTCAGCGAACCACGCCCGGCACCGATCGCCCGAGTCATGCCCGGCTTCTTCGCCTCTGTAGCCGCCGACGCCACCCTCGGACGACTGATCGAGCCCCTCGACCTCGAGGCAGACGCGCCCGCGGTGGCGGTGGTCAACCAACCCTTCGTCACTAAATTTCTCAGCGATCGCCATCCGATCGGACGCCGCTTGCGTCTGGTGGATCCCGAAGATCCCCAGGCGGAGCCGCGCTGGCACGAGATTGTCGGCGTTGTTCCCGACCTCGGCCTGAGCGCCGCCGACCCCAAACGCGCCGCCGGCCTCTACCTACCGATGACCAGCCCGCCACCCTGGCTATACCTCACTATCCGCGGCCATGGCGACCCTGCGCGCCTCGCCGGCCCAATGCGTGTCGCCATCGCCAACGTCCACCCCGAGATCCAACTACACCGTGTACAACCGCTGGAGAACGTCAACTGGGACGAACGCGAATTTATGGTGACCTTCAGCCAGACCATGATCGGCATGGGTGTCGTCACCCTGGTTCTGTCTTTGCTCGGCATCTACGCCATGATCTCCTTCGCCGTCACCCACCGCACACGCGAGATAGGCATCCGCGTCGCCCTCGGCGCCACCCACCGTCAAGTTCTCGCCACCGTCACCGCCGGTGCCGCCCTCTACCTCGCCCTTGGCGGCATTCTCGGCAGCCTTTCCGCTACCGGCTACATCCGCCTGCAAGACGCCATGCTCGTCACCCGTCTACCCACCGGTGAACCCTGGGTATTGCCTACCGTCGTCGCCCTGCTAGCCGGTGCCGGGCTGTTGGCCTGCTGGCTGCCCGCTCGTCGAGCGTTGCGGATCTTGCCGATGGAGGCATTGCGGTTCGGCTAGCAGGAACGAACCTGGCACACGCTCATCACCGCCCGGCGCCCGATAGACGCTCGCGCGACCGTTCCTAACCGTCCAGACACCACGATTAACGGTCGATCGTACGTTCCCCAACGTCAGGAGACCACGATCGACGCTGAATCGTACGTTCCTCACCGTCTAGACACCACGATCAACGCTCAATCAGGGTCTCTGAGCGTCGAGGAACGTACAATCGACAACAGATCGGGGGTTTCCAAAACAAACCACCGTCAGACGTGCACCGCTACATCCCGAATCGACCGCGGGCCTCTTGCATCACCGCATCATCGACGACGGAATGGCCATTGGTCTTGGCATAGTGTTCGACGCCTTGCTTGGCCATCGGACGCACGAACTCGGGAATGTTCTCGAGTCGGGCAAGGGCTTCGGTTGTCCAGGTGATCTGATCCTGTTTGAGCTCTTCCTGATCCCCCAACATGGCGGCAAACGGACAACCGCCTGCGGCGGCTTCGGCAGCCAAAGATTCGGGCGCTGCACCGGCAGCGACGGCTGCGGCAGCGGCGGCATGCGGTTCCGCAGGGACATCGGGCGCATCACCCTTCGGGCCGATCTTGACCCCGAGCGACTGCACCATCTGGGTCTCGAAGGGGTTAGTCAGCATCGCAATCTGATGCGAGCAGCCCGGGCAAGCGAAGATCGCGGTGATGGAGCCGCCAGCATCCGGCGGGGCAGCGGTGGTAATTTTCATCGGCTCGTCGCAGCTGATACAGAGGAATTTCATGCTTGGGACTCCAGGTCTTCGAGAATTCGGCGGGCGATGGCGTCGAGGGCCAACGTTGCAGGATCCTCAGAGGATTCGGCCGAGCGACCGGCCAGGGCGGGATCGAAGGGAATCGAGCCCAAGGTCGGCACCGCGAGCTCTTTTATTGTGGATGAAAACAGCGGCTTGACCTCGCCACAGTCGGCACAATAATACCCGGCCATATTCTCGATCACTCCGAGAATGGGGTTGGGATAATCGGCGAGAGCAGAGATCGAACGCGCCACCACGCTGTGAGACAACTCGGATGGGATGGTGACGAGCACAAACGGCGTACTCTCACCGAAGAAGTGGGCATATTGCCGGGTGCGCTCGGCGCCCGGTGGCAAGTCGAAGAGCAACATGTCGAGCGTGCCCCAGTCGATGCTGGACATCATCTGCGCCAACATCGCAAACTCTCGCATACCGCGCCAGGTTTGTTCTTCGCCCTGCGCGACACTCTCGATTTCCATCGGCTTGGCGTCGGGTAATAAGCTGCCGAACGAGGCGATCCCAATACCCTCGGTATTGTGTGGCAAAGCAAGTCCGTTGGCTCCGGGAATCCAGGGGGCCGCGCCCAGGCCAGCCAAGTGCGCTTGGCAGGGCCCGTTGAAATCGGCATCGAGAATAGCGACAGATCGGCCTTGGCGGCGTAACGCAAGCGCCAACGAGTAGGTCACCGTGCTCTTGCCGACGCCCCCTTTACCCGAGCCCACCGCCAAGCGATGACGCACACCTGAGAGCGCCTCGGCGATGGCACCGTGCAACGCTTCAACTTGACCGACGACGTTTGAGCCGCCGTCACCAACAATGTCGTGGTAACTCTTCATAGTTTTAACTCCATAGTGAAGCGAATGATATGTGATTCTGCCGCAGGACAGGGCGCACAGCCGTGCTCCCCTGGCCGGATCCTGGGATAGATCGATAGGCTAGGCCGGTGTCGCCGTCGCCGAATAACGATCGTAGACGGTACCTGCTTCGAAGCCCAAGCCGGTCAACAACGTCACCGAAACCTCACCGTCGGCCAGCCTGGGTAACCTCAACGGCTGCTTCGTCCTGCCTGCCAGATAACGCAGCAGCAGACTGAGAAACAGCTGCTGACGCTCGGACGAGCGCGCTCCCAACGCGACGATGTCGGTGGTGGCATCAGCGGCCTGGTGGAGTAGGAAGGCCTCGATGCGCTCCGGGGTGGCGATGGCAAACCCTTCGAGATCATCCTTGCCGTTGAGCAAGCTCTCACGGCGACGCGGCCAAGCAACCTCATCAGGGATATCCAGCATCTGATGGTCAATCAACTCATCAATCGTGATGGGAATCACCAATGCTTCGGGGACCGGTTCAACTGGCGCGACCGGCCGCACGAAGTCTGTAAACGCGACTTCTTTGCGATACGCGGTGGCGGCAAAAAATTCACCCACACCCGCCAGCGCACGCGGTACCTCGGTGATCAAACGCCCAGGCCCGAGCACTGCCAACTTCTGGCTGAGAGACGTCAGCAGGTGAGCACCGTGCCCCTGGCGACAGTGGTCGGGACGCAGCCCGATCCGCAGTACGTTCACTTCGTCGACACGTTTGGTGCCGATCAGCACCGCAATCGGCCCGTCGTCACTGGAGGCAATCAAGCAATTGCTCGGCCACAGGTCGAGGACCTTCATTTCCGTCCGGAACCGTTCGAGGGTCATCGGCGCCGCTCCCGGGAAGTGGACGTCGTAACACTCGTTGACAGCACGCACGAGATATGGGATGTCGTCTGGACGACAGAAGCGGTAAGAGGGCATCGATTCGATTCAGAGGTGGCTGGGTTGACAGGTCCGCATACAACTCGCGGCTGAAGCCGCGACCCGGGGTCACTTCTTCAGCCGCAACAAAAAGCTCGTGAGAGCTGGGAAGATCAATACTCGCAGCAGTGAGTCTTACGACGGATCCGAGTTCAACTCCTGCCGACGACGAGACATCTCAGTCATCAACCCGACTTCGTTGAGGGCCGGACGGCCATCGACGAATCCACGGTTGTCAACCTTGGCTGCCGCGCCTTGGGTTGCAGCCTCAAGCGCCGCCTTGTCAGCGGCGCGTTGGGCTGCCGCGAATGGGCATTCGCCGACCGGGGTCGCAGCCTGCGCAGACTCAGCGACCGGCGCTGAAGCTGACGGCATAGGCGACGCCTCAGCGGTTTTGGCCTGTTCGTTGGCTTCGAGCAGCTCAGTCATCAATTGCAGTCCCGCCTGGATACCTGCCTCCACCAATTCGAGACTGATTTCACTGGCGCCTTCCTCGGCCGCGAGTTCCTCGATTCGACCTTGGGTTCGATCGCGCATGAAGCCCGACGGCACCCGCAGAACCCGTTCGATAGCGGCTTCACTCCAGGCCATGCGCGACAACAACGGATTGTTGTTGGGGTCACGAGCCAGGATCTTGAGCTCGTTCGCTTCTTCAGCCTCGACCGCAGCTGCCGCTTCGGCTGCAAGTTCCTGCGCTCGACGCTTGTCACCAGCCGACCATGCTTCAGCACCTTCCGCTGGGCGGTAGAGGACACCCGCCTCTTCCTCGACAAACCGTTTGGCGTGCTCGAGGGTGATGGTGTCGAGGCGGTGGGAGCGGGCCGACTTTTCGATCCGCGCCTTCGCACGCCGACGCTGATAGTTGTCGCCCAGCGTCCGCAGAGCCTTGCGGGCGTCTTGGGTCCACCGCAGCTTCTTGCCATCGTAAGTGGTTTCTTCCTCGGTGCCACCTTCCGCATCCGCGATGCGGTCGATCAGCTCCGGCGTCACGACGTCGAAGTTGGTCGAACCGCAACTGGCGCATTTCTCGGGGTTGGACACCATGGCAACCGTGCTGCACTGGAGGCAGACTGCGGTGGGTTCACGGCGTGCTTTGTCGAAGGCCAGGGCCTCGGCCAGCTGGGTTGTCGCCTTTTGGGACGCCCCTGGCATGAAACGCATCATCGCCTCGGTGACGAGGTCGCTGGTGACGACGCTATGGCCTTTCTCGAGAGCTAAACGCAGGATGCCGGTACGTGCGATGCCGAGGACCTGCTCGGGTACCCGCTCCATGCGCTCTTCGGCTTCCGGTGTCCAGTGAATGGACTCCTCGGCCTTGAGATCGATAGTCGGAGTCTCCTGACGGGTAGTCAGCAGAATGTCGCAAGGTGCCAAGCGCAGCAGATTCTCGGTGTTGGAGCCGAGGCCGCCATCTTCTTCCGCTGTGTGGACACCGACGCGACCGATAATCAGTAAGTAAGGCTCGATCTGGCGGGCCCGATCGAGCACCTTCTGAAAAGCCTTACCGTCGAGCAACGTCTTGGTGACCTCGACGCCAGCGTCTTTGGCCATCGATTCGGCAACGTTGAGATGCGACTGATAAATCTCGGCTAGGCCGGTATCAATGATCTCTTCGTGAAGCTGATTTTGCTCTTCGAAGCGGAAGACTTTCGACGCCTTCTCGGTGAGTACTTCGACGATGCCTTTGAACACCGCATAGTGTAGGTAAGGGTCGTAGACCGAAACCAACTCGATCTTCTTGCCCAATCGCTTGGCCAGATCGATGCCAGTCATCAAAGCACCAAAAGACTCAGGACTGCCGTCAACACCGATCAGGATGGTGTCACGCTCAGCCTCATCTTTCTCCGGCAGATGCTTCACCACCCACACATCACGCTCAACCTCACGCGAAATGCGCTGGCAGACCGAGCCGATCTGTGCGTCGCGGGTACGACCAATACCGAGGGCGCCAACAACGACGAGATCATAACCCGACTCGTCGATGTCTTTGATCAACTCTGTAGAGTGCTTGCCGTCCATCATCTTGGGCTCAAAATCGAGTCCGGCGGCAGAGCAGAATTTGCCCATGTCGGTCAGGTAGCAGTCGGAGATCATCTCCAGGCCCATACTGATCAAGCTGTCGTGGATCTTGCGCTGACGATGGAGTTCGTTCTCTTCCAGGTACTCTTCCGGAAGGGTGAACTCCATCTGCTTGAACCGGTAATCGTGCATGCGGGCGGCATAAACATGACAGCCCACGAGCTTCGACTGAAACGCCTTGCCCAGATTCAGGGATGTCTGGATGGCGCGATTCGAGTGGTCTGAGTTGTCCACAGGGACATAGATCGTCTCGTACATGTTGTCTCCGTTAACTGACTGTCTTGCCGTTCCGGCGCCGCACCATAGCGATAAAAAGCAATTCGAGACCGAGGACCGTCAATCCGGCACGGGTCATGGGACCCACTGGCGAGGGCTTCTCGAGCGGCTCGAGGTAGACTTGATACCAAGCTGACAAGCCGCGCTTGTTGCCACGCTCGCGATTGAAACCGTCCCACACTGAGAAGGCGATCGGCAAGAAGGCGTCTTCCTCGAAGCTCAGGCCGCTACCTTTGCGTTTGCGCTTGAAGATCACCGACCATTCACCGTTGTCGAATGTCGCCTGAGTTATGACCTCATCACCACCCTCGGATGGGCTCAGCGCACTGCTGCCGCGTCCCTCGTAGCGCTGGCCAACCGTGGGTTTCGCCAAGTCCACGAACCAAAGATCGACGGGATTCTGGACATCACCGAACAGGAAGTAAGGCTGCCTGACACCTTCGGGCTTCTGCAGTGGGAACTGCAAAGCAAATGCGTCCGAGAATTCAGTATCCAAGGTATCGGATGCGGCGGCGGCGTCACCACCCTCTTCCTCGCCCCAGAAATCGTCCCCACCATCGTCTTCCGCAACCTCTTCGTCGCCCCAGAAGCCGCCTTCGTCTTCTGCTTCTGCAACCTCTTCGTCGCCCCAGAAGCCACCCTCGTCTTCTGCTTCCTCAACCTCTTCGTCGCCCCAGAAACCACCTTCATCGTCCCCGGCATCTGATACTCCTGCCGTGGCTTGACCAATCTCGGCCAAGTGATCGTCCCAAAGCGGTGCTGGCAGATCGGGTGCGTTGGAGCCTCCGGTTTCGGCTCGCATATCGTTCCAAGTGATCCGAAAGGCGATTTCGTCTTCATTGTGGATCGCCTGCGCGGTGACTTCGACGGCGGAGGGATAGAAGTTGCGTCCCGGTTCGACGATCTGCCCAAAAAGCGGGAAAGTCGCCTTTGGTGCTGCAGCAAACAACTCGGTACCTTGTTCGAGATCCAGTTCGGTTTCGACCGGTACCGAACGCAGCAGATTGGCGTAGGGGGTTTCACCGTCTTCCCACGGACCGCCGGCCAACGACAGCATGTAGTCGACAATCGCCCACATACGCTGCTGGCTCTCTTCCGGGGTAGCACCCAAATTGTTGTGGAAGCCGGGCATCGGGGTGCCGTTGAAGCCAGTCGACATCGAACGGAAGATGTCTTTCCGAGTGCCGCCACCACGGAATGTCCATGGTTTGGTGAGATCGGCCACGCGGATGTGGTTGCCCCAGTCGTCCACCAACGTCGGTGCTGACATGCCGTCGCCGCGACCGTGTTCGCCGTGGCACCGTGCACAGCCAGTCTCTTCGTAGACTTGACGACCTAGCGTCTGGGCAGCTTCGAGATCGTAGGTCGGCGGTTCGGGGATCGTGATGGTCTCGGGGTTCTGCAACTCCGGATCTTCAAACCAATCCGAGAACGATTTGATGTACTCCACCACCGCGCTGACCTCGGCATCGGAGAGGTAATTCTCCGTGAAAGCCGGCATCGAGGTGCCGTACAAGCCGAGCCGGATCGCTCGCGTGAGATCGGCATCGGTGGGGATGTTGCCGGTGGTGGTCATCCGGATCTTGTATTTGCCACTGGTGAAGTCGCGCGGCACCGGCTTGAGGCGCGAAGCCGCAACCCCTAAACCGTCCCCTTGGTCTCCATGACAATGTCCACACCATTTGGTGTAAACCTCGAGGCCTAGCTCGTTGCTCGCATCCTGGGCCGCCAGTGACGTCGGCAGCAGGGCAAAACCGAGCACGGCAGCGGCAAGCACTCTTTGGGCGAGCACTCTTGGACCCAACCATTTCTTTCGCGATGTGCTCATCAGTGCAACTCGACAGCGCGTGGTTGGTAGCCGGTGAAGTCGTAGAGGAAGAGGATGACGTTCCACATCTCCTCCTCGGTCAGGAAGCTCTCCCAAGCCGGCATAGCACTCTGCCAGGGCCCGCCTTCTTCCGGCATCCCCGGTGCTCCCTTGGCAATACGCCAATAGAGAAAGGCCTCGCGCAACATGGCGATGGTACCGGGATCTTGAAAGTTGGTCGGGATCGGGTTCAAGGCATGGGCGTACATCCCGGCACCTGCCATGAGATCGCCGTGGCAGTAGAAGCAGTTCAGATAGTAGACCGCTCGTCCCTTCTCCAAACGCTCCTTGAACTCTTCCGGATTCGACGTTTCGAGATCGCGGTAAGGATTATCAGCGGTACCGAGAGCGAGCTCGCTGTCGTGCACAATAATCGAATCTGGTGGGGCTGGATGCACGGTGCGGGCAAAAAATGGCGCCTGTGGAGTGGCTGTCATGTCGGCATAAATGCGAAACGCCACCAAGGCCGGAATGGCCAGTGCGACCAACGCCAGCAGCGGCCGATATCGTGGTTCGACAACAAACGCCTGGATCGGCTGCCAAAACTCAGTCATCCGTTGCGAGTCGGTGAGCACGAATGCAAACAACGACAGGCTGACAATACCCATATAGATCTTGATCACCGAGACAGGCACTGGCACCACAAAGACGTAGTTCAGCACCAGATACAGGCCGACCAACCAAGCCGCAACCCACGTCAAGATACCGACCCGGCGCCAGCGCAGCACGAGCATTGCCGCTACGAAGGCAATTAGGACCCACCAGTTCATCCTTTTTCGCCTCTCTTGTCTGCCAAATGTTGCACCAAAGTGGCCAACTCGCCCATCGTCACTTGATCCAGACCATCGTCGCCGGGGTGATTATAGAGTTTCGACAATAGCTGGTCAGGGCTCAACCGAGCGCCGATCCCAGCAAGACTTGGACTGGCGGGATCGAGAGGAGAGTCGGCGTCATGGCACCGCGCACATCCGTAGGTGTCGAGTACGGTACTTCCACCCACCACCGCAGCAGTCACAACCTCGCCGCTAGCTCCACCCGTTTCACCGCCGCCAATTGCACCGCCGGTGTACACCAACTTAGTGTCCATGGTCACATCAGCCGAACCACCCAGGGTCTGCAGGTAGGCAATCACCGCCAGAATTTCCTGATCGGTGAGACCGATCGGCGGTTTGTTGATCGCCGGCATGCCTGAACTGAAGCCATCGACAATGTAAATGTCTGGTTCATAGAGCGACTCGGCGAGGTAGTCAACGGCTGTGTAACCCTCGGCCTGTCGCCGCTCTGCCGCGCGCAACGCAATGCCATCCATGTCCGGGAAGCGCAGCGAGCCCGTCTTGCCAATGGTGTGACAGGTCGAGCAGATGCCCTTGCCGAGGTAGATCTCTTTGCCAATCTCAACCATCTCTGCGGTCGAGACGTCGGATGCGATCTCGATGACCTCGGGCGGATGGACCTCTTTCTGTGGTACGGCCTGACCGACCATCATGTAGAAGCCGGTCAGTCCCACCGTGAGCAGGGCGAGTTGCAGTGTTATCGGTATCTTCATCACGTCTTGAGGGTTGGGTTTGAATCGTGGCCCGCGGCGCTATAACCGGAGGCACCTGCCGGCATGCCACTCGCGGCGTTCATGGCCGTCGCTCCCGAAGAGGCAGCGGAGAGGCCGGGCGTGACTTGGGGCTCTCCAGGCACATCTCTGGGGGTCAAGTCCTTGATGGCTTGGTAACTCTTCTTGTTGGTCAAGCCTGTCAGGTAAAAGATGAACCCGATCAACAGGAAGAAGACCAGCACCGTGAAAGACACCACTTTGGTCGCAAAACCCAAGGACGGTGTAAAAGCATCAACCGAAGTGTCTCGGATCACGCCGAAGACGTGCCAGTGCTGACGGAGTCCAGCACGGACATAACCCATCAGACCCATCAACCAAGTAAAAGTGACCGCCAGCATGATCAGTAGATATTGGGAAATTGGGCGAATCTTGCCCCAATTGGTCTCAGCAGTCTCCGCGTTGCGCAATAGGAACACGTCAATCAAGGTGACCAGCACCAATGCCGCAAGGACAGACCCCACCTGTGGAACCGAAAAACCAATCCTGGTTTTGGCATCAACAAAATAGCCTGCTATACCGTAGCCGATAACCGTCGTAGCGGCGCCAGCGAAGATCAGAAACTGCACAAAGTTCGCTTGTTTGGCCCACGACACGGTTGGGATTTTGCCACTGCGGCGATAGAGCACAAAGCTCAAGAAGGTCGTGAGGATCAAGATATTGACTGCGGTGTTCTTGGCCGACATCACACCGAGGTAACCGAGCATCGGATGTGACGAGCCGCCCATCGCCTGAACTTCTTCGGTGGTGGAGAGGATCGATCTCGGCGTCGCCCAGATGGCGAAGCAGATCGTGATCACAACCAGCATCGGCCAAATGAAGGAGCGGTAGCGCTCGGCGCCCTTGATCCGTCCCATACCCAGCCACAAATACCAGTTGGCGAACAGGAAAAGATTACCTATCAGTATCGCCTGTATGATGAACAGCCAGGAGAAAGCTCCGCCCATCATCGTCAAGCCCATCGTCTGCGAGAAGGCGTAGATTTCAGACGCTAGCCAGTAGCCAGCGAAGGGCAGAGGCAGCAGGCCGCAAATCGCGACAAAGTTACCCATGTAGCCCATCCAATCGTAGTGGGCGCGCTCTTCGTCGGTCTTGGCTTGGAGAAATTGGAAAGCCGCGTAGGCCGCGGCGATCGAACCACCGAAGGCTACGTTGGCGATAATGCGGTGGATATTGATCGGCATCCAGGTGTAGTTGGTGATCGCGTCCCAGGTGGAGATCAACGCGCCACTCTCGGCGATACCTGCCGGTGTCGACATGAAGGTCAACCAGGCGTTGGCGATGAACATCAGCGCTGTGCCAACCACATTCAGCATCAAGCCGAGGAAAAGGTGTACTCGCGGCGAGAATTTGCCCCAGCCGTAGTAGTAGCTGTAAAGAAAGCCCGCTTCGGCAAAGAACAGCAACACATAGGGCAGGAACGTCGGTGAGAACACCGACATCAAGTAATTGGTGAACTTCGGGTACAGGATGATCAACATGAAGGTCAATCCGGCACCCAGCGTGGCGGTAAACGAGAATGAAGCCGATAGCAGCTTGGTGAATTCGTACGCCAGCTTGTCGTAACGTTCGTCACCGGTTCGGTAGCCGATAAACTCGATGATCAAGGCAAAAATCGGCACCGCCAGCACGAAGGCGGCGAACAGCAGATGGAGTTGGGCAACAATCCAGATAGCGACTCGGCTGCCGATGCGGGGTACGGCGCGGTACTCCGCTTCTTCATAAGGCTTCTCGAGCTCTTTGGCAGCAGCCAGTTCCGACGACTCGCGTAGCGCCTGGGACCGCGGTGTCTCGGCCGCCTCAACCGAAGCCTCCGAGCGCACCGGCGACTTGAACGCCATTTTGTCGTCGAAGGTGGTCAGGAACTTGAACGAGGCCACGATCACAGCGACCATGGCCAGTACCCCGAGCAAAATCGGAAGGACAGGCGGCTTGCGGCTCATCTGGCTCAAGAGGACTCCAGCAATCTCATGACCCGGCCTCACTCTGGAGGCGACGCACGTAGGCGACAATCGCCCAGCGATCGTGCGGCGGGATCGGATATTTGTAGCCCGACATCAAGCCGAGGCCATTGGTGATGACGTCGAACATTTGGCCATCAGGGACATCCACCAGCCGTTGCTGGCGAAGATCCGCTGATTCGATCTGAGCCCTTTCCCACAACATCCCTTTGCCGGTGCCTCGTTGATTGTGGCACGGAGCACAGTAGATGTCGTAGCGCTCTTTACCGCGCAGTACGATTTCTTCGTCGACCTCGAAAGGAATTTTGGAGACTACCGCCCCAGAGTCGTCGAATCCGGTGTAGAACGCTGTATCTTCATGCAGCTCACCACGCGCCACGGTACCTTCGACCGGCAGTCGCATAGTAGCGCCATCAAAGAAGAAGTCGCTCGCCGCTTGTGCCCGGTATTTGGGTTGATGGTCCATATTCGGGTTGGGGTGGATCGGCGGCCGTGACGAGGTCGCACCGCGCCAGCAACCGCTCAAGGCAACAAGCAGTAACACTGCGAATACCCTACCCATCGAGCCGTTCACTTTTTTATCTTCAACGATTCGCCGGCATTCCGTCAACGGATTCTCCTCGCGGTTCATGCCCAGTCGGGGTTGGGATTGCGCAACCGACCGAGGTAGGAGGTTCGCGGCCGATTGTTGAGCTCACCTAGCAAGTCGTAGTCGCGATCCGAACGCTTCCACTGCGCGACGTCGCTTTCAGGGTCGCGAATATTGCCAAAGACGATGGCCTCGGTGGGACAGGTCTGCTGACAGGCGGTCTTGATCTCGCCATCGCGCAGGTCCCGCCCTTCTTTCTTGGCAGTGATCTTGGTTTCGCTGATGCGTTGCACACAATAGGTGCACTTCTCCATCACGCCTCGCGAACGCACCGTCACATCCGGATTCATCGCCATCTTCATCAACTCAGGGGTGTCCTTGGTGTAGTTGAAGAAGTTGAAGCGCCGGACTTTGTAAGGACAGTTGTTCGAGCAGTAGCGGGTGCCGATACAACGGTTGTAGACCATGGCGTTCAAGCCTTCGTCGTCGTGAACCGTTGCGGCCACCGGGCAGACTTGCTCACAGGGCGCGTTCTCGCAATGCATACAGGGCACTGGCTGGAAGGCAACTTCCGGCTCGTCTGGCTCGCCTGAGAAGTAGCGGTCGACGCGCAGCCAATGCATCTCGCGACCCCGCGACACTTGCTCTTTGCCAACGACCGGTATGTTGTTCTCGCTCTGGCAAGCCACCACACAGGCGTTACAACCGATGCAGGAATTGAGATCGATCGCTAGCCCCCACTGGGGACTATCCTCATAGGAGTGCGACGGGAAGAGCTGATGGGATTCGTCAGGATCGTGTTTGTGGCCGACGAAGTGAGGCTCTTCGCGGTAGTGCTCGAGCGTCGCCTCGCGAATGATCGGCCGGCCCTCCATGTCCCAATGCTCTTGGGTTTGCGCCAACAGATGGGAACCTTTGATCTTGGTGAGGCTCAAACCACCATCAAAATAGGGCGCACTGGAATCGCGCAGCAAGTAAGCGTTGGCACCGACGCCGTCACCCACCCGACCGGCCGCCGTGCGGCCATAACCCAGAGCCAACGCTACCGAATTATCAGCCTGCCCAGGCAAAACAAAAACCGGCAGGTCGAGGGTTCGATCACGATAGCCCAAGCTCACCATGTCGCCGCTCTCGAGATCGAACTGTTCAGCGGTCGCCGGGCTGATCAGCGCCGCGTTGTCCCAAACGACCTTAGTGATGGCGTCGGGTAGCTCCTGGAGCCACGAACTGTTGGCGAAGCGACCGTCAAAAGTTGCACGGGACGGATGAAGGGTCAACTCGAGGGCGCTGTCCGCTTCGGGGAAAGTCAACTCGGGAACCACAATCTGAGCCGCCTCGATAGCCGTTGACCCGCTGCCCTCCGCAACCTCGGCGGCGACTCCATCGTGAAGCACTCGGCGCCACTTGGCCTCGAATCCCTCCGCGCCAAGCACGGTGAGCCAGGTTTCGCGCACCACATCGTAACCGGACCGGGCGTTGGCCCCCCGTACCAGCCGCTCGACAAGCTCGAGCTCGCTGCGACCGCCGAGTAGCGGCGCCAGCAACGGCTGGACGACGCTCAGCGAACCGTCTGCGGCGCGAGCATCTCCCCAAGCCTCGAATGGATGCGCTGCCGGCAGATGCCAGTGAACTTGCCGGGAGGTTTCGTCGAGGTGACTCGACAGATGAATGCTCTGCCCAACCTCCGCCAACGCGCCTGCAAAGTCGAGATCAGCCGGCGCATCGTACACCGGGTTGCCACCAAGAATCAGCAGCGTCTCGACCACCCCACTCCGCATGTCTGAAACCAACGAGCCGAGTGCATCGGGTCCGCCATACGCCACATCCTTCAGCTCTTGCAGCGTCACGGTAGCGCCCAAGCCGCCCAATGCCTGGTTCATAGCAAGAGCCAAAGCATGCACAGCGGGTGGCTGACTGCGACCAACGACGACCACAGCTTCACCCGGGGACGCCGCGAGGTCCAATGCGATCCTCTGGGCCTTCGCACTCGCGTCGCCAGGTAACTCGGCGTTCGGCGCAGCAACCTCGACCCCGAGGGCACTGGCCACCGCGGCGGCAAAAGCACCGATCTCACGGCTCTTGAGACGGACACGATGATCGGCGGTCGACCCGGTGATCGATAGTGTGCTCTCTACCGCATAAAGCCGATTGATCTCATCGGCAGGACTCGCAACCCGGCGCCCTTGGGCATAACCCCGGGCTGCCGCGAGGCTGTCGCTCTCGGTGTGTAGCAGGTCAGCATCGAGGGCTAGAATCTTGCGTGCTTTGTCAAAGTGGTAAACCGGCCGACAAGCGACGCCGGTAGCCAACTCGCAGCCAGCAAAACTGTTGGCGGCGCCGAGCGGCTCATGGACAACCCACTTCGCTTGCGGCAGTGCAATCGCCAGCTCCGCCGCTAGGCCGGCTAGCGCAGGCGAACAATGCTCGCCGCTCAAAATCGCCAGGCCAGCTCCTCCGGAAGCTTCGAGCTCAGTCCGTCGAGTCTCGAAGAAGGCGTCAAAAGCGGCCCAGTCGGAAGGCAGAAGATCTGCATCCTCAGCTCCACGATGCCGCACGCTGCCCGATCGATCGGGATCGAAGAGGTTCAGCGGCGAGGCCTGTGTCCAGGTTGTCGCAGCACCCAAAGAAGAGGGATGGAGCTCGTTGCCCTCGACCTTGGAGGGTCGGCCTTCATGACTCTCGACCACCACGCCGTATGCGCTGCTGCCAAAGGGCAGGGTCGAAGCGAAACGTTTTGGGATACCCGGTACGGTGTACTCGGGACCGGTAACGTAGGGGACAATCTTTTCCACTGGACGACGACAACCCTCGAGCCCAACCATGGCAAAAGAGGCGCCCATCAGCGTCAACATTGTCCGGCGATTCACCGCATCCGGCGGAAAATCTGCACCATCGGGAAACTCAGGTTGCCGTGCAAGCTCTTCTTGCACGGCCGGCGAACCCAGGAGCCGTTCGAGACTTCGCCAGTATTCTTTGCTTTCGGGCTGGGATTTCAACGATGGCATGAGGTGCAATCTTGGGGAGGTTGGATCTGGCGCTCTTCCTTGGCTTGAGCGGCAAAGGCCAGTTGATTGTTACCCGGCTTCCAGGTCGTGTTGGTGATCTGGTCGAATTCGCGCAGGTGGAGGTCTGGTGCGCGATGGCATTCGAGGCACCAGGCCATCGACAACGGTTCCGTCTGCGTCACAACCTCCATGCTACGGATATCGCCGTGGCAGCTGGAGCAGCCAACGCCAGCTCGGACATGAACGCCATGATCGAACACTGCATAGTCGGGAATGTTGTGGACGCGAACCCATTCCACAGGCTGCCCGGAGCTGAGGCTGTCTCGGATAACCGCAAGCTTCTCACTGTCGCGTGCCACTAACTGATGGCAATTCATGCACACCTGAGTTGGCGGCACCGATGCCACGGCGGAAATCTCGACTTGTGCGTGGCAATACCGACAATCCAACTCTAACTCACCGGCGTGCAACTGGTGACTGAACGGCACCGGTTGTTCAGGCTGATAGCCAACATCGGTGAACTCTGGAGAGAAGAAGTACCAAATCAGCACCGGCGCCACCGCCGCTACTGCCACTATGCCCCCGACCAGATACAGCGGGGCTTTATTGGTCCATTCCGGGAAAATCTGTGGCAAGGACTAACCTCCTGCCAGATGGAGGATTAAGGTCACTGTTTTTACTTGAGCGCGGGAAGGTTAGCCGTGCAGTTCAGGAACTGTCAAGGGACGCTACAAGCTCCGGAAGGTGCACCAGCAAGCGTCCGTAAGGGCCCGTGAAAGGCCTTGTATGACGATGAGAATGACGGCTGAGAAGCCTATCGGAGGCCTTCAGAATGCGATACCATCATCTAAGAGGCTCATAATCGTCCATCTCGGCAACGGATGCCATAGGGCAACGGATGAGGCGTAGAACGGGTCGATTGACGTACGTATCGCCGCACGAGACGAGGATGTTCAACCTCGCTCCGCGCGGGAGGTGACGATGCAAAGCGGGATGACCCATGTCCTTCTAGTGGAAGACGAAGACGCACACGCCGAGCTGATCCAGCTGTCCTTCGAGTCCCAACCCAATCTGCGGTTGACCATTGCGAGGACACTTCAGCTGGCTCGCCAGAGCGTCGCACGCACCACTCCCAACCTAGCGATTGTCGACTCTCTATTGCCCGACGGCCCAGGCCTAGAGCTGGCAATAGACCTATCAACCCCACCGCAATATCCGGTGATTCTTCTCACCAGCCAAGCTGACGAAACGATGAAACGACAGGCCTTGGCAGCAGGAGTCACGCGCTACATCGTAAAGTCCGAGCTCACTCTGCTCGACATGCCTGACATCGTCACAGACACGCTCCGCGGATGGCCCCACCACCCGACCAACACCACCTCTTGAAACCTTGAGTCTTTCTCTTCCGGCGATTAAAGTATTTAGCCCCATATATTCGCCTCCGAGCCAGTGCTCATCGAGTATGCCCACATCATCGAGTATGCCCACATCGAAAAATAGAGATCTTCGGATAAGCCAACCAATAGGCGACACACCGTGAGTGTGCCTCTTTTTGAGATTCTGCTCGTCGAGGACAACCCCGACCACGCGGAGCTCGTCAAACGTAGCCTCGAAGATCACCCGCTCGGAAATAGGATCCATCATCTCAGTGATGGCGAGGCTGCGCTCGACTATCTGTTTCATTCCGTGAAGGGCAGCGACTCACGAGCTCCAGTAAAACCCCATATGGTTTTACTGGACCTTCGCTTACCCAAAGTGGATGGCCTCGACGTCCTGCGAGAGATTCGCGGTAAGCGGGAGCTCGACGAAGTTCCGGTCATCATCTTGACGACCTCGAGCGCCGAGATGGATGTCAAGAAGGCGTATCAGTCACACGCCAACAGCTATCTCGTTAAACCGAACGATTTCCAGAGGTTCGACGAGCTCATCAAAGCACTAGGATCCTATTGGCTAGGCTGGAACCACGATCAGGGCAAAGCACTGTCGAAGCCGAGCGCCGCGACGGCTGGCCAAACTTGGAAGCATTTGACGCCTCCCCAAGCCTACGGCGAAAGCTCATAGCCGCACGAGACCAACCCCCATGAACGGTAACGCGCTGAACATCCTCTTTGTGGAAGACAATCCTGATCACGCGGAGCTGGTGATGCGCAGCTTTCAAGATCATCGCGTCGCCAACACCATCCACCATCTGACGGATGGCGAAGCTGCTCTCGACTATTTACTCCGGCGCAACGCCTATCGTAACCCCGAGAAAAGCCCGCGACCTCATGTCGTCCTGTTGGATTTGCGATTACCCAAGGTTGATGGCCTCGAGGTTCTCAAAGCAATCAGGAGTTCGGAAAGCTTAGAGAAAATTCCCGTTGTGGTACTCACGACTTCGCATGCGGAGCTCGATGTCGGCAAGGCTTACGAGTATCACGCCAACAGCTACCTTGTGAAACCCTTGGACTTCGAGAAATTCACCAAGTTGATGGATGACCTGGGTTTCTATTGGCTGGGATGGAACCATTACCCATGGCCTGGCACCGATTCGTGATCAGCTCCCACCGGAAAGAATATGGAGCAGCCGGTGAGCAAGCCGAGAATTAATGTTTTATTAGTTGAAGACGAAGAGGCCCACGCCGAGCTGATACGACGATCGTTCGAGCCTCGGGCCGAACGGATGCGCCTCACCGTGGCTAGGAGCTTGCGAGAAGCTTGCTCGCACCTGGACCAGGCCAAACCGGATCTCGCCTTGATCGATCTCCTTCTCCCTGACGGCAAGGGCATCGAGCTTTTGCCGACCGAAGGTGAAGAGCCGGAGTACCCGATTGTCATCATGACCAGTCATGGCGACGAAGAGGTTGCGGTCGAGGCGATGAAAGCCGGGGCACTCAACTACATTGTCAAATCGGGAGAAACCCTTGCCAGCATGCCGCAGGTGGTCGAAGGAGCATTGCGTGAGTGGCGACATGTCGTCGAGCGACGACGAGCCGAAGAAGCGCTGCAGGCTAGCGAAGCGCACTTTCGGTCGTTGATCGAAAATGCTCTCGACATCATCACTGTGGTCGACGAACAAGGGAAGATTCACTACGCCAGTCCGTCTATGGAGCGGGTCCTCGGCTATACCCCTGATGACCGTACTGGGACCAATATGTTCGGACTGCTGCATCCACAAGACCGCGAGCACGTCATTAGAACGGTTTTTTCGTCGTTCGATCAACCCAACACCACTAAGTTCTTCGAATCTCGCTATCGCCACCGAGACGGTTCGACGAGAGTCTTGGAGGCTGTCGCCAGCACACGAGCTCTAGCCAATGGCGAAATACGAGGAGTGATCAACTCGCGAGATGTCACCGATCGCAAAAGGGATCAAGAAGAGAAGGCACAGCTCGAAGAGCAACTCCGTCATTCTCAAAAGTGGGAGATTATCGGCAGCCTGGCGGGCGGCATCGCCAACGAGTTCAACAATATGTTGACGCCGATCCTGGGGTTTGCTCACATGGCGATCGACGAAGCGCCCGCCGGCAGCAAGATTCAAAAGCGGTTGGAGCACATCCTCACCGCCGCCGATCGTTCTCGCGAACTAGCGGAGCAGATTCTCGCGTTTAGCCGCCAGGCCGAGCCTGAACGCAAGCCGGTGCAGCTCGACGATGTCGTGACCGAGGCCCTGAAATTGTTACGCCCTTCGTTGCCGACCCACATCGAAATCCGCACCCATGTCGACCTCGAACACAACACTGTCATCGCGGACTCCGATCAGATGCATCAAGTCCTGATGAATCTGTGTACCAATGCTTACCATGCGATGCCAGATGGAGGCACTCTAGAAGTCCGCCTGACAGAAGTCGAGGTGGATGCCGAAGCCGAACGTAGCCATCAACGGCCTCATGAGGGCTCTTATGTACGGTTGACGGTCAGCGATACCGGCCACGGCATGGACTCAGCGACTCAAGAGCGGATCCTCGAGCCGTTTTTCACCACTCGAGAGGCCAACGAGCGGAGCGGCCTCGGCCTCTCGGTTGCTCACGGCATCGTGGTGAGTCATGGGGGCGACCTCATCGTCGAGAGTGAACCCGACAAAGGGACCCGAGTCCACGTCTATCTGCCACAAGCAGAACAAGCGGTCGAACCCACGGCCAAAGCTTCCTGAGAGCCCCCACCTGCCGCTCCTGCGGGATACATCAGGACAAAATACGTGATGCTCTAGTCGGATCTAGTGGTTAGGCGAAACTTTCGCTTTACGCTCTTGCATCAGAAGATAGTTAAGCGGAAGATTCGCTTAACCCTTCAATTGAGTCAAAGGGTTAAGCCGATGCCCTGCTTAACCTTCTAGATGGCTTGAAAGGTTAAGCTAGTCATTCGCTTGACAGGCCAATTGATTCTAGAGGTTAAGCGGATCGTTCGCTCAACCTCATGATTTCGTGAAGGAAGTTAAGCGAATGACTGGCTTAACCTCATAATTCGTGAAGGAAGTTAAGCGAATGATTCGCTTAACCATCTAGGCATCTTGTACCGTCAAGCAGATCCCAACTAGTTCCCATCCAGCGGTCACGCCTGTTGGCGCTTCTTCGCCAAAGAACAAGCGAGCCTTTGCCACGAGGGGTTGAAAACCCCTCGCTCAGTGATGAAGTCCCTGGCGGGACTCAGAGGCAAGCAGACTTGGAGTCTTGTTCCTTGGAAGCCCGCAACCCGGCGGCCGGGTCTACTACATGTGAGTAACAAGCCTTGTTCCTCAAGAGAAACCCGTTCTCGCCTCCCAGGGAGACCCCTGTGGAACGAGCACGCGACTCGCGATGCGTTGCGAGACGCGATCTAACCAAGTGGCTCCCTCCAGGCTGTCAAATCTTCTGGCGGCTCGGTCGTGGTCGCCGATGTGTCCACTTGCCGATTCCCCAAGTGTACCTTTCTCGAATCGCCCGACCTTTGCTGCGATAGTACCGCAATGCCTTGACCCGATTGCCACAGGTTTTCATCTCGCACCAGAGACGTCTGTGCGCCGCCGTGCGGTCGAGAAAGAACAGATGGCAGACAGAAGCCCCACATTGGCGAACCTCGGGTCGCCCCTCGGTGGAGACCAACAAGTCCCCGGCGGCGTGGAACACCGGCCGCAGCATACGGTCCAAAGCCTGTGACTCCCCTGCCCAACCCCAGGTCAAACCTTGCTCGCCAGGGATCAGGTGTGCAGCGGGCACATCCTCGGTCAAAGCTCTGTTGAGGGTGCCCAAGGCGTCGGCAGGGAGTTCCTTCTCGAGGTGTAAGGCAACGAACAAATGGCCCAGTGCGTCGCGCACGTCCACCGCCCGCTCGAGCACAGCCTCCGCATCCTCCGGCCGCGCCGCAGCAGCTCGCCGTAACTCCTCCGCCTCCGCCGCTGACAGCAGGTCAACCTGCTGGCTCCAGGTGAGGAGCTCGGCATAACTCGTCACTCCTAGCTGGCGATTCTTGTCCCGTGCTGCCCCGGTGTTGACGAATGCCACCGCCAAATGACCGGCAAGCTCAAGCTGTGGCCCGCGAGGAAGGAGTGGTTTCTTTGCCATTTCGGTATTATATCTACCCGCCACACTGCACATGCCTTGCACGACATTGGCTGTTTCTAGTGCCCTGTTTGATTAGAACGTTCCGAATATTCTCGAGGATTTCTTGTGGCTGACAAGGCTTGCCGACGGCAGGAATAGTGGGGCTCTTTAGAGGAGGCCTAACGCAGTCAGGCGCGAGAAAGACCGAGAATAGTGGAACGGATTAGTCAAACCGGGCACTAGATGCAATGGAGCGAGTCTCAGTCGCGCTCTAGATAGGTGTATCCTGCCAACCCTGCTTCGTATTGGCGCATCAACTGCCGCGCCTGCTCGCGACTCATGTTCTGGCGGCGTATCGACTCTTCGGATAACTTGCGTACTTTGGCTATCAAACCATCGCGGCGATAGCCAACATACTCCAAAGCATCCATGACTGAGTTACCCTCGACAACATGCTCGATTCGGTAACCGCCCTCTTGATCGAGGGCCACATGCACAGTATTGGTGTCGCCAAAAAGATTGTGGAGATCGCCAAGTATCTCTTGATACGCTCCGACGAAGCACACCGCCAAGTAATAGGGTTCATCTTTTAGTTCGTGGAGATCGAGTACAGGTCTTGCGCCTTGGGCTGGTGACTGAGTGTTGATAAATCGATCAATCTTGCCATCGGAGTCGCAAGTCATGTCGGCGATCACCCCGAAACTACTCGGTTTTTCATTGAGGCGATGGATCGGAACCACAGGAAAAAGCTGCCCGATAGCCCACGAGTCCGGCATCGACTGGAAAATCGAAAAGTTGCAGAAATAGGTATCAGAGAGAGCCGACTCGACGCCCTCGAGCTCAGGCGATACCTGCGCCTCACCACGGACCAGATGACGCGTCTTGAAACACACCGCACCGTAGATATCTTCCGCCAATACTCGATGCTCCAGGGATAGATGACCGAGCTTGAATAGGCTCAGGCACTCGTCTCGGTACTGTTGAGCATCGTGGTAAGCCTCCCGAACATTCTCCACCGTCAACTCGTGATAGGAGTCGAGCATGTTCCTGAGAACAGGCTCGGTATCGGGCGGCAGATCAGCGGGTACTTCGCCCACCAGTGGCTCTCCAACACCAATCACTTCGACGACCAACACCGCGTGATGAGCAACCGTGGCGCGCCCCGCCTCAGTCACCAAAATCGGATGATCTATCCCGGCCGGATCGCAGACTTCTTTGACACCAAACACAACGTCGTTGGCATACTCCTGCAGGCTGTAGTTGACCGACGACGCCATCGCAGTCTGGGATCCATCGTAGTCGACTCCCAACCCGCCCCCGACATCGAAATAACGTAGCGGCGCGCCGAGCCGCACCAAGTTGACATAGAACTGGCTACCTTCTCGGAGGGCCAACTTGAGATTGCGGATCGAAGCGATCTGGCTACCGAGGTGGAAGTGCAGCAAGACGAATGCGTCAAGCATGCCCTCCTTCTTGAGGTAGTTGACAGCCTCGAGCAGGCCACGAGCACTGAGCCCAAACTTGGAGCGATCACCGCCGGAGGACTCCCAATGACCCGCACCGCGCGTTGACAGCCGCATTCGGACACCAATCTGTGGTTGGATACCCGTTTTGCGAGAAGCTTCGACGATCAATCGAAGCTCCGATAGCTTCTCGACCACCAACACCACCTTTGGACCGAGGCGAGATGCCAACAGTGCAGTTTCGATGTACTCTTCGTCCTTATATCCATTACACACGATGAGCGCCTCGGGGTCGGACACCAAGGCCATAACCGCCAGTAACTCAGGTTTGGAACCGGCTTCGAGACCGAAGTGGAAAGGGCGCCCATAGTCCACCAGATCTTCCAAGATGATGCGATTCTGGTTGACCTTGATCGGATAAACCCCCCGATAGTCACCAGCGTATTCATTCTCATCCATCGCTTGGCGAAACGCGGTATGGATCTCAACGATGCGAGCTTCCAACAGGTCGGAGAATCGGATCAGCAGCGGCGCTGCGATGCCACGCTCTTTCACCTCGTCAACCAACGCCTTGAGATCGAGCACCTTGGAGGCTTCGGTGTTGGGTCCTACCTCGAGATGGCCAAGCTCGTTGACCGAGAAATAACCCCGGCCCCAGGCGCCGATACCGTATAGATCTACGGAATCGGCAATCGACCAACGATCCGCCGGACGCTTCGTATCCATCGTCGAGACTCCTTCGTTTGGGGGCAGCTTCGGGCGCGTGACTCTAGCACGCACTGAAGGCTCGCAAAAAGCTTTAGAGACTCGCCTAAGACTAGCGTCGCTTGCTAAAGTATCGCCGCTTACGCACCTCTTCTCTCGAGGTTGTCCACACGTCCTTTCGGGGTCACCGTCTCTTCGGGGCCGCCTGCCATTCTGGCCCCGTTCTTTGGAGATCACCATGTCGAACGATGCCGCAACAATCAAGGAGTTCATGCTCCGCCACTACCGGCACTTCAACGCCAGAACTGCTGTCGAAGCTTCTCAGGCCTGGGTCGATCAGCTGGCCGTGGGTAACAAGATGCTGCTCACCATGGCCGGTGCCATGTCGACCGCTGAGCTCGGTATCTCACTGGCCGAGATGATCCGACAGGGCAAGATCCACGGTATCTGCTGCACTGGCGCCAACCTGGAAGAAGACATCTTCAACCTTGTCGCTCACAACTCCTATCGAAGAATTCCGAACTGGCGTGCATTGACAGCCGAAGAGGAGCTCGACCTTGCGCGACAAGGGCTCAATCGAGTGACAGACACGTGTATCCCAGAAGAAGAGGCCATGCGTAAAATCGAGGCTCTGATCGTCGAGCAATGGCAAGCAGCTGATCAGGCTGGAGAGAGCCTGCTACCTCATGAATTCTTGTATCGCATGATCCGCAGTGGCGAACTCGAGCAGCATTATGAGATCGATCCACGGGATTCGTGGATGATCGCGGCCGCCCAAGTTGATTTGCCGATCTTTGTCCCGGGCTGGGAAGACTCCACCCTCGGCAACATTTTTGTGGCGAACCATTTGACAGGCAAAATAGAGAATCTCGGCACGGTTGCCGGCGGGCTCGAAACCATGAAAACGCTGATCAACTGGTACTTGGAGGAAACTCGCGAGCGGGAAATCGGTTTCTTCCAAATCGGTGGTGGCATCGCCGGCGACTTTCCGATCTGTGTTGTGCCCTTGATCGAACAAGATCTGAGGCAGCCGGCAAAGATGTGGTCTTACTTTTGCCAAATCAGCGACTCGACCACGTCTTTCGGCTCCTATAGCGGCGCTGTACCCAACGAGAAAATCACCTGGGGCAAACTGACTTCAGAGTCTCCCAAATTCATCATCGAGTCGGACGCCACGATCGTCGCCCCCTTGGTGTTCTCCTACGTCTTGGCGTCGTAGATCAGCTGACTCCGGTAAGTCTCGAAAATTCCGGCGCTGTTCAATCGACACTTCCCGACGCTGCTTCTTCCAGCAGCTCTTCCGGTGGATTGCGTAACGCCTCCAGGATTCCGGCGGCTTCGGCAAAACTTTCCTTGGCGGCTTCCAACCGATCCGCTGCGGGCACCTGAATTAATGCTGCAAGGCTAGCAACCAAGGCTCGGCAGGTCGGTTCCAGAGCGGCGTGAATTTCACAGTCTTGGATCGGCGGCATTTGGCTCTCGAGCTGATCGACTCGGTTAAGCCAGATACGTCCCCACAAGCCCCAGCGATTGCGCACCAAAAGCACTCGTGTCTCATCGGAAGAGTCGAGCCCAGAGAATTCCGGCAGCTCTTTCAGACCGGCGGTGATCAAGGCATCTACCGCCTCGGGTAGAGGCGCGATGGCGGTTTCGATCTCAACATAAGTCCAGACTGGTTCGGCCGGCTCCTCCACCACTGCCGGCTCTTGCTGAACTTCGAGAGTCTCGATCACCGGCGGCGGCGAGGCTCGCTGAAGACTCGGCAGCCAATCGTCGAGAGCAGGAGCGATCGACGCACGCAATACATACAACACCCACCCCGCGCCCAGGATCAGAATCACCGTCACCATCCAAATCCAGCGCCGAGCTGTCTCTGCTGTAGAGGAACTCACTGCAACCCGCAAACTCGGGTTGGGCGCAGCCGCTTGGGGCGTTGTCGGTTTGCTAGACGGAGTACCTTCCGCCGGCAATTTCGATGAAATTTCGGGCATAAGTCAACTCGAAACGCTAACACAACAAAACGGCCAAGACCCCAACACGATGAAGACCTTCGGTTCGAGGCCTTCACCGGGGACTCCGGTGAAGGACACAAGGGATTACGGCGAGCAGCTTCGAAGCAGGCCGCAAGATCTCCTCTATTCAGTGGAAGGGCAAGTTCTATCGACTCTGCTTGGCCAAGGCGGTACTAGGGCGGTAAAATACATGGATGTGAGCACCCTGGATCGCAAAAATTCGACTGTTCGACGCATCTTGCATTGCGATATGGACTGCTTCTATGCCGCGGTCCACATGCGGGACGATCCTTCCCTACGTCACAAGCCATTGGTGATCGGCGGCAATCCCAACGGCCGTGGCGTCGTCGCCGCTGCCAATTACGAAGCGCGAAAATATGGTATCCATTCAGCGATGCCGGCTGCCCAGGCGCTGCGGCGATGCGCTCATGTCGTGTTCATCAAACCCGAATTTCCGCGTTACAGCGAAGAAAGCCGTGCCATCTTCGAGATCTTCCGCTGCTTCACACCGATCGTCCAGCCGGCATCCCTCGACGAGGCTTATCTCGACGTCTCTGAGCACCTGGAGCCCTACGGCAGCGCCACCGCCGTCGCACAAGCGATCCGACTACGAGTACAGGAGGAGCGTAATCTCACCGTCAGTGTGGGGGTTGGGCCCAATCGACTAATCGCGAAAATCGCGTCAGACTTCGACAAACCCGACGGCTTGACGGTTGTCAAACCGCGACGGGTTCAGACTTTTCTCGACCCGTTACCGGTTCGCCGACTACACGGCGTCGGGCCCGCGACCGAAAAGGCACTGAACGAGCTCGGCGTCAAGACCATCGCCGAACTGCGCGCCCTCGAGCAAGAAGCCTTGCAGCGGCGATTTGGACGTCACGGCCAAGGCCTCTACAACTTCAGCCGCGGCGTCGACGAACGCCCCGTGCGAACCGATCGTGAGCGCAAGAGTCTTGGCAGCGAACGCACCTACGCCCAGGACATCCGCCATCTCGAAGAGATGGACGCCCAGCTGGAGAACCTGGCACAGCGGGTCGCGGCTGGGCTCCAACGGCGCGAAATCACAGCCCGCACAATTACCGTCAAAGTACGGTACCCCGACTTCACGACCTTGACTCGTTCTCGCAGCCTTGATCGCCCCACCGCCTCAGCCGAGTTGATGGCGACGCTGGCGACGGACCTACTACGCTCGACGGACGCCGAAAATCGAGGCGTCCGGCTGCTCGGAGTCACTGGATCAGGCCTATCGACCGGTCACGTGGGACCCGAGCAGTTGGACCTGTTCGATGATCGGGAGCACTGAACGAGCCCCCGATCACCTTTTAGCGAAAGCCCAAAGGCGCTAGCTCGCTGCCGACTTCTCGTCCAGGTTACCGATCATCTTCTTGATGACAGGGCTGGTAACCAGGAATACCGCACCAGCGATGATCACAATCATGGCCACCGTGCGGAAAAGATCTGGCATCGCCATTTCTTCGATGTATCCCGTCACCAATCCGGCGATGAGATTACCCAAGGCTGAGCCCATGAACCAGGTTCCCATCATCTGGCCAACGAGGCGATCAGGAGCTAGCTTGGTCATACTCGACAAACCCACCGGACTCAGACAGAGCTCACCGACGGTGTGAAAGAAGTACGTCACGATCAACCACTGCATACCGACCTTGCTGCCGTCTCCAGTCGAGCTCGAACCCCAGGCCAGTACCAGGAAGCCGACGCCCAAGAGCGCCAATCCAAAGCCGAACTTGACCGGTATCGAGGGGGCACGACGATCGAGCCACACCCACAACATCCCCATGACGGGAGCCATCAAGATGATGAACATTGGATTGACGGATTGCAGCCAACCTGCCGGAACCTCCCAGCCGAAGATCACACGATCAGTGAGCTCGCTGGCAAAAAGATTCATCGATGAACCGGCCTGTTCGAAACCCGACCAGAAGAACGCCGCACCGAGAAAAAGCAAAGCACAAACCCCCACACGCTTACGCTCGGTACTGTTGTGGCAGACGAATCCGATAACCCAGGCAAAATAGAGAGCTGCGAGCACGGTCACCGTAACGCCGGTTGTCTTGGCGAAACCAACCAACGTCAAAGGCAGGATCCCAGAACTGCTCAACGCGACAATGGCGACGACGAGGGCGATGATCACGCTGAGCCCGATCGCGAAGCTTCGCCGGGCGCTCGCTACACTATCGGCTCGAGCAAACTCGCCCTTCAACTCGCCAGCGCCGGTGAGATATTTCTGCCCCAGAACATATTGGACGAGCCCCAGAGTCATGCCGACTCCGGCGATCCCGAAACCATAGTGCCAATTGACCCATGTCACACCATCCCGTGGCTCGCCGAGAAAATTACAGATGAGCGGGCCAGCAAAGGCGCCGAGGTTGATACCCATGTAGAAGATCGAAAAACCAGCGTCGCGTCGGGCTCCCTTGTCCGTGTAGAGATCACCAACAATGGCGCTGACATTGGGTTTCAGCAGACCGGTACCGAGGACGATGAGGAAGAGGCCACCAAAAAAGGCTGGCATGGCCGGAATTGCTAGGCTGAAGTGGCCGAGAGCGATCAAAACACCGCCGTACAACACCGCACGGCGCTGACCGACCAATCGGTCAGCGATCCATCCTCCAGGAAGCGCCAGCGCATATACACCAAACGTATACAGGCCATAAATGGCGCCCGCTTGACGGGTCTCCATACCCAAACCGCCATTGGCTGCATCAACCATGAACAGGAGCAGTAGCGCCCGCATCCCGTAATAACTGAAGCGTTCCCACATCTCGGTAAAGAAGAGAGTGGACAGCCCCCTGGGATGTCCAAACCATTGCTGTTCTCGGGCGTTCGCTGCGCTCATCCTTGTCCTCCAGTTCGTTCTCGGCGTTGGTGCAAGCTTGGGCGTTCCGTTTCTTAGACCGACAGCAGCAATTTCTATTCCGGGCAGCTTCCAATCCTACCCGAGGCCGAGCACGGCGCGGGGCCTAGAGGATCACGTCGAACCTGAACCGGGAAACCGGTTCAAAGGATAGGAGATTCGACATCGGCTTTCAAGCAGCCGTAGCGGCGCTGGGATTGCGCCGCTAGCGATGTCTCGCGGTCGGGTTACGGCGAGATCTTGCGGGTTTATTGGTCGGGGCGAGAGGATTTGAACCTCCGGCCTCACGGACCCGAACCGTGCGCTCTACCAGGCTGAGCTACGCCCCGAGATGCCCAACACTGTCGTGTGCGGGCAGGACGGGGAGGATAACCCCGGACATGACACGGGTCAAGGACTAAAGACCAACATCCCGGACTGTCCCCTCTAGTGGACAGGCCAGCACTCTCGAGGCATCAAGTCTGTTGACCGGCTGTAGCCTCGGCAGGAAGGGACTGCCCATTGGCCCCTTCGTCGGTATGCATCTTGAACAGCACCACGGTTACGTTGTCGAATCCGCCCCGAGCGTTGGCATCTCGAATGAGGCGAAGACCAATTTCATCGAGCGATGCTTCCGCTACCAGCCGCTCGTGGATCTCCTCGTCACTGAGCATCGTGGTCAACCCATCCGAGCACAGTAGAAAAAGATCGCCGCCGCGCGCTTCGGTCTCCGTGACGTCTACCACGATGTCGCTGTCGCCGCCGAGGGCACGGGTCACAACATTCTTCAGTGGATGAGACTTGGCCTGCTCTTCGGAGAGATACCCGGCAACCACTTGTTCGTTGACCCAGGTGTGATCCTGCGTCAGTAACTCGAGATGACCATCCCGTAGCCGATACCCTCGGCTGTCACCGACATGCGCGATCGCCACAACCCTCTCTTTGTGCATTGCCCCGACAACTGTTGTTCCCATGCCGAGCAGCGCACCATCTTCACGGATTGCATCCAAGACTTGATCATGGGCAGTGTGAATCGAGCGTTTCAGATGATTGGAATGCTGATGCAGGCTGGAGTCGTAGCCGATCGGCAGTGTGCCGTCGTTGTCCATGCTGCTGACAATGAAGTCGTGAATCGACTCCACCGCGATCTGGGAGGCAATCTCGCCGTGGTTGTGCCCCCCCATCCCGTCAGCGACGACGTAGACCTGGAATTTGTCGTTGACGTCGAAGCAGTCTTCGTTGTGGGTCCGAAGCAACCCGACGTCAGTCGAGCCGAAGGATTCGATACGCAGCATTACCAGATCTTCCTGAAGAGACCAGGTTTACCCTTCTCCTGATCCTGCCTCGGAGCTTCTTCCAGGGCCTTGAGCCCTTTGCTGATCGCGAGATCTGGGCCACCCTCTCTCAATGCCTGATTGTAATACTGTTTCGCACGAGACGTCATCCCACTGCGTGCGAAGATCTTGCCCGCCAGTTTCAAGTAAGCCACATGGCGCGGCCGTAACTCACAGGCTTTGACGATCGCTTCCTGAGCCTTCGGCAACCAGCGCTGCTCGCGAGCGCAGGTCAAGGCTAGATGGTGCCACGCCTGATAGTTCTCGGGATCTTTCTCCGTCGCCCGCGAGAAGTTGGCCGCCGCCTCCGCTAGATTGTTCTTCTTGAAGGCCCGGATACCGCGATTCAAATAGACCCGCACAACCTCTTGGGGGTCGTGAACCGACTTACGGGTCGGTCGATCTAGATCGAGATCGTGCTGGCGCCTGCGTACCGGATCCATCAGGATGTTGAAGGCTTCGGTAATGTCTTGAAAGTCTGTCTCTGCCTTCGCCTTATCGTCACCCTGGAATCGATCTGGATGGCGTTCACGTGCAAGCTCGCGAAACCGCGCTTTGATATCCGGTGGTTTGACGTCACGCGGCAGCGCCAGCACGTTGTAGAAATCCTTGCTCATCTAGGCACCAGTCCCTCAAACGTATTCTATCGACGATTTAGCTTACCGTCTCACTGCCTGGCCATAAAGAGACGACGAGCGATAGAGCGCACACCATCAGGAACATTCTTGTCACGGGCGAGATCGCGCAGATCCCGCAGCGTCATGCGCGGCACCAAGCCAATCGATGTCGCCAGCTGAGTCCGTGGATTCTTCACTAGAGCTTTGGCGATCGCGTACTTGCGAATCCACTCCCGTCGTTTCGGAATCTCGGCTAGAACTTCGGTTACGACCCCTCGGCTGCTGGCGATCTGCTCAACTTCTTGATCCGGCAGGCTGTTGCCCAACAAAACCGAGAGTGCAACCTGAGCGTTGGGGTCGCGAATCAAAATGGAACGTACTTGCCGGTTGGCACCGCGGGCCATCTTGACTCGCACCGGTATGGATAGAGACCGAATCTGCGCGTCGGTAAGACCGGTAGACTCCTCGAGATTACCTTCTGATGGCCGATCTCTCGCTTCTTCGATCGCCTCTTCCACCTCGTTCTCGGTGAGCGCTTCAGCCTCCGCGAGAATCTCTTCAGGCTTCTTGGGCGGTAGCTTGTCTCGAGGCAGGAGATGCTCTCGATACTCCCAAATTCGCCTTTTGGCGTAGGCCGAGAGTTGCTGGTTGCGTTCGAGGGCTACCAGAATCTCGGGATTTTCGACGATCGCATCCTGCCGCAGGACCAAAACTTCTTGCAGCTCCGCAGCTAAGTTGGGAGCCATCTGTGCCAACAGCTCACGCGGCACATCCCGACGCCGCACCACCGCCTCCAACACTGCCGACTGATTGCTCCGGATGCCAAAGTAGGTGAGCTCTGATTCACCGGCGTGATGAGCAAGAAAGTCGACTGTGACTCGAGGTTCGACGCTGTCCAACGCTTCGCGCGCTTTGCCAGCGATCTCATGGTCTGGACTGCTCGCCAAAGCCACCTGGATCGGCAACAGCTCTTCTGGCGGCAGCGGCACCAACCCCGAAGCTGCAAGGACCTGCAGCTGTCGATTGGTCCCTGAAAGGATCTGGTCGAGCAAGCTACTTTGAGTCGTCATGCTCTTCTTACCACGGGGACACGCCTTGGCGAACCCGTACGCTCAGCGGCCGGCCTCGTTAGTGGGAATGCTGCCGGGATCACTCGATCGAGAAACCGCCGTTCGGCCGGCTTTCACTCCCGCAATCGTCTCGAGATCAATGCGCACAGTGCGCACCGCTTTACCATCGTTATTCTCGATTTCGAACGGAACACCATTAACTTCGACCTGTACGGCACCGACGTCACCAACCTTGAACTCTACGACCTCTTTGGCAGCAAGTAACAACGACTCGCCTTGTACTTTGAGCTCGGATAGCTCCTTGACGCCATCAACCGAGGCTTCGACCCAACAATCACTCATGAAGTCGAGCGTCACCCGCACTGGCAACCCAGGGACAGCATTGGCTTGGGAGGCAATCGGCGGGTTCTCGCCAGCCGAGTCCGCCACTTCCGAATGAGGTGCACCGGCAAAAACTCGGTCCCCGGTGCCGGCTGAGTCTCCTGACCCGACACCGCTCGTTGACGAAACTCCACCGGTTGAAGGTGCACCGCCTGTTGCAACTACACCGTCGGCCGCATCGGCAGTTGCCGATGGTTCCTCAACCTGAGATTGAGCCGGTTCGGGCTTTGCCGACGACGGAGCCATCAGCGAGCCGAGTCGGTCCCCGTACGTCGACAACAAGCCGACCAACAGGACCAACGCGGCAACCAGGATCAGAGCCAAGTAGAGATACTTGCTGGACTGCGCCTCGGGAGAGGTTCGTGGCTGCAAATCGGGCTCAGCTTCACCTTCAGGGTGACGGGCCGCGAGATAGAAGTTGACGACCTCTTCGGGATCGAGTCCAACGTACCGTGCATACTGCCGCAGAAACCCCTTTGCGAAAACTGGCGACGGCAGGACGTCGAAACGGTCCTCTTCGAAGGCCTGCAAATAGGACATGCCGACTTTGCTCGAATCCGCGATCTCACGCAGATCGATCTCGCGGACTTCACGCTGCCTGCGAAGCCAGGTGCCGAACGACTCAGGCTCAGCTACTACCGGTGCGTCTTCGGAACGCTCGTCTTCGTCGTTTCGCGGATTTTTTTTCATGCGCTCGGGGCGATCCCTGCGACCGAAACGTGGAGAGCCTTCCATCGACATCCGAGCTGCCGGGCTTATCGACCTTGCAGTTGAGATCGGTGTCCGATTTCGAGGTTTCTCGACGACCGAATCCCGAATTCACCCAACATTATCGGCGGCTCAACTTTAACGGCAGGGGTCTGGGGCGGTCAAATGTCTGACGAATTCTTTGTTTTGGCAACCCCGTCATCCTCCAACAGTTCGCGAGCTCGGTGCCGCACGACCCATGAATGTGGTTCGTGATTCGCCACATCAACCAAATCTTGCCGTCGCAAGGTCGGCAAAATCTCGAAAACCGCTCGAAAGGGGGACCGCGTATTGCGGCTCAGCGCGACCTTGATCTCATAACGACTGCCCCACTTGGGATTCGAAGCAATCAGGTCGAGAACGCGGGGCAGCGCAGACTCACTCGCCGCCAACGGTAGTACAACCGGTTCGGTCAAGCGAGCGTTGTGGAGCAATGCCTTGATCACCTTCAGGTTGGGATCATGCCGCAATTGAGCCAAAACACTAGATGTAGCCCGCCGAGCCAACGTGACTCTCTCGCCGGTCGTCAACCGCTCGAGACGCTGGAGGAGATACTTCTCGGCTACCGTCCGCACTGCTGACCTGATACGCATATCGACCGTGATCTCCAACAAATCACGCCAAAAAAGCCCGGATACGAATCGGAGAGCAACAATTTCTGGCGTCCGCCGGTGCCGTGCGATGGCGCAGCGCACCTCGTAGTTGGCCAGGAGCGATCGCAACAACGACAGCTCATCAATGACTTCCGCGGTGACGAAGGGACTCCTCAAGACCGCGATCACATCGCCCACCGTCAGCGCTCGCGCCTCTTCAGAAACCAGGCGAACGAGCTCTTTGGAGCCAGCTCTGCGCAAACGAGCACGCAGGTTCTGCCGCACGGGATCATCCATCCCCTATACTTTAGCGAGTCTACGCCTCAGACGGCGAGATCCGCCCCAATGGCCAGGGCAGGCGCACCCTTGGCTCGCTTCGCCGAGTCCACAGTCTGATTGGCCATCGTCATTCATCGGGGAGGTAAGCTACAACTGCCCCATTCCGGCTTCTGATAGGTTCACTCAAATGATTCGGTCCAGCAAAGAAAGCATCGACGACGCATATCGCACCACCATCGAGGAAAATATCGCCAACGGCGATATGGCAGCGATTGAGGAACTCTGGCTCGCTAAAGTGGAGGAAGACCCACTCAACCTGTCTTTCTTCGTGCCGGTCGCCAAAGCCCTCGGCAAAGCAGGTGAAACAGAAACAGCTCATTTTCTACTCGAGCTCGTGGACGATCAGTTGACCGAGAGAGGTGAATGGGCGGTTCGCCTTGAGCTGTTGCGCCGGGCGGAGCATCTGCTCGTCGATTCCGACAACGCCCATACTGCTATCCTCGAGACTCTAGAAAAGGTCTACGGCGATCGGCCGAGCTACGAGCAGATGCTCGAAAAAGTCGGCTTGCACCGAGCAGTGGACGATCTCCCAAAGACCTGGAAAAAAGCCCAGCGGTTAGCTGGCCTGCTCGCCTTCGATATCGGCTCGATCGTCCAAATGGAAGGTAAAGGCGGAGGCCGGGTAGAGGACGTCAACATGGCTTTGGAGAGCTTTAAGGTGCTCTTCGAAGACGACGTCACCTTGCAGGTCGGATTCGGAGGAGCCTCCAAGTTGCTCCAGCCGTTGTCGCCGGGGCACATCCTCTATACGAAGATGGTGACGCCAGAGAAGCTCCTCGAGCTCAAAGAAAAATCGCCGAGCGATCTACTGTTTGCCGTCTTCGAGAGTTATGACGAGCCTCTCACCGGTGCCCAGATTAAACGCATTTTGGCGGGTATCGTCCCCGAGAAGAAATGGAATAGCTGGTGGACAGCCGCTCGCAAGCACCCTCAGGTCATCGCTTCACCCAAGGTCAAGCGCGCCTATGAGTGGGCCGAGTCGACCGCCGACGCCCATGGTGCTGTCTGGCAGTCCTTCACCGAGGCGGATCCACGGGGACAAATGGAGCTGCTGCGACGGGACGGTGCACGAGACGAGGAATTGCGTGAGCGCATGTCAGCCACTCTCGTGGGTCAAGCAGCCAAATTCATCACGAAGGACCCCGGCTTGTGTTGCGAAATCTGGTTTGCTCTCGACCGCGGTGGAGATTTTTCAGCCAGGGTCGATTGGTCACCGCAGACTCTAGTGAGCTCGTTGAAAGATCCACGCCCAATGCTGGCCGGTATCCAAGCCCGTCCACTGCGCGAGCGGACCTACACATTGCTGCGAGAACAGCGGGACGACTGGACCGATCTTTACGCTCAAATGTTGCTGCAAGAGAAGGATGCCCGATCACTCGACATGCTGACCGAGGCACTCGCTGAGACAGAACCGCAGCATATGGAGAGCTTCTTTGATCAACTCCTCAGCCAGCCCAAGAAGAACCCGCCGGCCTTCGTATGGTTTCTCGAACGCGCCTCGGATCGACCGGAGTGGCTAGGGCGTAACCCGATCCGAATGGTCAAACAACTCCTATTCGTGCTGAATGACGACGCCTTCGCCAGCTTCCGAGCTGCGCGCCTGATGCCACTGGTGGAGTCGGGAGGCACGTTGCCGCGACTGCTCTCCCACCTCGATCAAGCCCAGGCCGAGGAAGTTGCCGTCACACTCGAAAAGACGGGCAACCTCGAAGACTATCAACGCCAACCGCTGATCAACGCTATCCACCTCCGCTTCCCTGAGCTGCGCCAAGAGGAAGAGGCACTCCTCTACGCAATGCTCGAGAGTATCTCTGCCAAGAGAGTCGAGATGAAGGAGCTCGCCGAGGTTGAGATTCCCGCTAACCGCCGAGCGATCGAAGAGGCCAGAGAACTCGGGGATCTGCGCGAAAACTTCGAGTATAAGAGCGCTCGCCAGCGTCACGAGTACCTCTCGGCACGCGCTTCGGCACTCAACCACGACCTGACGCGGGTACGGCCGATCGATCCGTCGCAAGTCAAAGGTGATGAGGTGATTATCGGCGCAAAGATAACCCTCGTGGCGAAGAATGGCACCCACCGTACGATCACCATTCTCGGTCCGTGGGAGAGTGAGCCTGAAAAGGACATCCTCTCGAACGAGTCCGACATGGCCAAATCGCTACTGGGTCTCACTCCGGGTGACACCATCGATCTCGGCGGCGAGCCTTTTCGGATCGATACAATCGAACCCTGTGAATGAACTCTTGGTCCGGCGACCAGCCGTGTCGGCGATCAGTCGTGTCGGCGATCAGCGGACACCGATGATGTAGAGCCACAACAGAATCATCAAGACAACGATCGCCAGAACGACGCCATTCAAGAACATTCCGACTTTTGCCAGTCCCTGTCGCTCGGAATACCTGAAGCCGATCCAGCCCACCACAAAGCCCAGGATCGACAAGCCGAAGATGACCAACGGTGGCACCAACGGCCACAACCAAATCGGTTGTGGCCGCCACGGTAAAAACCCAAGCAGATATTTAGCCGGCAAGGTCAGCAAGAAGCAACCGATGGACACCATCGGCCAGCTGATCCTCAGAGCGATGACTTCGTAGTCCTCTTCCGCCACGATTCCTCCATAAGACCCCTACTCTGTCAGACCTGCACCCCGTCAGTCCGGCACCCCGTCAGTCCGGCACTCCGTCCGCTCTAGTCCTCGGGTCGTTCGCCAGCCGGAGCCATTTTGACCATCCGAGGCTGAAAACGGGCTAACGACTCGACTAGATCACGCTGGGCAGCCATCACCTGGTCGATATCTCGATAAGCCATCGGCACTTCATCGAGACCGGCGGACAACAATTCGACCCCGCGACCTTCCAGCAGCTTCCGGGCCTCGGACCAGGTGAACGAATTTTTCGCTCGCGTACGGCTCATCACTCGCCCCGCACCGTGGCTCGACGAATTGAGGGATGCCGGGTTGCCAAGACCTCGCACCAGATAAGCCGGACTGGCCATCGTGCCCGGAATGATTCCCAGATCACCATCCGCAGCCGGCGTAGCCCCTTTGCGATGGACGATCAGAGTCTCGCCTTGATGCACTTCCTGCCAGGCAAAATTGTGATGATTCTCGATGTCGGCCAGAACATCAGCCCCCAAGGCCTTCGCAATGTGCCGATGGATACAGGCATGATTCGCCGCTGCGTAGTGACCCATCAGCTGCATCGCTTGCCAATACTCTTGCCCGGCTTCACTCGACAGGTCGAGCCAAGCGAGCTGCCGTAACTCCTTGGGTAACTCCGGATGAAGCTCCATGGCCAACTTGCTGTAATGGCTGGCGACTGTTGCCCCTGCTCCTCGGCTGCCACTGTGGCTCAACAGGGCCAGGTGCTCACCTTCCGGCAGTCCGACGTCCTCGGATCCTTGGGCGAAAACCTCGAGTGAGCCATACTCCACAAAGTGATTGCCGCTGCCGCTGGTTCCTAGTTGTGCCCAGGCCTTGTCTTTGAGTCGCTGGGTCACCGGCGAGACCGACCAGTCCGCGTCGAGCACGTCGTGCTGCCGACGTTGACGAAAGGACGCACCGATACCGAACCGCGTCTCGCGTGCGAGCACCTTGCGCAGACGGTCGCGAGCCCCGGTCAATGATCCGACCGGCAAATCGAATACCGTCATCTTCATCCGACAGGCGATATCGACACCCACCGCGTATGGGATGACCGCGTTGCGGGTCGCCAACACCCCACCGATCGGCAACCCGTAGCCGACGTGAGCGTCCGGCATCAACGCCCCTTGGGCGGCAACCGGCAGACTGCAAGCGTTCTCCATCTGTCGCACCGCTAGCGCGTCGATATCGTCACCCCACCGGCGGTACGGTGCCTGCTCCCTCCGCGGCACGAAGGATTCCGCTCGAGCGTGTCGAGCCCCAACCTGCTTGGCCAACGCGCCAAAAAGCTCATCCTCCTCGAACAAGCCCGGATTCACAGCCAAGTTTTTCAGCAACCGCCGCAACGCCGGTTTCTTATACCCGGCTCGAGAGGCTGCCTTGACCGCCTCGACCGCTGCCATCGACAACTCTCGGCTACCAAAGCCGAGCTTGATGAGCTCTTTCCGTTTCATGAAGCGGAGATTTTACCAGGCCGAACGTCGGGTTCCGCGCTGAAGCGCGGCTCCTCGGTCAAACAACGGCCTGGTCGAGCCACGTCTGGTCAAGCCCAATCCGATCGAGCTACATCCGGTCAAGCAACGTTCCGCTGTCGTTTCTTGTCGCGAGCCAAGATCGTTTTGAGATAGTTCCCGGTATAACTTTTTTTGACTTTCGCCACCATTTCTGGGGTGCCTTCGGCCACCAAATCGCCGCCACCATCGCCACCCTCGGGACCCAGATCGATCACCCAATCCGCAGTCTTGACGACTTCCAGATTGTGCTCGACGACAATCACTGTGTTGCCCTTGTCCACCAGCCGATGGAGCACTTCGAGAAGCTTGCGCACATCCTCGAAGTGTAAGCCGGTCGTGGGCTCGTCCAGCAAGTAGAGAGTGCGGCCGGTCGAACGTTTGCAGAGCTCGGTTGCCAGCTTGACCCGTTGTGCTTCACCACCGGAAATGGTGGTTGCGGGCTGCCCGAGCCGTATGTAGCCCAGACCGACATCGTTCAACGTCGAAAGAATGCGCTCGACAGGGGGGATGTGCTCGAACACGTCCCGTGCCTGCTCCACAGTGAGTTCGAGAATTTCCGCGATGTTGAGCCCCTTGTATCGTACTTGCAAGGTCTCACGATCGTAGCGTTTGCCGCCGCAGATCTCACAGGTGACGTAAATGTCGGGCAGGAAATGCATCTCGATCTTGATTTGTCCATCACCCGAACAGGCTTCACAGCGCCCGCCTTTGACATTGAACGAGAAGCGCCCCGGCTTGTAACCCCGCATGCGCGCCTCTGGTGTCTTCGCCATCAGAGATCGAATGTGGTTGAAGACATTGGTGTAGGTGGCAGGATTAGACCGCGGGGTCCGACCGATGGGGCTCTGATCGATCGAGATTACTTTGTCGAGTTGATCGAGACCCACCACCCGTCGATGTTCACCCGGACGGTCCTTCGCACGGTAAAAGTGAGCCGCCAGGGCTTTGTGCAAGATGTCGTTGACCAGGCTGCTCTTGCCCGATCCCGAGACCCCGGTGACTACCGTCAGCACACCCAGCGGAAACCGGACATCGAGCCCTCGAAGATTGTTGTGGCTTGCGTCCTCGATCGTTACCGCCCGCTCGGCGTCGATCGGCCGACGCTCGGGAACCGGTACCTGTAGGACGCCGGTGAGGTATTTGCCAGTCAGCGAACCCTTCGGGTTCTCAAAATCCTCGGGAGGGCCCTCAGCCACCACCTCACCGCCATGGACGCCGGCACCAGGTCCGAGATCGATCACCCAATCGGCGGCCCGGATGGTGTCCTCATCATGCTCCACCACCAGCACCGAGTTGCCAAGATCGCGCATACCCTGCAGTGTCTTGATCAACCGTGCGTTATCGCGCTGATGCAGGCCGATCGAAGGCTCGTCGAGCACATAAAGTACCCCCATTAGCTTCGAGCCAATCTGCGTCGCTAGGCGGATACGCTGGCTCTCGCCGCCGGACAAGGTAGCCGAGGAACGATCGAGGGTGAGATAACCGACCCCGACATCGGCCAGAAAATGTAGCCGATCGGCGACCTCTTGCAGTACTTTTTTGACGATGGTGCGCTCACGACGGGTGAGATCCAAACTCTTCACGACCTCGAGCATCCGCGTCACCGGCATGCGCAATAACTCATCCACCGCATGACCGCCGACAGTAACCGCCAACGCTTCGGGACGCAGCCGTCGGCCATCACAAGCCGGACACGTATTGATCGACATGTATTTCTCGATCTCCGTCCGCACTGACACCGAATCGGTCTCACGGTAACGTCGATCGAGGCGCGGCACGATACCTTCGAAAACCCCCTGCCACTGGTAGGACGAGCGTTTACTCTTCAGGCTGAACGAGATTTCACGTTTCCCCGAGCCGGTGAGGAGCATCTTGCGCACCTTGGCCGGCAGCTTGCGCCAAGGCGTATCCAACGAGAAGCCAAGGTCTTCCGCCAGGCTCTCGACCATACGCATTTGAAACGAGCTCGAACCCGGTCGCCAGGGCCCAATTGCACCAGCGGCGATCGAGTGGTCAGCATCGGTGACCACTTTGTCCACGTCGACCCCCATCAGGGTGCCCAAGCCGGAACACTCCGAGCAGGCACCGTATGGGCTGTTGAACGAGAACAGACGTGGCGTGATCTCTGTCAGGCTGGTGCCACAATCGATGCAGGCGTAATTCTGCGACAAGGTTTCCTCACGTCCACCCTGTGGAGCCAGTACCACCAGACCGCCGCTAACCTTGAGCGCTGTCTCGATCGAGGCCGACAGACGCTTCTCGATGCCAGGTTTGACCACCAGGCGGTCAACCACGATGTCGATTTGATGTTTCTTCTGCTTGTCGAGTTGGGGCGGCTCACCGGATAGGTCCACCGCCTCACCATCGATGCGGGCACGCACAAAACCCTCGCGTGACATTTGCTGCAGTTGCTTCTTGTACTCACCCTTCTTGCCGCGAACGTAGGGTGCGTAAAGCTGCAACCGACTCTTCTCGGGCAGCGCCATCACCCGATCGACCATCTGTTGGACGGTTTGCGGCCGGATCGTCTGGCCACAGCTGGGGCAATGCGGGATCCCGATCGAGGCGTACAACAGGCGCAGATAGTCGTGGATCTCGGTCACCGTACCGACCGTAGACCGCGGGTTTCGCGACACCGACTTCTGTTCAATCGAAATGGCTGGCGACAGCCCCTCGATGGAATCAACATCCGGCTTCTCCATTTGCTGGAGAAACTGCCGGGCATAGGCCGACAAAGACTCGACATAACGCCTCTGGCCCTCGGCAAAAAGGGTGTCGAACGCTAGTGACGATTTGCCCGAGCCTGAGACCCCCGTTATCACCACTAGGCGATTGCGGGGGATCTCGACGGTCAGGTTCTTGAGATTGTGCTCACGCGCTCCGCGCAGGATGATTTTGTCCATGGAGCGCAGGACTCTAGCAGAAAGCTGGCGGCCAGCTGCTGGCAGAAGTCCCTCCGGGCCAGAGGCAACTCCACAGAGCGCTCCGGCCCACCCAACCGATTTCAATCGAGGAGGATTTTCGACTGCCCAAGAGGCCTAAAACTTACGCCCCAGCGTGATCCCCAGCAGGGTCACACCGGAATCGTACTCGGCGATGATGACACCCTCTTCGTTGCCGACCGAGGTGATTTCATCAAAAATGAAGGTCTGTGCGTAGACATCGACGTTCCATTTGTTGCCGTTGAAACCGTAGCCGATCGACGGTGCGGTGCGGTCAGCGTCCGGAATCGACGGTCGCAGAGTATCTTCCGGCACCGCACCTTCTTCCAGGTTGAGGCCGAACCGCAGCTCACCATGCTGGCCGAGCTTGCGCCAGACTCCCAAGCGAAAAGACTTGGAGTCGTCCCAATCCTCGACCAGGGCAATATCGTCGACAAAACCCGGAACATTGTTTTCGATGTCGACCCTCAAGACATCGAACACCGACCAGTCGACCTGCACCACATCCAATTCGACGCCCCACGTGTTGCCCTGCCATGCCAAACCGACGGCCAGAGACTGCGGCAAGTTGAGATCCGCCGTTCCTGGGCTGCTCTGGAAGATACCGGCTAGCGGCCCGAAGTTCGAGAACTCGACATCACCATCAATTTCGGCCGTGATGTCCGACCGATAATTGATGCCGAAGGAGAAGTTGCCCCGCTTGTGGTGCAACGCCAGATTCCAGCCAAACTCGTCACCATCGCCGGAGAGGTTGCTGAAACCGACCACTTCTGGACCATTGAGTGGGTTCATGTCGAGATCGATCGGAACCTCGCGGGAGAAGTTCTTGAGGTCCGCAATAAGGTAATCGAGGCCCACCGCGATGCTCCAACTTTGAGTCAACCGGAACGCCAAGTTCGGGTTGATGATGAAGGTCGCCAGCTCCGACTTGGCGGCGGAGAAGGTCACCGGACGATCTCCCCATTCGGTGACCAGGCCAAACGGAGTGGTCACACCCACACCAAACGCCATGTTGTTATTGACTTTACGCCGGTAGTAGATATGCGACGGCGTCGCCAGGTTGGACTCTTGCTCGAACGTTGTGGGCTGGAACAAACCGAAGTTGGGATCACTCGAGGTGAGCTCGGAGTCCCCCACATTGATGATGTTGGTTCCGATCTGGAACTCACCACCTTCAAGCCACACCAACGCGGCCGGGTTGTACCAGTTGGCGGCCGCATCGTCGGCGCGAGCAACCCAGGCACCAGCCAGCCCCGAGGCCTTGGCACTCTGTTCGTAAATACCAAATCCTGCCGCGCTCAGGCTGCCGGGAGCCATGACAGCGACCAAAGCGGCAGCGGCGGCGACCGAATTTGTCGCCTTGAAAGAAAGTCTCATACTGCTCCTTTCGCCCCTATAGAGGGAAACGAAGTTCGTAATCTTGTAGCCGGACTCGAGGCGCTCGAGAACACGGTCATTATGCCGTTAACGGCGGCGTAAAGCAGTCATCGGCTCGCCGACACCGGTCTCGCAAGATAATCGAAGCCAGAGAGCCTGTCAACGGATCGCAAGACTCGCTACCACCGATCCGAAAGTCATCTACGCTCACGTTTTTCGAGCGAACCTGTTTCGGGTGATACAGTGACCTAGACAGGCGCACAGTAGCAGACGGTGCTCAACCGGGCAGATGGTGCTCACACCAGCAAGAGGTTGGATCCGCCAATGGGGCCGCGTGATCTGGCAGGTCTCTTATCGGCGACTGAACGATACTGAGGAAAACTATGCGGTTCGAGAACGAAAATCACGCCACCGCCTACGAAGATGTCAAGTTGTATCTAGGCGAGTTGTTCGACGAAGAAGCCTACAACGAAGATGACGAAGGCCACTTCTACGTACGCTACGGCAGCACGGTGATGGAAATCTCCGTCGACCTCTATGGTCCGGAAGAAGTCCTGGTGATGGTCATGGCCTACTGTGTTCAAGGAGTGGATGTCGACGAAGATCTTCTCCTCGGCATGTTGGAGCTCAACCACACGCTACCGTTTGGAGCCTTCTCCCTCGTCGGCACCGATGTGTTCTTCTCCTATTCGATTTTCGGTCGCACTCTGGAGCGCTCGAATCTGCTCAATGCCATCGCAGCGGTGGCGACGATCTCCGACGACTACGACGACCGCATCGTCGAAAAGTATGGTGGCGAGAGAGCCCTCGATCGCATCCGCTATACCGGTGGCCGCAAGCGTCGAGAAGAAGCGCTGCACGCCTGAGAACATCCGTTCGCTCTCACCTCGGCGCATTTGCTGAACGTCAGCGCATTTGCTGAACGTCGATCCGTTTGAGCGCCTGGAGTTCTCCGGCAAGACGTTCGATCTGCTGCTTCTGGGACGTATTCTCCTCACTCAGCCGCCCGATCCGACCCCGCAGCGATTTCAGCTCCTGTAACAACTGCTCGACGCTCTCGCGCTTCTCAGCCACCTGATATTCCGCAACATTTGCGGCTTCCCCCAGGCGCGCGGCATCTTCCGCTAGGCGTTCGATACTTCTTGCCTTGAGCGATGACTCGCCACGCAATTGATCGAGTTCAGAGAGCAGGCCCAGAATGCGCTCGGCACCCTCGGCGTATGGACTGTTAGGGCTCACCGCGAGCTGCCATAGCCGCGTTCGCGCCTTACCGACATCGTACGCTGTACTGCCAGGCTTCAAATGCAACATCGCCAACTGAAAGCAGATCTGATCACTTTTTTCGTCGAAAGGATGATGCTCCAGAAAGTCTTCGTAGGACTTCACCAAGGCAGCGTCATCAGCAACCAGGGTCGGTTCGGAGCCATCGGACAACGCGCTGCAGGCTGCCACCAAACTTGCCATCAGTATGACGATAAGGGTTCGTAAGACGTCCATTGTGCGCCCTCCACGGGCCCTTCGGCCACCACGGGTATTCTCGGATCGACCGGCAACAACAGATAGAACGTACTGCCGGTACTCGGATTGTCGGTCACCCAGATTGCGCCATGGTGGGCCTCGACAATCTCACGACTGATCGCGAGCCCGAGCCCCACCCCGCTCTTGACGCCTTTCTTCTGTGACTTTTCGACCTGATGAAATTTCTCGAAAATCTTTTCTTTGTGTTTGTCGGGGACACCGGGTCCAGAGTCCGATACGGCCAACAGAGCAAAACGACTGAAGCCACATCGATCGAGTCGTCGACGCCAACGCATCGGTAGATGGTCCGGCGGCGCTTCGACGGTCGACAGCGCCAAGCTCAACGTACTGGCGATGGCTGAAAACTTGACCGCGTTCTCGTAGAGATTCTCGATCACTTGGATCAGGTGATCGCGGTCACCGTGGATCACCAACGGCCGGGCCGAGAGGTCTGCCTCGAGCCACAGCCCCTTCTCCCGCACCCGCCCCTCGAGCTCCTCCACCACCAACTCCACCAGGTCGACAAAATCACTCTCAATGAATTCGTACTCGAGAGCCCCGGCTTCCATCCGCGACAAGTCGAGCAGATTGGAAATCATGGCCGACAAGCGGCGAGCACCGTCTAGGTTGAGGCTGACAATCCGGCGTTGTTTGGCGTTGAGTGGTCCAGCCAACTGATCGAGCAGCAACGCGTTGGTTTCCTGCATTGAGACAATCGGTGTCTTGAGCTCGTGCGAAACATGGGCCAAGAAGTCTCGCTTGAGCCGATCGAGATCACCGAGCCGCTGCGCCATGGAATTGAACGCGGCAGCCGGTGGGGCAAATTCATCACCGCTCGTTTCATCGAGCTGGTAGGAAAATTTGCCTTCCGCCACAGCACGTGCGCCAGCGGTGAATCGTCGCAACGGCACCTTGATCGAACGGGTGGTCAGGATACTCACCGCCAGAATTAATCCGAGCGCGCCCAGCACTACCTGACCGGCAATCCGCCCAGCCTCGAGACTCTTGAAATCGGCCAGCTCAGCGCGACGCTCGATCGTTTGCGATGTCTCGCCAACCACCGCCTCAGCGAGCTGAGTCAATGCTGAAAACTGCCGCCGACGGGCTTCGAGCACCGCGTCGTCGGCCTCTTTGATCCGCAGTCTTTGTTGCTCCGACAGACCCTCTGCCGCCGCCACCGGAGGACCTGCCCGCAGAATCGGACTCCCCCGAACCACCGACCAGGTCTGTGCCAAGAGCGCCACGGCCCGCTCTTCCCGAGGGTCGGTCTCGAGCGCGCTGAGCTCAGCCAAACGAGCATCAAACTTGTCGCTGGCCTCGGACCATAAGGTGGCATAGATATCGTCTTTGGTTGCGTTGTACTTGCGAGTGTTCTCCCACAACTCGCCCACCAGCTGGATCAAACTCCGGGAGAGTTTTGTAGCTTGGAAGTTGATGGAAGTGAGATCCCGGTTGATCGCCACCAGAGACTTGATCAACGACAGCTGGTAAGCCAAAACCCCCGCAAACAGCAGGAAGAACAAAGCGAATGCAGCGGTGATTTTGGTCGAGACTCTCATGGCGACCTAAACCGAACAAGGAGGACCTTGGCGCGCAGCGCGCTCGAACCCTGAAGGGGTTCTATACCAAAGCCCAGGGTCAGCTGGCGCGAAGCGCCGCGCCACCCTGGGTACCCGCGCCACCCTGGACTGTGGAGTGCAACCCCTTTGGGGTCGAGAAGATTTGTTCTTCAGCATGGGGTGAGTTTCCACGCCCTCTTAGTTGGGAGTCGGGGCACCCGCGGGTGTCCCGCCGTAGGTCCGCAACCGGTTGCGGATCGTTTTGACGTCGAGGCCGAGGCGACGAGCCGCTTCCGCCTTGTTGTTGCCGACCTGCTCGAGGGTCTCCAAGATGAGGAGTTTCTCTGCTTCCGCCATACTGACACCGGGTGGTAGGACCAGGCTCGACCTGACTCCGCCTCCCGGGCGTCGGAGTTGAGGTGGCAGATGGCGCCTACCGATCTTGCCGCGCTGAGCCAAGATCACAGCACGCTCGATGGCATTGCGCAGCTCACGGACATTGCCGGGCCAACCGTAGTTGGACAACAGCTCGAGTGCTCCATTCCTGAAGCCGTCGACTCGGGCGCCGTGTTTACGATTGAATTGCTGTACGAAGTGCCGGGCCAACAGCGGGATATCATCCCGCCGCTCCCTCAGCGCTGGCACCCTCACGGTAAAAACATTGAGCCGATAATAAAGATCGCCCCGCAGTCGATGTTCCTCGACGGCACGCTCGGGATCACGGTTGGTTGCCGCCAACACTCTTACGTCGAACTGCCGCTCGTGGCTGCTGCCGACCCGGCGCACCTTGGAGTCCTCGAGCACGCGCAAGAATTTAGGCTGCAGGATCATCGGCATCTCCGCCAACTCGTCCAGAAACAGCGTGCCACGATCCGCCATCTCGAAACAGCCGGGCCGGCTGGACGTGGCGCCCGTAAACGCCCCTTTGTCGTGCCCAAACAACTCGCTCTCGGTGATCCCCTCCGGAATGGCGGCGGCGTTAACCGCAACACATGGTCCCTCACGCGGGCTGAGATCGTGAATTGCTTGCGCCACCAGCTCCTTGCCGGTTCCGCTTTCACCCGTGATGATCGCCGAAGCTTCATTCTGCCCCAACAGCTCGATCATTCGATACAGCGCCCGCATCGGCTTGCTCGACCCGACCAGCGGACCCAACCCAGTCACCTGCCGCTCGTTTTCCTGCTCTGGATCAGCAAGCGTGCGGGCCTCGTCGAGGATCGCTCTCAGCTTGACGTAGTCGAGTGGCTTGGTGAGGAAATCCTGAGCCCCTTCCTTCATCGCATCAACCGCCACGTCGATCGAGCCATACGCCGTCATCAGAATCACCGGCCGATGGGTGTTGCCACTTTTGAGCCAACGCAGGAGCTCGAGACCCGTGACATCGGGTAGGACAACGTCCGAGATCACCAGATCTGGATCCATCGTCTCGGCGAGATCACGCGCTTCTTCTCCATTGCTGGCCAACGAAACATCAAAACCCCAGGGCGGTAGCCGCACCTCCAACACCTCCCGCATCGCGGGCTCATCATCAACCACCAAGATTCGCTGCTTGTGTTTAGACATCGAGATCCTCTCGGCTCAAGCGGCTCTCAAAACGGGAAAGATTCCCCGATTCCCCGCTCCGACGTTTGCCATCCGATCATGACCTTAATCGCTTAAGGCAATAGTTATCAGTTGTTTAGACAATCTAGGCCAGCCTGGCATCAACCTTGCGATAAGTCCCCTGCATGAGAGAGAGAAAAAACACCAAAGACCTTGACACTAAGGGGGTGATGGATGCGCTTTACCAGCTGACGACGATGATCTCTCTTCAAAACCGGCGTCCTGCTACGCGGCAAGGTGGGCCGCCGGTTCACTTTAACATGCAACTATAGCTATTCGACAATACCAATGATATAAAGAAAGACTGCTAGCACTCGCTCATTCCGCTCAACTCAAGCTCGCCTTCGGAACTGGCCACCGGCCGACCGGACTCCCGTTGGGGCCTAGCATGCTCAACAGTGACTCCACACCCGGCCCACCTCGTCCTTCGGGCTCTGGACGGTCGGGGCCATTTCCAAAGCCGAGCTTCAAGTCCCGCACGAGGGGTTGAAAACCCCTCGCTCAGTGATGACGTCCCTGACGGGACGAAGACTCAAGAGGTCGGTATCAATCGCGTTTCCTCGAAGCTAAAGACGGACGTCGAACTCCAGACCGAATCCGACCGAACCGCTCGTGCCTCGGCTGCGTAATCGCAGCCATGAAGACTTCTCGCGTTCTGTCCCTCGTCGTTTTAGCATGGGCGATGATGATGGTTGCACTCGGACCCGTTGACGCGGCACCTCTAGAGTTCCGCGTCGGTGACGTATTTCCAGACCTCACCCTGCCCGCTCTGGACGACGGAAAGCCGGTTTCGCTCGGTACCTTCCGCGGTCGCAAACTGGTCCTGCATGTGTGGGCTTCCTGGTGAGCGGGCTGTAGACGACACGTGCCCGGGTGGCACGACGCAACCAAGAAGCTGCAAGACGACGGGACGATCCAAATGGTGGGGATCGTTCAGGAGCAACATCCCAACCGAACCCGGTTGTTCATGCAATGGAAGCAGATGGGGTGGCCGATTATGGTCGACTCACTCAATCTGCTCGGCGTCGAGGTGGTTCCGATCACCTTACTGATCGACGAGTTGGGAGTGATCCGCTTCCGTGGCAAGCTCGAGTCACTCGATGCATTTCTGGCCCTAGATGCAACGGCGCCGACGAGCCAGCCGCCCACGGTCACACAACCCAACCTCACAAAGCTAGCGGCGGCAGCCACAACCACTGAAGCCAAACGCCGTTACGCTGAAGCGCTGTATCTTTGGGGTGACGAGGCCGAACTCGATCGAGCCATCGCAACCTACCAAAAGGCCCTCGTAGCCGATCCTGGCCACGGCTCAACCCACTTCCGCCTCGGAGTGGCCTACCGCAGTCGCTACGATTCCGACCGCAGACAACCGGACGATTTTCAACGCGCCGTCGAACATTGGGGTATCGCCCTCGACATCAACCCGAATCAATACATTTGGCGACGTCGCATTCAGCAATACGGCCCCCGGCTGGACAAACCCTACCCCTTTTACGATTGGGTCGACGAAGCGCGACACGACATAGTCGCTCGCGGCGAAACACCCGCCATTTTGCCGGTTGAACCGCGGGGAGCTGAAATCGCTAGCCCCGCCAAACAATTTGCTGGCGATGCCACCGCCAGCTCATCCCCGGACCCAGAAGGCAGGATCCGACGCGACGCCAGAGGGTTCATCCGCGCCGAACTCACTCTGGTACCGGCCAAGATGGCAGCGGGCGCAACCGGCAGAGTGCACGCTGTCTTCCGCCCCAACAACACAATCAAGGCACATTGGAACAACGAAGTCGACGACTTGATCCTGTGGATCGAGCCACCCACCGGATGGCAGGTCGACAGCCGCCAGCTCAGCGTGCCCAACCCGCAGCAAGCGGTCAGTTCGGAAGAGCGTAGGATCGAGCTCGAAGTCCGTAGCCCGAACAACTTTAGCGGCTCGGCGACGCTGCGCGGATATGCCCTCTATTACGTCTGCGAGGACGTTCGGGGCACCTGCCTCTATCGCCGCCAGGACCTCGAACTGACGCTAGACGCCGCCGACAAACCAGTTTCTTGACGCCATCAGGAAGGCACCTGGCACCCCGCCCGTAGCGTCCTGGCAACAGCCAGAACCTTCGGCGGATACGGCCGTATCTGCCCGTGGAACGCCGGGCTCAGGGTCGCTCGCGAAAGAGCTGCCACCTGGAAGACCTGCCCGGGAGACCTACCCTTGGAAGCGCAACCTGGAGGACCTACTCCGGGCACCTATCTTGCAGTCTGAAAACTCCTGACTTCGCTCCGTACCCGATCCTGGGTACGGACAAGACGCCCATTCATCCGCTTGTCACGTTGAGCGTCCATTCGAGCCCTCCTCTTTCGGAACGACAACGGTCAGGACAAGCCGGATCTGGTCACCCACGAGGCCAATATGACACCAAAACCGGACACTCCCGACTCCAACCCTCCGATGACCGATATCGATCACGAGCTGCAAGCTCAGGTCGACAAAGACGCTTCGGAACGCCGAAATCTCCAGTGGGCCCTGCTCGCTGCGATGGTCTTCCACGTTGTCTTGCTGATTGTCACCTTTCCGCAGCTGCTGGCGACCCCCGACGAACGCCCCGCTCGGGCGCAAGAGGTTTATGTCGTCCAACAGGTACAGTTCAAGCCACCCGCCCCTAGGCGCCAAGAAGTTCCGAAGCGCAAGACGCGCCGGATTCCAATCCCCGACCCCACCCCCGATGAGCCGGAGCCGATCGAAGTCGAAATCTCCATTGAGCTCGACATCGAGCTGCCCGAAACTGACGCCGCGGTGTTCGGCATCCCCGACGCGCCACCCCAAGCCGATGCGTTTGGCCAGGGTGACGTGCTGCAAGTTGGCGGCGGAGTTGTGGGTCCTGAGAAAATTTTCTCACCGCAACCAAAATACTCCGAAGATGCTCGGCGCGGACGCATTCAAGGTGTAGTCATCCTCGAAGCCATTGTTGATGCCATGGGCAACGTGACGAAAGTCCGAGCGCTGAAACCGCTCCCCCTGGGATTGACCGAATCCGCGATCGAGACAGTCAAACAATGGCGATACAAGCCGGCAACCCTTGAAGGTAAACCAGTGGCGGTTTACCTCAATCTACTGATCAACTTTTCCTTGCAGTAGCAGCCATTGCTCGAGCTGGAAGCGGTGACGCAACGGATGCATCACCGCATGTTCGACCATGGCGTCGATGCAATAAGCCACATTCCACCCGGAGGTATATTCCGGGTGGTAACAGCTACCCTTTCCGGCAGGGTCCAGCGCGGCCAGGCCAGAATAAACAAAACGCCTGCCGCAGACTTCTATCCTTCCACATGACTCGTGCTAACCTCACTTTGAAGTTTCAGCTTTGAAAGCACCGAGGCACGTTGGAAGGAGCTTACGATGTTCTATCAGCGTCGACTTTATCGAAGACTCATTCGCAGAATTCAAAAGATGGTTTTTTCGGGAATTCTGATCAGCTCGCTCGGGCTGACAGCCGCTGCCGACGACAGCCTCGAAGCGCTCAAAGAGGGGGTCGTCAAGATCCACTCGCACATGTCCGAGCAGGCGGACGAAACCGGTGCCGGGATCGTCGTGCGATTGGACGGCAGTATCGCTTACATCCTGACCGCTTACCATGTGGTGGGAGAAGCCGAAAGCATCGAGGTCGAATTCCATAGCGACCCGGTCCGGCGTTATGAGGCGAACGTCCACCGCTTTGACGAAGCCCTGGATATCGCCGTGATTTATGTCGACGACGAACGGGTACCCAGCGAGCTACCGACCTTTTCCATCGGATTTGCGGCGAATTTGAAAGAGGCCGCCGCAGTGACGGCGATGGGTCATCAGCCGGGTGATCTCGATTGGCAACTGTCGCCCGAGACCATCACCAATGAAAACGACCCCTATGATCCGCGCAAGTTCCTATTCACCAAAGTTGGGATCGATCGCGGCAACTCCGGCGGTCCAATTTTCATGGACGGCACCCTGGTCGGCATCGTGATCTCCAAGGCACCCACCCTCGCCGTTGCGGTCAAAATCGACTATGCCATGACGTACCTCGACCAATGGCGGGTTCCCCCCTCCCAGCTGAATCGCCCGGTGTTCGACGCCGAGCCGGTCGACCCTGAAGACCCCGAGCCGAACTCGGACGAGATTGCCGAAGCAGCTGGCGGTGTGCTCATGTTCCAGACCAAACCTGCCACCACCCAGATTTTTGTCGACAACAAGAACATGGGATCCACCCAAGAGGGCGCCCTGACCTTGGAGAGAATCGACCCCGGAAAACACGAGGTTCGAGTCTCGAAGTCCGGTTACAACTCCTGGCGAGACACCGTTGAGGTCAAGGAAAACCGGGAAATCATGATCTCGGTTGAGCTGCAGCGCAAAGTCGCCAACAGCACCGTGTTCACAAGTCCAGCCATCGGCGAAGTGATCCTGCAACCGATCAGAGGAGCCGTCTTGCGGACGCAGGCCAGCATCGAGGCCGAGTGTGCCAAGCTGGTTCAGGGCAAAATGGCGTGGGACTACGAAGGCAACAAACGGTGGTCCGATGCCAACATCAAGCGCTTGTGCAAAGGCACCTCCAACGCCAGCCAGCCACCGCGCTGCTTCGACCGGGCGATGCACGGCGGCCGCCACAACATGGGCAAAGCCGCCGGCTGGACCTGGTCCACCGCCCTTGATCTCTGCGAAGGCACCTCCGACGCCGCTCGTACACTGGCATGTTTCGAAGGTCGAATCGGTCGCGGCAGTGATCAACAGGCGGCGATCAAAGCCTGCTCCAAGTAGAGCACACGATCAGACCAAGTCGCACCGGCATTCCCCGCCACCCAACCGTATCTTCCGTGCTAGAACAAACCACCTGACGACCATCCCCTCATGAAGCCGACGGAGGCTGTTGTTTGGCTCTCTGTGCAATGACGTATAGATGCAACTCTGGATATTGATCATATTCCAGATGCCTGCACACACATCCCGATTCGGATATCAACTTGAGTGTGGCCGGAATACCCAAGACGCTGTAGTACATCTGAGGGCCCATGGCGGAATCAACTTTCTCAGACGGCGCGTCCACACCACCTGAGGTGAAGATGAAAACACCGCCGGGGTTTAAGCCCTGCATGATTTTCTTCATCACGGGCTCTTGGCTCGCCAAAGGGAGGTGCCAAATGCTATCCCAGGCCGATATGAAGTCGTACTTTCTTGGCAAGCTCCAGTCGCAGATATCGGCCTGATGCAATGGGATATTGGGATGGCGTTGTTTCGCCAACTCAATCATGCGAGGCGAATAGTCCAGGCCCTCGACATCAAAGCCATGGCTCGTCAAAAGATCGATAATTCTGCCGCTACTTCCACAACCAACATCAAGCGCACGACGCTTCTCTTCGAGAAAGGCAATCGCTCGCTCGTGCTGCTCAATACCATTGAGCCGTGGAAACGTATCGCTATTCCAGTGATCAGCAAGCTGGTTATAGTTACTTGCGATTTCACTTGGAGTCATTGCAACACCTCATCTATATAACCTGCTTGCTGTAGAACGCTGGGGGTAATCAGCGGTAGCGATCCTGCTGAGCCCAAACCCTTGGACCCTGGGCGCCTGGGTCAGTATGCCACGAGAGGGAGTCTCTCATCATCTGGTCCACGATGACCCGTCGACGAGGACGTACCCTTCGGAGGCCTGCCATCTCGGCCTAGCCCCCGCCCCGAAACCACCCCTCACCGTCACCCGAAGACCTTTCGTCGTCAAAAACACTTCCAAAGGCGGCGGTAGCCAGCCACTCCCTAGCCCCAACTCGCGTCCTGGCGGCGGGACCAGACGTCTCCGGCCTTTCAACTCCCGCCCCGCGCCCGGCAGGAGATGTGTTGTGACGAAGGAAAGGTCTTTTCCCGCCGTTGGCCCCCCTGACCCAACGTGCAACAGGCGTTCTCCCGTCGTTGGACGTGACTCATGACGATCGTATGGCGTCCTCCCGGTGGGAGAGAGCTAGTTTTGACGACGGAAAGGTCTTCTCCTGGGTGTAGTTTTCTGGGCTTCTCCGGCGAATCACCCAGAACTGGCCAGAATTCGCCGAATTCGGACGAATTCGACCCGCAAACCGCCCTGAACCTCTAGTTCAGGGTCAGGGTCAGGGTCAGTCAGGGTCAGGGTCAGTCAGGGTCAGTCAGGGTCAGGGTCGATCAGGGTCAGTCAGGGGCAGGGTCGTCACGAGTGCGATCGCAGGAGGCAGCCGTTTCGATCGGCGGAGACAATTTTCGCCAAACCCAAAAGATCGGAGACCTTATTTCCGTCTTTATAGGGGTGTAGGCACCGGGTGCGCTTGCGGCCAACCGCCGCCACCACTCGATGCCTCGAGAAACCAGCTCCGAAAGAGGAGAGGGCGCACGCGGCGCGTGGCTGCGCAGTTTCCCTCCCACTCCAAGGCGCTGATTTTCGGGAGAACACCCTATGTCACGAGGACCGAGATACATCCCACCCGGATGGAGCGTCGAAGTCTCCACATCCACAATTTGCGGCTTCTACATGCTGCCCGTCACTAGCCAGTTTCGCCGAATTTTCGTCGGTATCCTTGGTCGGGCGCAGGAAAAGCATCCCGTCAAAATTCATGCGGTCGTTGCGGCCTCGAGCCACTACCACATGATTCTGACCCCCGAGGACGCTGAACAGCTCGCAAAGTTCATGGCCTTCGTCAACAGCAACCTGGCCAGGGAAGCCGGTCGTATCATCGGTTGGCGAGGTTCCTTTTGGCGCGAGAGATATCATCTCATCCCGATCAGTCCCGAAGACGAGGCCCTGATCGGCCGACTGCGCTACGTCCTCAGCA
>JAJCXO010000004.1 GCA_029263395.1 Acidobacteriota bacterium | reverse complement strand
CAGCTACGAAGGCCGCCCCGCGACCCAATTGGTCATCCGAGACATAACGCCACGCAAACGAGCCGAAGAAGCGCTGCGCGCATCGGAGCAGCGCTACCGAAGCCTCTTCGAGGGAGTACCGGTAGGGGTCTACCGCATCTCGCGCCGCGGTGAGCTCGAAGTGTTCAACGGTGCGATGGCGGAACTTCTCGGTGCACACAACCGTGGCACCCTCCTCGGACTCGACACCGGTAAGCTCTATACCGATCCAGACGACCGCAAAGCCTGGAAAGCCATAATGCAGTACGAGGGCCGGGTCACTAACTTCGAGACCCAAGTCCAACGGTTGGACGGCAGCAAAATCTGGGTCCGCTCTCATGCCCATGCCATTCGCAATGCCAAAGGCGAAGTAACAGGTTACGAAGCAACCGTCGAAGACATCAGCGACCGAAAAAAAGTCGAAGATCAACTCCTTCACGATGCGTTGCATGACTCCCTGACCAAACTGCCCAATCGGACCCTGCTGATGGACCGCCTGAGTCATTGTCTGACGCGTCGGGTCCGCTTCAGCGACTATCGATGCGCGGTACTGTTCCTCGACCTTGACCGCTTCAAGATGGTCAATGACAGTTTCGGTCACGCCGTGGGCGACCTTCTCTTGGTTCAAGCCGGTCATCGATTGGCCAGCTGCCTGCGACCCAATGATACGCTCGCACGCTTGGGAGGAGATGAATTTGCCATTCTCCTGGACGATGTCAAGGACGCCTCCAACGCAGTCCGTGTCGCCCACAGAATCCAGCAAGAGCTCGAGGTACCATTTCATCTTGAAGGTCGAGAAGTCTATTCGAGCGTCTCGATCGGCATCGCTCTGTCGGAGAGCAACTCACGGCCCGAGGATGTCGTACGCGACGCCGATACCGCTATGTACCGTGCCAAAAGCCAAGGCAGAGCAGGTTATGCCATCTTCGACTCGAAGATGCACGCCGAGGTCAGTTCTCAACTACAGCTCGAAACCGACTTGCGTCGGGCCTTGGCGAGCTGGCAGTTCGAGGTCTACTATCAACCGATCGTAGCCCTGCCCACTGGCCATTTGGCTGGCTTCGAAGCGCTGGTCCGCTGGCAACACCCCGAACACGGCTTGTTACAGCCTGGAAGTTTCATGGCAATGGCTGAAGAGACGGGGCTGATCAACCCAATTGGGCATGGAGTGTTGCTCGAAGCTTGTCGCCAGATGAAGCTGTGGAACGACCGACGTTCGCCACGTGAGCCAGTTTTCATCAGCGTCAATCTGTCCACACGCCAGTTCCTCCAACCCGACCTGCTCGACCAGCTGAGCCAAGTACTCGATACGAGCGGGTTGACCGGCGACCGCTTGACCCTGGAGATTACCGAGGCGGCGGTGATGAACGAACCCGAGGCAGTGGTTCAAACGCTCGCTCGCATCAAACGACTCGGCATTCGCGTCTCGCTAGACGACTTTGGTACCGGCTACTCGTCCCTCAGCGTCTTGCACCGCCTGCCTTTCGATCGCATCAAGATTGATCGCTGGTTTGTAAGGAATCTCGGCGTGGACAACGGCAGCGACGAACTGGTCGAAGGTATCGTCGCGCTTTGTCGAGGTCGGCGCCTGGACATCGTTGCGGAAGGCGTCGAAACCGTCGAGCAACGCCAGAAACTCTCCGATTTGGGCTGTGGTTATGCCCAGGGTTTCTTATTTTCTGAACCGGTCAATCAACAGCGCGCCGAAGTTCTGATGGCAACACCATCGCCACACTTCGATACGATTTGAAACAGCAACCCCGCTGGTCGACGGCCTGTTCGGCCTTTCTCTTATTCGGCGGAACGGACACGGAAGCGCTCTCCAAACGCCGCAACGTTGCTGCGGTCGTCAGGCACGGCACGCATCGGTAGGCCCTCTGGTCGAAGCTCTCCTCAAGGCATGTGCCGGGTTAATGGCGATGAATGCCAGCTGATACCCGAAGTACTGAATCTCACACAAAAACGCTCAGATCGTGTCCAATATAGAAAGAGGACACTGATTTGCCCAAAATTGTACCGAGTTCAGGCTGCTTGGCTGCTCCCTGGAGTAGTCGCGCTGGCTATGGCAAGACGGGTATGATCTCGACCATCATGGATCTCGCGGCTCATGCCCGACAGGCGCTCGATCGAATGCGCCGTGTAAAGATGCGCCGTCGCGCAGCTCAAGACCTTCGCCGATCACTGGCTTTGATCGTCGATCTAGGAGCTCTCGAAGCCAGTGTCGCGACCAGGATCCAAGAATTCTTCGATCCGGACCTGCTGGTCATTTTGCAACTCGACCCTACCCACTCGGAATTTTGCCCAAGCTTCTGTTCCGGAATTAGTCGCGAGAGCCTTGGGGATCTTGCTATCGATCCCCAAGGCAAACTTGCACGATGGTTTCGCATCAACGAGACCTGTTTGGTTGTAGATCGCGACCACGGCGTGATCAACTACCTCGACGAGGTCGAGCAAACGACGCTGCGGCGTCTCGAAGCAAGGTTGTGTGCACCGCTCATGGCTCGCAACTACCTCGGTGGTATGCTGGTTCTCGGTACCCACAGACCTTGGCGCCCTAGTCGTCGCGATGCTGAGCTGATGCTGCAGCTGTCAATACAGGCTAGCTTGGCGTTTCAGAATGCTGCTCTATACAGTGAACAGCGTCGGCGTCTCGATCGGCTGCACCGTGCTGATCGCTTGGCGGCAGTGGGCCAACTTGCTGCCGGTGTTGCCCATGAAGTCCGAAATCCTTTGACTGCGATCCGTTCGACGATGCAATACCTGTCCACTAGCTTCGATGACCAGGCCAAGAAAGCGCTTGTCGAAGAGTTGATTGACGAAGTTGATCGCATCGACGATACGATCAGTGGCCTTCTTCGTCTAACCAAAGTCGGCGATTTACAACTCGCTGAAGTCGATCTCGTCGACCTACTGCGGCAGACGATTCGGCTGGTCTCAGGGCAGGCCAGTAAACAGCACGTACGCATCGAGGACAAGATCCAAACAGCGTCTCTGCCCAGCCTCGCGGACGCAGCACAGCTCAAACAGGTTTTTCTCAACCTAATCCTCAATGCTCTTCAAGCCATGCCGGATGGCGGTGAGATCGTGGTGACCGCAAAGCCAGAACTCGCTGCTGCCGCTGGCGCCGAGTCGCCGAGAGCGCTTATCGACATCTCGGACAACGGTTCCGGCATCGCACCAGACAAGCTCAATTCCGTTTTTGATCCTTTATTTACAACCAAGAGCGACGGTACTGGTCTCGGGTTGGCGATCTGCCATGGCATCATTCAGCGACACCAAGGCGAGATCGAACTCACCAGTATCGACGGACAAGGCGCGACGGCATCGATTCAGTTGCCCATGCGCGCCACCACCCGTCCGGCGAACGCCTAGAACTGCGAGGGAATAATGGCCAGAGTACTCATCGTCGATGATGAAGAGAAAATTCGACACATTCTGGCGCTGATGTTGAGCGATCATCAGCATGAAGTTCTAGAGGTGGCGTGCGGAGAAGAGGCTCTCGAAGCTGCCCCTGCGTTCAAACCTGATCTCGCTCTTATCGACCTCAGAATGCCGGGAATCGACGGCTTGGAGACGCTGCGACGATTACAGGAAGCCCAATCGGGGGTCGACGTGATCATGATGACCGCTCATGCGACGATTCGATCCGCTGTCGAAGCGATGCGCTGCGGGGCCTATGATTATTTGACCAAGCCGTTCGACAATGAAGAGCTGATCATGCTGGTTGATCGAGCACTCGAGATGCGTCGCCTGAGTGCCGAAGTCGAGGCGTTACGGAACGATCTCGAAACTCGTTATGGCTTCACTGAAATCATCGGTATCAGCCCGCAGATACAGAAAGTCTTCCGAACCATGGCAAAGGTTGCGCGAGTAGACGCGACCGTGCTGGTTTCAGGCGAATCCGGGACCGGGAAAGAGTTGGTAGCAAGGGCCATTCACCGCAAAAGTAAAAGAGCCCACCGACCTTTTGTTGCGGTCAATTGCAGTGCTATCCCGCACACTCTCGTGGAGTCTGAGTTCTTCGGCCATGAACGGGGAGCGTTTACCGACGCACGGGACAGTCGGCCAGGTAAGTTCGAGCTTGCGGACACAGGCACCCTCTTTCTCGATGAGATCGGAGACTTGACACTCGATGCACAACCCAAGCTGCTGCGAGCCCTGCAGGATCGGCAGATCATGCGTTTGGGCACCCGCACGCCACGTCGAGTGGACGTCAGGGTTGTCGCCGCAACCAACAAAGATCTCGAAGCCGAAGTGGCAACTTCGCGCTTCCGCGAGGATCTCTATTGGCGTTTGAACGTTATCCAGATTCGACTTCCAGCACTCCGCGAGCGCCGTGAGGACTTGCCTTTGCTAGTGGATCACTTTCTTGACCGCATCAACCGCGAGCTCGGTCTCGCGGTTGAGAGGATCGTCCCGGAAGCTCGTCAACTTCTGATCGACTACGCTTGGCCTGGAAACGTCCGCGAGTTGGAAAACACCCTGTGCCGAGCCATGATTCTTTGTGATGGTGATGTGCTCAAGGCTGGCGACCTCCCAGGGCGTGTTCTTGGTGAGTCGAATGACGTCTCGGCGCGCCCCTCCTCTGATCTGGACCAGATGTCCCTCGCCAACGCGGTCAATGAGGCGACTGAGCGCCTGGAAAAGCGCATGATCTTGTCCCGTCTTGCCGCGCACAAGGGCAACCGTACCGCAACTGCAGAGAGCTTGGAGGTGAGCCGCAAGACCCTCTTCAACAAGATGCGCCAGTATCAAATGGGAGATCTCGACATCGGTCAGGATGCCTCGGCCCCTGGCTGATTCAAAGGCTAGCCGCTGTCCCGCCCCAGCCGCCCCGACCTCGCATATAGTCAAGGTAGAGCGTCTCGAGACGCTCGGCACGCAGTTCCTCACGGCTGCGGGTCAGAACTTTGCGTCCTTCTTTGAGAATACCTACCGTGTCTGCGAGTTGCTTCGCATGGAAAAGATCGTGCGTCGTCAGCAAAATGGCTCGCCCTTCGTCCCGCAGCATCAGCAGGGTCTCGACCAATTCAGCCGCAGCTTGAGGATCTAGGCTCGACAGAGGCTCGTCCAGTAACAACGCTGGCGCCTCCTTGATCATCGCCATCGCAATGCCCAGCTTCTGGCGCATGCCCTTACTGAATTTTCGAACGCGCAAATCAAAACTGCGTTCGGGCAAACCTACCTGTCGCATCGCCATCGCGTAGTCATCCTTCGATTGATCAAAACGGCCACCCAAGCGAGCGAAAAAATCGAGATTCTGAAAGGCCGTCAGGCCACTGTACAAAGCGACACTTTCCATTAAGAAAGCGACATGCCGTTTCGCCGCTCGTGGATCGAGAAGCACATCGATTCCGTTGATGAGGGCCTTGCCCGCGGTCGGCCGAGTGAAGTTCATGAATAGATTCAGCGTTGTTGTCTTGCCGGCACCATTGGCCCCGAGCAGGCAGTAGATTTCTCCAGCTCGGACTTCGAGATCCAAGGCATCTAGCGCCAGGCTGCCATCTGAGTATCGTTTGCTCAAACCAATCGCTTCAATCACTGTTGCGCCCTCCGATTCATTGTAGGTCCTTGCGATTGAACAGCACTAAAACCGCGATCAACAGCAGTACCATCATCGAACTCAGCGCGAGCAGCCGCGAGATCGATCGCTCGAGGAGCTCTCGGCGGCTGGGTTCGTCGAACTCGAATCTCGGGACTTCAGCTGCATCTAGCGGTTCGGTCGACAAAAAGTCTTTGACGAAATGAACGTGGGGGCTCGTCGCATCAGACATATCGAGTTCAAGCGTATACTCAGCAAGGATGTCGCGAAACCGCCACCCCTGTTCGAGGAAGCTCTGGCTTCTATAGGGGCCCGAATTCACTAGCCGCTCTGCGAGATCCTGAATGAGCACCATCGGCAGTAGAGCGCCAAGGGTTCTAGTCCAATGTAGCCGTTCGAACCTTCGGCTCGCTACCTCACGCCGCAATTGCTCTTGCTTCTCGAACCGTTCGTTCTGCTTCTCCGCCGCTTTCCTCTCTTGCGCGAAATCATCTTGTTGTGCCAGCTCTTTGGGGCGCCAGTGTCCTGGGCCGGCGTGCTCGACAGCCTGACGAATATCCAACGATCTCTGTTCGGTTTCCAACTGGGTCGGCAACGGCCGTACCAACGCAACCACCAGACTACCGGCAGCAGGGATGATCACCACGGCCGCTAGCCAGATAAAGACCAATACAGCAAGACTGCGTGCGGCTTCCCGACTGGCGACAGAAACCAACAGTGCAACCAGCGAGAAAATAAAAGCAGCCCACAGCCCCAAACTCATCACTGCGGCTATCTTGAACCAATCTCCAGAATCAAACTGCAACCCCTGATAGAAGCTCAGCAGCAGAAGGCTCAAGAGCGAGCCAACCAGGAACGGCACAGCCAGGCAGACCCAGCCAGCGGCAACTTTGGCGACTACGAGATGCCAGCGGGCGATGGGATAGGTCAAGCTCATCTTCAACATCGCGAGCTGTCGCTCACCACAAAAAGCATCGTAGCCAAGGATAAAGGCAGCCAGCGACAGTACGACACGAATGACGAACAGCCAATCGAGAGGTTCGGCGGCGTAGAGCCGTGGATTCTCTGCTTGGAGCCGCCCTAGCTCAGGCTCGGCCCAGGGACTGAGTGATTGACGATACACGTTGGGTTCGCGGAGTTGCTCACCTTCCACCAGGAATCCTAGTTTCCAGGGTGGCTTAATGGCAGGGTGACCGATAGATGCCGCCATATCCGCGACAGTACTGCCCTCTAGCTCGGCAGCGTAGCTAGCCAACGCATCCTCAAAACTAGCCACCTCAGCATGATACTGCGCTGAGCTGATCAAGGCTGAAACCACCATCAAGACCAAGATCAACAAAGTGACCAGCCGAAAACGGAAGCCTTCCTTGGCGATCTCGAGCTCGCGGCGAAAAATCTCGAGCAAGGTTCTCATCGTGGGCGGCATGTCAACTCGAGGCTGCCGAGAAGACATCTCGAGCGCCTGCTGCTCGTCGCCCGACGACGATCGCAAGATCGCAGTTTGCGGTTCGGTGACTCTCTCCATTGCTGCTCTACCTTACCGGGTACTTCGCAAAGCGGTAGAAAGCACTAGTAGCCAACAATGGACCGAGGAGAAACAAGACGCCAAGCTCTATTGCCACTCGTCTTGCTGACTGCATCGGGCTAACGCCGGAAAGTTTGATAGCCGGCAGATCACTCAGATCCAGACGCCGCTCAGGGTCCGACGCAAACTGCAGTTTCAGCTCTCCGATACGGTCCTGCGCCTCCTCGCTCTGGAACTTGTCGATGAAACTTTGGATGTCTTCTGCAGCGATCTGCTCAGGTTGGACTCCGAATAGTGTTGTCCAAGGCTGAGGTGCGTTCGGGCTGTCGTCCGTAAACCACCGCCACGACCTGAAGGCATTCTTAGTCTCGAGATATTCGATGAAGACCTCCCGATACTGCCTTGAAGCTGCGAGGAATCGGTCATGATCGTCGTAAGACGTGCCCGCGAAAGACTCTGAAATCCTATCTAGCAAGAACGCAGGCGATGGTGACGCCAAGATTCTGGCGAGGGTCTCAGCCTGTCGTAGCTTTTCATCACCCCGAAGGTGGATCTGCTCCATCCTCGTGGAAAAGTCGATCCCAACTTCAACTTCCCGAGCGAAATACTCAACTCTTCCGTCGTACAGGCTAGGCGAGCCCAAACGGAGTAAATTGCCACGCCGTGCGGTCTGATCGGCCACAGGAGCCTGAAACGGAGGATCGTGTTCCTTCAAAAACTCGGAAGAAAGCTCGCCAAACTTTCGGTCACGCTCTCGAGTAGTTTCGTCTAAGACCAGACGGTGGCTTCGCAGCGCCCCACCTCCATGAACCGCGGTAGCTACAGCAACCGCAGACTGAGGAATCAGGAATACGATAGCTAGCCAGCTCACCAGCGAGTAAACCAAAGATGAGGAGCTCGAACGCGACAGCAATGAAAGGTGTATCCCCACCAACAACATGACCGCTAGATATCCGACATAGGCACCAAGAAGTCCGATGACCCGCAGCCATCGTCCACTATCTAGCTCGACATCCCCGAACTCTCGAAGTATCAAGAGACTCACGCCAAAACTAGCCAAGAGGGGTATCGACAACGCCAAGAACGCACCGAGAAACTTGCCTGCAATCACAGCCCAACGCGCAACACTGTGCGAGAAGATCAACCGCAGGGTACTGCGCTCGCGTTCCCCGCTCACGGTATCGAAGGTCAACAGCAGGGCGAGAAGCCCCAGAACAACACGAACAATGGTCGTCAGATCGAAGTCGCCGACTGAGATCCAATCCTCGCCATGGCTGCCACTGACCGTAGGTCGAGGAAAAGTAAACACATCGAGCGAAACCTGATTGCCCAAACGGGCGTCGAATCCGCGATCCAAGACACTCAAGGGTTCTGGTGCCTTGAACACCGATGGATGGAGGTTCGAATAGACATGGGTCCGACCCATCTCCTGCTGATGGGCGGTGAGATGCTCGAGATACCTTGCCTGCCGTAGCCTGTAGTCCTGCGAACCAACAATCGCAGCGAGAACTGCGAGTACTAACATGACGATGCTGCTGATCTGGAAGCGAAAGCTCACCAGATGATTCAGAATCTCTTTCTTGATGACCGCGCGCAACATGTTGGGGTACTCCTGATGACGCCGAGTCGAACAATCTTTCCACCCGCTCCTCCAGCGCGGGACTGCTATCGCTAACTCTCTGCACATAATGTGCCGACCAGCTTTGGCTCTTGTTTGGGCTCAATGGACGTTTCACTGGCAACATCGGGGCAATAGCGACTCACGCCGAGTAACGTGGTACCCAACCAGCCCAGCTTCTAACCAGCCCCTATCTAGTCACTGAGCAAAACTCAGCTTCTACCAGAAGAAGCGAGTCAAAGGCCCACGATCCCGAGCTACGATATAATCTGCTTATTGTAATTAATTATCCAAGAGAGGGAGGAGCCATGCTTCGTACGAGCAGCTACACTATTTACGTCGACCTTCCAGACAATCCCCGTGAGATGTTATTGGTCCACGGATACACAGGAGCTTACGACAAGGTCTCCCGCAGGGTCGCTGCCTATCTCCGATCGCACGAGTCGCGACGACCGCCCAAGCCCCTCTACGGTGACTGGACACCCGATCCGGAAGCTCCACACGACTCTGAGGCTCCTCCTTCGGACGTGATCGACATCCTGAAACAGCGCGGCTACCTCACGACCGCAAGTCCTGAACGCGAAGCTGAATTTTTTGCCGGTTTTGCGGTCAAGCTCCATGAGCGTCAATCGAAGCGCCAGCCGAGCTACATTCTCATGCCGACCTACAACTGCAACCTCAGGTGCTCGTATTGTTTTCAGGACCACATGCGTACTGACTCGAGCTTCAAGCACCTCTTGGCGACAATGAAACCAGCAATGGTTGATCGTATTCTGATCGGGATGGCCAACCTCGAAGCACAGCAGGGACTTGATCCGGACACCCAACGGACTCGCTCTATCGGCCTCTTCGGAGGCGAGCCTTTGCTGTCGGCAAACCGCGAAATCGTCGAGTACATCTTGCGTCGGGCCAACGATTTAGGACGTGCTGACTTCTGGGCCGTGTCCAACGCAACCGATTTACACGCTTACAGTGATCTGTTGGGGCCTGGAGCGTTGGCTCGGCTTCAGATCACTCTCGATGGCCCGCCTGCCGAACATGATCGGCGCCGCGTCTACGCCGACAACGGCCCCACCTTTGAACGTATCGCCCGCAATATTGATCTTGCCCTCGACCGCGGCGTACTGGTGAACATCCGGCTGAACATCGATCGCAACAACATCAACGAGCTACCCGCCCTCACCCAAGAGATCATCGATCGTGGTTGGCACGAACAGCCAGAATTCAGCGTCTATACGGCCCCAATCAACGCTGTGAACGAGCAAACCGATCGGAAAACCACCTTCAACTCCTGGCAACTCGATCAGGCCCTAACCGATCTCCGGGAAGAACACCCTGATACTTGGATCATCGGCCGACCTGACGAGACGATACGCGTCCGGGCACGCAAAATATTCGATGGCGAAGATCCGAGCCCTCAGCTACGGCCTAGTTTTTGTGGCGCCCACGACCAGATGTTCATCTTCGATCCCTTCGGAGATATCTATGCTTGTTGGGAACGAACCGGCGATGCCAGAATCCGGATCGCTCATGTCGCTGAAGATGGAAAAGTTGAGTTCAAGTACGAAGTCAACCAAGAGTGGCGGAGTCGCTCGGTGGCCTCGAACCCGGTCTGCCGCCAATGCCGCTATGCGCTCCACTGTGGCGGCGGCTGTGCGATTCTTGCCCTGGGACAACGCGGAAAGTTCCACGCCAACTATTGCGACGGATTCGCGTCGCGCTTCCGGGCCAGTGTCGCAGACGCCTATCGCGCCCACTCAGAGGGCGAAGAGTCAGCTCATCTCCACGATCGTCTCTGCGATCTCTGAACGAAGACCCAAGTCGCGAACTCTTGAGAACGAATAGCTGTTGGCGCATTCTCCTGTGGGAATGCGCTTACACAAACTGGGGTAAGTGTCTTCTCAACGAGCTCTCGAAGGACGGCGAGTCAGCAGCTACTTATCTAGAAGCGTCGATTGATCTACCTGCAAATAAGGAAACTAACACCCTCAGAACAGAAGTATCTCACCATTCTAACGTCTTGATTTGGCATAACAGAGCGAGTACCAGCTGAGTGCCAAGCAGTTGGCGTATAAATTGCTTAAGACACTCGGTGATCAGGAGGATTCAACCGAATGTCTGCACTACTTCAAGATCTTCGCTTCGATTTTCGTCTCTGGAGTCGCAACCCAGTCACGGCTGCCACAACCATTCTCACACTTGCACTCGGGATCGGCGCATGTACGACTATCTTCAGCGTGGTCCATGGAGTCTTGTTGCAGCCTCTTCCCTTCTCAGATCCAGACCGACTGGTGACCTTGTGGGAAACGCATCCAGAGCAGGCCAGCGACTTTCGTGTTGCTTCTTTCGAGGCAGCAGCGCTTTGGTCAACTGAGTTGACCGAACTGGAAGCGCTTGCCGCTAGCCGCCTGTGGCGGCCGATCCTGGTCCAGTCAGAAGACCTCATCAGCCTGACGGGTGCCAGCGTTTCGCCAGAGTTCTTTCCACTGCTCGGCGTCCAACCGATTCTAGGGCGAGTTTTCGCTCAGCATGATGTCGAGCCAGGTTCTGCGCCTGTTGTCATCTTGAGTCATGGTCTCTGGCAAAGTCGTTTTGGGAGCGACCAGAACATTCTCGGTGCTCAAGTTCTCCTGGAAGGTGCAGGGACCAGTTCCAGCGCAACAATTATCGGCGTTCTACCCCCCGATCTTCAGGTCGACGAACCGCTAGTTTTTGGGCCGCCCGAGATTTGGTCGCCGTTCGCACTCGAACCCTCCGCAATGGTTCGTGGTCGCCGTTATCTCCAGGTCGTCGGCAAGCTAGCCGAAGGCGCTTCGATCGAGCAGGCTCGGAGTCATCTGCGCTCGATTTCACAACATATGGAGCACCTTTACCCTGAATCCAACCGGGGTTGGTCAGGATCGATCGAGAGTGTCTCAGAACAACTTGTCGCACCGGTACGCCCAGCACTGCTCGTTCTATTGGCCGCTGTCGGCTTCGTCTTCTTCGTCGCTTGTTGCAATGCGGCTATCTCACTGCTTTCTCAAGCAACCACCCGCCGGCAAGAGTTCGCTGTTCGCCTAGCTCTTGGGGCAACCCCGAGGCGAGTTGGCCGACAGATTCTCACCGAGTGCCTTTTGATGGCTGCTGTCAGCAGCCTACTAGGGTTAGTTTTAGCTCACGCCGGCCTGTCCTTGGTTATGCGTCACGCTTTCGCAACACTTCCACGTCGTAACGAGGTAGGCCTCGACTTCGAGGCCTTGATTTTCTCGCTGCTTCTCACTCTCATGACCATTGTCTTTTTTGGGCTCGTGCCTGCACTCCGTGCCGCCAAAGCACATACTTATGGCGCCCTGAGAGAGACTGGCGTCGCCAGTCATGCCGGCGGTAGTCAAGGTGGGCGACTCAGACAATCGCTAGTCCTGGCAGAGATCGCTTTGTCACTGATTCTTTTGGTGACTGCAGCACTGATGCTTCAGAGCTTCAGTAGCCTAGCCGCTGCAGATCCCGGATTCGAGCATCGCCAAGTCTTGACCCTACGTCTCCAACTCCCACGGTCTCTGTACCCAGAGAAAGAGAACTTGGGGCAAATCTACCAGCGCATGCGCAGTGCAATTAATACGCTTCCTGCAGTTCAAGAGATTGGCCTCGTCAACCATCTTCCTATGCAGGGCGCCAGTATGAGCACCCGTGCTGCTGCCTCTTCTGCTCCCGAAGAGCCCATTCAGATCGAGCTTCGGGGGACCAGCAACAGCTACTTCGAAACGCTGGATGTTCCGCTGCTCTCTGGCCGCGACTTCGATAGCAGTGAACTCACAAAAGATTCGTCAGTTGCTGTGCTGAGTCAGTCAACTGCAGAACATCTCTGGCCAGGTGAGGATCCTATCGGAAAGACCATCAGGGTTGACTGGGGAGCTGCAGCAGGCCGACGAGTGATCGGCATGGTCGGCGACGTTCATCACCATGGAGTCCGCTCCGAGATCCAACCCACCGTCTACTTGCCCTTTGTGCAACTTCCACATCGGGCGATGGTCGTGGTTATTCGCACGCAATCACCGCAGTCCCTCATTGCAGACGTCCGGACACGAATTCGAGATCTTGGGGAAACTCTGGTTGTCGACGAGATCCACTTGCTGTCAGAGGTTGTTGCCACCACCATCGAAGAGCCCCGAAGTCGCGCCCTGCTGACTTCGATTTTCGCCCTGATCACGCTGATTTTGGCGGCCGGAGGTACGTACAGCGTCGTGGCCTATTCTGTGGCTCAACGTCGATTCGATTTCAGCGTACGGCAAGCCCTCGGCGCTCGTCCCTGGCAACTTGTCAGCGAGACATTGAAAGTTGGACTGACACAAGCGTGCGGCGGAGTGGGTCTCGGACTCCTTGGGTCAATACTACTTGCCCGCACCCTCTCAGGAATACTCTATGGCGTCTCTAGCTACGACCTGAGGACGATGATGGGATCGACCCTCATAATGTTGCTCATCGTTGTCCTGGCAAGCTTTGTCCCGGCTCGTAGGGTCATGAAGGGTGATCCTGCATCGGATCTGCGTTCAGCCTGATCGGTCTCGAGCCGACGTTGTTATCAGTGCATAAAAAAAGAGCTGGTGCCCGCAGTGGACACCAGCTCAAAGTTACGGTCAGCCTCGGCAGCGACTGACCAAAAACAAAGCCCTCCCAACCCCTTTCCTGTTTCTGCACCTTCACAGAAACGGGTGGAGCAGCGTCGTCAAGATTCGGTAATACAGTTCCCTCCTTCGCTGCTCTCTTCTGTTAATGCAAGAGGCGGGCCACGCTCGATAGCGCCGGGCGGTTTCTCTCATCTCCCCGCAATCCCCTAACTGCTGGTGATTCTCGGCTGCAGATATCACCTTCGGGTGATCATGCTTGCGCTGGGCTGGGTAAGGCCTTACTCGGGCTGGGTAATCCATTACCCGCTGCTTTCGGGGCCCTAGCGAACGGCGTCGTGATGACACGCTTGGAAGGCCCATTCCCTTCACGGCTGAGGAACCCAACAAAGTTGTCTAGTACGGGTAAATACTTTCTCAAACCGCGGGTACTCAGCACCCCGAAAAAGCGCAATATAAACTAACGAAAACCACTCAAACTACTCATTTAAAAGAATTTAAAAAACCTTACTTTAGTGGTTCAGGTATTGCTCCCTACTCCTTTGACACCGGCGAGAGCCATAACAAAAGGAGTATACAGTGATCAACAAGACCACCACCCATAACGATATCGACAGTCTCAACCAGAATATCCTGGCAATCGATCTAAACGATCTCGAGGCTGAAGCTCTCGAACAACGGATCGAGTTGACGGTTGCTTCTGTGTTCGATACTGAAGTGTGGGACAACGGCCTTCCCCCTGGCGGCGATGAACCCTGCGGTCAATTCAGCTGCACTGGTTACTTCACTGCCAGCTGACAATGGCAACTCGAGAGGCAGTCGGAAACGTGGAATTCGGGCAGCGGCTAGACACCAGCACCAGCCGCCCCGAATTCATGGTAACCGGACCGAGCGGGCGTCCTATTCGAATTTCAGCAAGTGCTTACCACCTGCTCCAGGCGGTACGCTCTGGATTTTGTTGGGATGAACTCGCGCTGAGAATGGCCTCGCCTCAGCAAGCCGCACCGAGTCCAGCTGACATTGAATCGGCTTACCACCGCCTCATGCTCAAGATCGATATCATCGAAAGGCAGGCTGGCGTCAGCCTAGGCCATGGCTTCTGGTTTCGTTGGCCTCTCATACCTCGCCAACAGGTCGGACGCTGGGTGAGTTATCTGACCCCACTGTTCGACCGCGGGGTCAGTGCAGCATTGCTGCTCTTCATCGGCCTTACGGTCACACTGGCTCTTTCCCGGGGTCTAGGTAAGACCTTGAATGGGACCACTTTCTGTCCTGCTTACATTCTCTTCACCCTATCGTTGATTGCCCATGAATTGGGGCACGCCACCGCATGCAAGCGTTTCGGTGCCGCACCTGCTGACATCGGCTTCACGGTCTATTGGATCTTCCCGGCGTTTTACAGCGACGTCACCTCTGCCTGGAAGCTTCGACGCCGTCATCGAGTCATCGTCGATCTAGCCGGTGCATATTTCCAAGTCGTCGTTGGTGGCATCTATTGGCTCGCGTTCTTGCTGACCGGCTGGCAACCCTTCGAAATTGCGTTCATGATGATTCTCGGCAACTGCTTCTTCAGCCTGAATCCTGTCTTCAAATTTGATGGCTACTGGGTCTTGGCCGACACACTCGGCGTAACCAACCTGAGCCAGAGTCCGGCTCGCCTAGTAAGCTACCTCAAGGCATGCTGCCATGCGTCTTCGGCGCCTGCAGCTCTCCCTTGGACGCCCTGGGTCACGATCGTCCTAGCGGTCTACACCCCTCTGACGATCGCGTTCTGGGCCGGCTTCATCACACGCCTTGCGCCCATAGTCTTCGAACGGGCAACCACTTACCCGGCCCTGATTGGGGAAGTCTTGTCGACCCTTGTCACATTTGGCCTTCCAAACGCAGCGCAAGTCGAGAACTTGACTGCCTCGACCTTCCTACTCGCGATCTCAGTCCTGATAACCCGCCAAATCTCGTTACGTTTGAAAGCCGGATACCACGCCACCGCGTCTATGATCCGAAACTGAGGAGTGCGGCAGCGAGCGCCATCAGCAGAACCAATCGATTAGGCGAGGCACTCGATCATCGTTTAGGAGTCTGGAGTTTCGGGCAGGGTGTGAGTCCGATCACGGTTGACCTCCTCCAGGTAGACCTTCAGAGGTTCAAAGTAACTCAGCATCGCTGCCGCACTGATGTCTTCTTTGAGGTGCTCTTGCATGACTTCGCGCCAGTCACGAGTTGCTCCCAATCGAAGGATCTGATCCAAAAAGTCTCCGACGTCCTGGCGCCCCCAATAATTCGTCGCATGTGCATCCTGCTCTAGGATGTTGTCAGCGATGTGTCCCCTCATCTGGTAGAGAATTATCGCCGAAATCGCGTAGTCGTAATATTGGGCCGCGTCATCGTTGATGTGGGTCTTGGTACACGCGTCGCAGTACTCTTCGCCCCGGCTGTCAGACGGCTCGATCCCTTGAAAGGTGCGCACATAGTTCCACCAACGTTCGTTGTATTCGTCCGGCGTCAATCCAGTGTACAGATCACGCTCGAAATGCGTCATGACTCCGGCCGACCATGGGATAAAAACGATCTGATCGAGGGCCTCTTTGAGTAAGGTCTGGAGTGCGTCGGTCTCGACGTCGGCCGGGATGAGACCGCGCTCCACCAGGAAGGGCTTCTGCACCGATGCCAATCCAAGCATCGTCCCCACTGCTTCGTGGAATCCGCGATTGGCTCCGCCTCGCAGCAAGGGTGGCACTTCCGGGCGTGTGTAGCTCATGTAGTAATAGACGTGTCCGAGTTCGTGGTGCGTTGTCGCCCACCAGCGCTCATTCGATTGGACGCTCATCAGACTCCGGACATCAGCATCCAGATCAACATGCCAGGCGCTAGCGTGACTGTTCTTCTTGTAGCCAGCATCCGGTGCCAAGGGATAGAGCGATGATTTCTCCCAAAAGCTCGCCGGCAAGTTGTCGAAGCCGAGACTGACGTAAAACTCCTCAGCCTGCTTCACCAGCCATTCTGGGTCCTTTGATTCCAGCACCGCATCCAGGTCGAGTCCTTCAACGGTTACCAAGGCCGCCCAATCCTGGCCCCAGCGATTCGGTAGCCAGTGTGCAGGAAGCATCTGCGGCGGCTCGTCAACGCCATATTTCTCCGCAAGCTCATACCTTGCCCAAGTATGGAGCTCGCGATAAAGCGGCCAAATCTCACGCACGAATCCATGATTGAGCTTCATCATCTCTTCGACAGACATCCCATAGTCGGAGACTTGATAGGCAAAGTAGTCGTCGTAGCCGAGCGCCTTGACCGTCTCGTTGCGCAGTTCGACCAAGTCGCCAAGCCCCGGTTTCAGTACTTTTCCGACTTCTTTTGATGCCTCCCAAAGCAAGAGGCGCTCTGCTGGGTCGACTGAATCTCCGAGACGATCATCGATGTCATTCGCTGACAGCGGCTCACCTGCAAGCTGAAACTCGTAGCCAAACAGCGTCTCGACTTGTGCGGCTTCCGCCGAAATACGCTCCTTGACCAATTCAGGGACCGTCTGTGGATTATTGGCAGCTTCGTAAAGCACCGCCTCGAGTTGCCGAACCTGAAGCGGTTGCAGGGCGCTCTTCCGTTCGAGGTAGCCGCGTGCATTGGCGATGGCTTCTTCCGAACCCGTGAAGCGAGCGAGAGCCTCGTTGGCAGCTTCGGTTCGTTTGCTATTGGTACCGTCTCCTTCCACGATGTGGGTGTTGGAGGCCCATTCAGCTTCTCGCGCAACGGTCACAAGCTGCAGAAACTCTTGGGTGTAGGTATCGAGAAAGCTTTGGACTTCTGCTTGCAGAGCAGAATCAGCTTGCCCATCACTAGAGTCCTCTTGGGGTGAAGTACACGCCGAGACACACACAAGGATGAGAATCAAATGCGGAATCAAGAAACGCTGCATGATGGCTCCTATCGGTTTTTGCAAGACAAAGCGGGCCACAAAATCATACCCTCAACCGAGAAGCCGAGGGATTCACCGGAAACTCTTGACGATCCTAAAACCCACCGTATCGCGCCTGGAAGTAGAGTTTTCGATAAGGCGAGCAGAGGTCGAGATCTCTTCCTTTGTCTCTCTGAACGAACCGCCTCTGGCAACTCGCAAACCGTCAGGAATGTCGACAGAGCCGTCCTCCTGCCCCACCGCCGAGACCTGATAGGGCGGACTTGTCCACTCCCAGACTCCTCCGAGCATCCCAAACAGCCCAAAGTTATTGGCCCGTTTGTCGTCGAGTTTCGGCACTTCCTGGCCAGCGTTACCGGCGTGCCACAGGAAGTCTTCGGCTACCTCAGGATCGTCGCCGAAAAACCACTGGCCACTCGCGCCGGAACGACAGGCATATTCCCACTCGGTCTCTGTCGGCAGCCGTATCGGTTTCCGGGATACCAGTGCGTACCAATCACAGTACGCCGCCGCCATCTCAAAGCTGACTCCAGTGGCTGGATCACGATCCCCGCGTGAACACTGGGATCGTTCGAAACCCTCATCGAAGGCACCATATTGTTCGTTGGTTATCGGGAGCTTGCTGATGTAGAACGGCTCCACGGGCACGATGGTGCGCGTCTCTTCATCGCGGTTGGCAACTTCATCCCGATTGGCAACCGTGAGAGTGATCTCTCCGCCTGGAACCAACCAGAGAATGGGCCGCGGATAACGGGTGTACGAATCTCTCAACATGGGCGAAGTCTATCTGTAACGTGCACCGTGCTGCAGGTATCGCCGTCCTGCTTGTATGATCGTCCGATGACTGAACTAGCCTACTTACGCCAAACCTCACTCCACCGAGTGTCACGGAAGTCCTCCGGGCTCTCGCTGGCCAATTTATGCCTCCTGCTACCGTGGTTTCTGGCATCGTGCGGAGCCGCCAGCACCACCGAACCTGCCAACACGGACGGTGAGATGCCAACAAATCATCCTGGTGCCGCAGCGTATTCCCCAGAGCTTCAATCCGAGCTCCTGAGCGCCCTGCAAGCCAAGGGCTCTTCCTACGTTCCCCGCACGCATCATCTAGACGATGATGGGCGGCCTAATTTCACCAATCGCCTCATTTTGGAAGACTCGCCCTACTTGATCCAGCACGCCCACAATCCAGTGAATTGGTACCCGTGGGGTACCGAGCCTTTCGAGCTCGCGAAAACGGAGAACAAACCGATCTTTCTATCGATCGGGTATTCGACGTGTCATTGGTGCCATGTGATGGAGCGCGAGAGTTTTGAGGATCTCGAGATAGCGCGGCTGATGAACCAATATTTCATCTGCATCAAGATCGACCGTGAGCGACGGCCTGATATCGATGCGTTTTATATGACCGCAGTGCAGATGTTGACCGGCCGAGGCGGCTGGCCGATGTCGAGTTTCTTGACCCCCGAGGGTGATCCTTTTTTCGGAGGTACTTACTTCCCCCCCCAACGATTTGCAACTCTGCTGCAGCAGGTTCATGCTGCCTGGGAAGGTCAGCGGCCTCAATTGCTCGAACAGGCTGCCAAGATCTCAGAACGCGTCCAACTCGCGACGACGGCCCGCGGCCAAGCAGCAGCTGTCGGACAAGAAGCAGTTCAAAAAGCTGTCGATCAAATCACTGGTAACCTCGATACCGAATTCGGTGGCTTTGGTAGCGCCCCAAAGTTCCCTCACGAACCAGGTCTATTGTTACTGCTGTCGCAAGCACTTCGAACGGGCAACCAACAGGCGTTGCATGCCGCTGATGTCAGCCTCGACGCGATGGCCCGTGGGGGAATCTACGACCAGGTTGGCGGTGGCTTTCACCGCTATTCGGTCGATGCTCAGTGGCTGGTCCCCCATTTCGAGAAGATGCTCTACAACCAAGCACATCTCACCCGCGCATACCTCGCGGCACATCAGCTGGCAGGCAAAACTTATTATGCGCGGATCGTACGCCAGACACTAGACTATTTTCTCCGTGAGATGACCTCCCCTGCGGGCGCCTTCTATTCTGCTACCGATGCCGATAGCGCGGGGGCGGAGGGCGAGTTCTTCGTCTGGACACCAGACGAGCTTCGGCACCTCTTGTCTGAAGATGACGCAGCGCTCGCGATCGATTTATGGAGTGTGACCCAAGACGGCAACTTTGAAGGCAAGAACATCTTGCACTTGGCCAAGTCCTACGAAGACTATGCACGGTCCAAATCCATCAGTGTCGATCACCTGCTACAAAGGATCGATGGTATCCGAGACCTTCTTTGGAAGGCTCGTGAGGAACGCGAGCACCCGCTGCGGGACGACAAGATTGTCACCGCCTGGAATGGAATGATGATCACCTCGCTGGCAGAAGCCAGCGAAGTTCTCGGGGAACCTCGCTATCTCGAGGCGGCGCGACGGGCTGCAAACTTCCTTTGGGATCACAATCGCCGCGAAAACGGTGAGTTGCTGCGGGTTCACCTTGCTGGAAACTCCTCCGGCGTGGGTCTTCAAAATGACTATGCCTACTTTGCTGAGGCATTGATAACTCTTTACGATCTCAGTGGCGAAGAGGTGTGGCTGGAGCGAGCACGAGAGTTGGCCGATAGCATGTTGCAAAAATTCTGGGATGAGGGATATGGTGGTTTCTTCATGACAGCGGCCGGCGTCGATCCCAATCTCCGGGCCCGTCCCAAGAGCCCTAGCGACAATGCCATCCCTTCAGGCAACTCGGTTGGCGTTCGCGCACTGGGGATGTTGGCAACGCGAACGGAGGACGCTAGCTACGGCGACCGGGCGAACCAAACCCTGAGCGCCTTCGCTGAAAAGATTCAGCAGTACCCGGCGGGCTTCGGTTATATGCTGATGGCAGCGGATGGCCTGCTCCATGGGGAACCAGGACCACGTCAGTACGGTGCTTCAGGGCACGTCAAGGCTACTGCTCGCCTCGTGACAGCTGATCGCCTAGAGACGAGGGGAGTCGCGTCCCACGTCGAAATCGACCTCGAGATACGTGACGGTTGGCACATCAATGCCAATCAACCTCTCTCGGACAATCTCATCCCAACCGAAGTCACTATCGATCAGGAACGTGCAGGGCTAGTGTTGAGCAACGTTGCCTACCCTACGGCCGAGACCGTAAGACTCGGTTTTCAGGATGAACCCCTCGCGGTGTACCAGGGCAAGGTTCAACTCTCGGGAACCGTTGCTCGTACCGATCCCGAAGACGATCTACTCATGATCCCAATTCACTTGCGACTTCAGGCGTGTAATGACCGCGTGTGCCTACGGCCCGAAGACTTGGTGCTCGAGATCCCGGCCGGCTCAATGCCTTGACGTCGACCCACTGAGCCCACGGAGATTTGATGACTCCAGCAATACGACACTGCTTCCTCTTTCTCCTCACCGCGACCATGTCCTCTCCCGTACCCGCAGCTTCAGAAGAAAGCGCAGAGGCGGTGGCGTCCTATCGCCGAGCCAATGAAGTGTCGATTCTGCAGGGCTTCGTCGAGCTACTCGGCATCCCGAACGTAGCGAGCGATGGCAAAAACATTCGGCGTAACGCGGAGTACCTTCGCCGTCAGCTCGAGACTCGCGGGGCGAATGTTGAGCTCTGGGAGTTGGAGGGCGCTCCGCCCGTGGTCTTCGGTACCCTCGCGGCGAAAGGCGCCGAGCGAACTCTGGGTATTTACGTGCACTACGACGGCCAGCCCGTCGACGAGGCTGAATGGACGCACCCTCCTTTTGAGCCAACGCTCTACACTGCATCGATCGAGGACGGTGGCCACCCAAGGCCTTTCCCTGAACCGGGTGAGACTATCGATCCAGAATGGCGTTTGTACGCTCGTTCAGCTGGCGATGACAAGGCTCCGTTGCCCGCCCTTTTTGCTGCTCTCGATGCCCTCGATGCAGCAGGAATCGCCCGTACATCAAATCTCAAGTTCCTCTTCGAGGGCGAGGAAGAAACTGGTTCTCCGCATCTTGGTGCCTACTTCGAGACGCATCGCGATCTCCTGGATGTCGATCTTTGGCTTATTTGTGATGGGCCCTCACATCAAAGCCGTCGCCCTCAGCTAGTGTTCGGCGTACGCGGCATCACCGGCTTCGAAATCACCCTCTATGGGGCAACACGCAACTTGCACAGCGGTCACTACGGTAATTGGGCACCCAATCCAGCGTTGGATCTCGCCCGTCTGTTGGCATCCATGAAGGACGACCAGGGCAACGTACTTGTCGCGGACTTTTATGACTCGACGGCTCCGATCAGCGAGACCGAACGAGCTGCGATCCAGGCCTTGCCTGAGGTCGACCCCGCATTGCGTCGCGAGCTTGGTTTAGCTGCCAGTGAAGGCAATAATGCCTCGCTCGCTGAGCGTATGCTGTTGCCGTCTCTCAACATCCGAGGCTTCGAAAGTGGCGCGGTTGGTGACAAGAGTCGAAATGTGATCCCCAACGTCGCAACAGCCAGTCTCGACATACGCCTCGCTAAAGGCAACGATCCTGCGATGATGCTTGACCTGGTCGAAGCGCACATCCGAAAGCTGGAATATCACATCGTTCGTGAAGACCCCGACGCGGCGACTCGCCTAGCGCATCCCAAACTCGTCAAGATCCGGCGAGAGACGGGCTACCCGGCCGCCCGAACATCCATCGAGTTACCCATAGTTCGCCAATTGATCAGCGCAGCAGACACTGTCACCGAAGAATCCCTGATTCTGATGCCGACGCTCGGCGGGTCGCTGCCGCTCTATCTGTTCACGGAAGTCCTAGCCAGCCCGGTTGTCATCGTCCCAATCGCCAACCATGACAACAACCAACATGCTCCCGATGAGAACCTTCGGCTAGCGAACCTCTGGTACGGTATCGATCTACTGGGCGCTGTCTTGACAATGCCTCACTAGATTTTGGTCGAGTCGAGTTTCCAAGAACACACCACCCCGAGCGCTGCGACGGCGGTGATAATCCCCATCACAGCGATCATCCCGACTCCCCAACGATCGGCGGCCCATCCCAGCAGTGGCGCCACCACCGCTACAAGGAGTGACCGTAGCTGAGTATCGATCGACAACACGGTCGCACCGCTTTCGCGATCGGAGGCATCATCGATCCGAGCAAGGTAGATCGGAAGCCAGAGGTTCTGAAGCACTGCCAGCACCACGAACATCGCGATCGCCAAGCTGTTGGCGGTCACGATGAACGCAACAGCGAGCAGCACATAGGCAACCAGGGTCACAACCCAAACACGGATGGATGCTCGGTGTGCACCACCCCACGCATCTCGAATACGGTAGGCTTGCCGAGACGAAATAGCCGACAAGAAATACAGCCCAAAGTAGACCAGGCCAACGAGTATGGCAGCACGACGGGTGACTTCGAGACTAGCGAAGAAGGGCACCAACAAAGCCGCCTGCTGAAGAATGGGTTGTAGGTAGTCCTTGACGGTCCTGTAGGTCCCCTTCTGCAAGCTGGACTCGAGCAACAATCGACGTAGCTCGGGACGCCGCCAGCATTGGCGCAAGGCCGTGATGAGATGGCGTGCGACGGCTCCTATCGAACCCTCTCGTTTGTTCTTGCCGTCGAGTTCTGAAGGGTACCCCAGGAAGTTGATCCAGCCCAAGGTATAGGGAATCATCGTGTACCAGAAGACCCAGCTATAACTAGCTTCGACAAAAACGATCACTGCAGCGATCAACACCGAAACTGCAGAACCGAGCTGCGACCAAGAGCGAGTGGTCCCGTAAACTTTGGTCTTCTCGTCAGATCGCCCCTGCAGCTCTAGCCAATCGAGAATCATCGCCTTGTGAGTCCCGGAGCGAAACGCTTCGCCAAGGGCAAAACACCACATCGCCGCGAACAGCGTCCAGATCGCGGTACTGGTGGCGAAAACGGCGAACGAGGCGAGGTAGGCGGTGAACGAGAAGAGCATAGAACGGCGGCGACCATAGAGGTCTGCGATGGCACCGCTGGGTAGCTCGAACAGATTGATCGCGACCTCGCGAAACGCAATCAACACGCCAATCTCGAAGAAGGACAGTCCCTTCTCCAGAAACACCAGGACCAGAAACGGTTCGAAATACCTTTGGTTTTTGAGAAAACCGTACAGGCAGAAGCGCGTTAGCATCAGGCTCCGATTCTGCCGCAATTCGAACTCGGAGATTCAGTCTGCCAATGCAGCCAAGGTGTCCAAGAGCCTCCGATTCAGCTCTTGCGGGGCGACCAGCATCGGGAAATGGCCTACCCCTTCTATGATGTCAGCATCGAAATCAGCAGCTATCTCGCGATTGCCAGCGATGTTGGTCGAATAGGCTCCCGAGTTGATCGCCCGAATCGGCGCAACCACTTTCGCCATCACCGCGGCTTGGTCGTAGTCGCCAAACTGGCGCATCAACGCGGTACCGATATCAGCTGGCGCACTGCACATACCTTGCGAAGTGGCCTCGACCAATTCGGGATCCGCAGTATCAAGAAATAGCGAGCGTACGAACTGATGACACGTTCCGACGAAGTCGGTTTCATAACTCTCGATAATCGACTGGAACTGTTCAGGATCTCTCTGCGCAGTGACATCGTGAAGTGCGTCGACTGCAATGACACCGAGGATACGATCACCCATCAAGACTGCCGCCTCTAAGGCCGCAGGCGCACCCATCGAATGCCCCACCAAAATAGCCCGATCGATGCCAAGCTCATCAGCGACCGCCCGAATATCTTCGCCGAAAGACGGTAGTGTCCATTGGGTGCGGTCCCTCCCCGAATCGCCGTGGCCAGCCAAGTCAATGGTCACGACGCGATACGAGGCAACCAAAGGTTCTACTTGGGCCCGCCAATAGGTGCGATCACAAGACCAACCATGGATCAACAACACGGCAATCGAGCTGTCCCCTTCTACCGAATAGGCAATTTGGACACCATCTGAAGACGGAGTCCTACCTTCTCGCACCAAGGGGGAAGCTTGCTCCAGGGAGATGGTATCCGTCGTCGACTCAGGTGTTGAACGGCAAGCGGACAATAGAATCAAGGCAAGCAAAACTGAGTATCGCGGCATGGTTGAACTCCCAGGCAAGAACGAAGGTCTGCAAAACACAACGACAAGAGTCTACCAACAGAACCTGGACACCCCACTTCCAGCGGCTCGGCGATAGAAGGACCGTTCAGCCCTGCTACTACTGCCCCGCTATTACGTGACGGTTAGGAGCCTCAGTCTCGATGGACACACCTCGTGCTGGGCAACTTCTCACACTATTCCAAAGCGCCGGTTCGAGAAAATAGGCATGGATCGACGGATCCCCGGACAGTTCGGGGTGAAAGGTGGCCGCCAGCAGACCGGACCCTCGAAGTAGAATCGGATCGTCACCATCCCAAGCCAAAACTTGCGCGCCCGATCCGACTCGGCGTACCTTGGGAGCTCGAATAAAAACACAGCGGAGCTCGGTTCCGAGGGCAGGCAACGGCAAAATCTTGCTGAACGAATCGATCTGCCGACCGTACGCATTACGGTTGAGAATCGCGTCGAGCAACCCAAAACGCGGCGGCGCCTCGCCAGCATCAATGCCTAGCAGAATAGCGCCGGCGCAGGTTCCGAATAGTGCCAACTGGCCATCATTGTAACGATCGATGATGGCCTGCCGGAGATCGAATAGCTCGAGCAGGTGATGTATGGTCGTCGATTCCCCTCCAGGAATAACCAAATGACTGAGTCCTTCTAGCTCAGGCCGGGACCGGACCGGCCGCGCCCGAACACCGAGCTCATCAAATGCCGCAATATGAGCAGCGCTGGCGCCCTGCAACGCCAGCACGCCCACTGCGAGAGCCCGGTCCTCGGGCATCAACTACCAACCTCTCGTCTGTAGCTGCGCTTCCGGAGCGACCTGATCCACCGCAATACCACGCATCGCGTCACCGGCTTCGCGGCAGGCCTCGACGACGATCGGTGCCTCCTGATACCTGGCTGTTGCTTTGACGATGGCTGCAGCAGTTCGAGCAGGCTCCTCAGACTTAAAGATTCCGGAACCAACAAAAACTGACTCAGCTCCCAAAGACATGACCAACGCGGCGTCGGCAGGGGTTGCGACACCGCCGGCCGCAAAATTGGGGACCGGCAACTTCCCTTGCTCCCAAACCTGCCGCACCAAATCGAACGGCGCCGCAAGATGTTTGGCCTGGGCAAGCAACTCTTCACGTCCGGCGGCCTTCAGGGCTCCGAGCTCCCGGTGAATGAGTCTCAGGTGCCGCACCGCTTCGGAGACATCTCCGGTACCAGCTTCGCCCTTGGTCCGAATCAAAGCAGCGCCCTCGGCGATACGCCGCAAGACTTCGCCTAGAGATCGCGCACCACAAACGAACGGAACTCGAAACATCGTTTTGTCGATGTGGTGTTCATTGTCAGCCGGTGTCAAGACTTCGCTCTCGTCGATGAAGTCGACCCCCAACTCTTCCAGAACCCGTGCCTCCTGGAAGTGTCCGATCCGCGCTTTGGCCATCGTCGGAATCGTCACTGCCTCCTGAATCGACACGATCCGCTCAACCGAAGCCATCCGCGCCACGCCACCTTCTTTGCGAATATCAGCCGGCACTCTCTCGAGGGCCATGACCGCAACCGCCCCTGCATCTTCGGCGATGCGCGCCTCGTCAGCGCTGGTCACATCCATGATGACACCACCTTGCAGCATGCGCGAAAGCCCAACTTTGATCTCGAAGTCAGCATCTGGCGTCAATGCATTGGAGAAGCTCGCCGATCCCTTACCCTCACCCCCTCCACCGTTGACTTTCACCGCGTCCTCGTGACTCATGTTCGCCTCGTCTCTAGATCTGAATTGTATGCATTCAAACGATCTGGAAGGTAGCTACCAGCTCGTCACTTCGCCAATTGTTCGCATATTTGAGCATAAGATAGACCTCTGGTTGAATCAACCGTTATATTGCATGCATGTAATTCGACCTTCGCGCACCGCCCAAAGCCATTCGGCTGCGCCGAATCTCAACGTCATGACCTGGAACACACCCTTGAGCGAGCGTCGACCCGAGATAACTGAAGACCGTTGGCTTCCGGACCGACTCGCGACCCAAGGGCCGATATATCTGGCTATCGCAGATTTGTTGGGCCACGATATTGCGACGGGGCGCCTCCGACCCGGTGAACGCTTACCCACACATCGCGACCTTGCGCGGTCCCTAAGCGTCAATGTGATGACGATTTCGCGGGCCTACGCCGAAGCCCATCGACGGGGCTTGACCGAAGGCGAGGTTGGTCGTGGAACCTTTGTCCGGCGACGCGAGCTAAACACGACTCGGTTCGAACAAGAATCGCTTGGACAGCCCCAACCGGTCGATTTCCATTTCAATCTACCGGTTGGTGACCCATCGATTCTTGACGCTTCGGTTGTACTGCGAGAACTTTCGGAGAGTGATCATGGTCGGTTGATCCACACTGGGTACACGACGACCGGAGCCCTCGAACACCGCGCCGCTGGCGCCACATGGGTTGCTCGCAGTGGCCTCTCAGCAGACCCCGATCGAATCCTTGTCTGCGGTGGAGCGCAACACGCCATGACCATCACCTTTGCCAGCCTCGCCGGGCAGGGTGATTTGGTGCTGACTGAAGACCTCACCTATCCCGGGATCAAAGCCTTGGCCGGCGTCCTCGGGTTGCGGCTGCAGGGCGTTGCAATGGACGCTGACGGTCTCTTGCCTGATGCCTTTGAGACCGCGTGTCGGCGTGGCAACCCTAAGGCTCTTTATTGTATGCCGACGATCCAGAACCCAACCGGCGTCGTGATGGGCCAGGCACGGCGACAAGAGATCGCGGAGATCGCCAGACTCCACGGGGTAGCGATCGTCGAGGACGATACGTATGCCTACTTGAGTGAAGACGCGCCGCCACCGATCAGCAGCCTGGCGCCGGAAATCAGCTATTTCCTTACCGGTACATCCAAAAATCTAACGGCGGGCTTGCGCATTGGTTACCTGCTGGCTCCTAGGGACCCTAGCGCCTCCAGGGCGTTGATGGCGCGACTCGAAGGCAATGTCGCGGCCCTCACCTGGATGGCCGCGCCGCTGATGGCAGAGATTGCAAGCCGCTGGATTGTGAACGGCCAGGCCGAGGCAGCCTTGGCCTGGAAAAGACGGGAGGCGGCCGCTCGCAGACAGCTCTTTCATTCACGAGTTGGAGCCTTCCCCACCGATTCGCACGCAGCGTCTTCACATGTTTGGCTGCCTCTGCCTCGGCCATGGCGTAGCGACGACTTTGTCACCCAGGCCCGGCGCCGAGGAGTTGCAGTCACCGCTGCAGAAGCGTTCGTCGTCGGTCGCGCAGCGGCACCACATGCCATCCGAATTTGTCTCGGCACGCCTAGAACTCGCCAGTTGGTGGCGCAAGGCGTAGAGATCCTGTCAGAGATGCTCGAAGGCCCACCCGATGTCGCGCGGTCGATCGTCTGAAGGAACGCTCTCTATGACTGACCGCAAGACAGTGCCAACCCGATAGGCTATCGACCTACAGGCGCAGACGACCGCGATCCATCGCTTTGATCGTCACCCTCGCCACTCACTTCAACTCGCCCCTTGCCTTGGCATTTGGCGCGATAAAGTGTCTGGTCCGCCGCCTCGGTCAGCAGCTCAGCTTCAGGGTATTCGGGGAAACTCGAGATGCCGCAACTGATCGTGGTCGAGAGTCGTTGATTGCCGGTGATGTGACTCAGTTGAGCGAAGCTCGATGCCACATCCTCCATTAAGCGCATAGCGTCGGCAGCCGTGGTCCCCGGCAACACTAACCGCGAACTCGTCACAACCATAGCGACTCAACACATCAGTTTCACGCAGACGCTTCTTGATGGTCGATCAGTTCCTTGAGTGCCTCCTCCATCACCTGCGCGGCTTGGCTGACCCAGTGAAAACCAAAGGTGGCACCTTCGCCCGACATCGTGTGGGCATGACGATGTAGCGTCACAAGTACGTCGCCCGTGGCCTTACTTGACACCAGCAGAGATCACAACGTCTCCATCTCACGCACACGCTGCGGCAGACCGTCGAGAAACTCACGCTGGATCTCGCGGAGGAAAACGCCTGCCGAACTGTCGATAACGCCCATGCCTGCCGAGGCTACAGTCAGCTAAGGTAGATCCGCAGCTCCCCTGTCGACAATCTCTTCGATCATGCGTCTGGACTTGCACCCAGCAGCACACGGTCAATTCTCTTGAGTTTGACCAAAAACTTCAGGCACGGTGCTAGACCAAGCCAGCGTGTCACCACTCTCGAAGCTATCCTCGAACAGCGCGACCTCTTCCACACGCACTTCGTAAGCAATCATCACATCGGGGCCTTCGAACTTGGTCATCGTCAAGTCGATGAGCAGCATGCTACCCGCGACGATGTCTGCTGGAAGTATGCCACTCCACAGGTGGGCGGACCCGCCCACTCCAGAGTGATCTCAAGGCCCGTCAGGTTCGGGCTCATCGGCCAACTCATCAGACATCCGAAGATGCAACGTCTGATTACCGGAATCCAAGGTCAGTCCGAGGAGATTGATCCCTCGACGGCCGGGAAACGGCCAGTCCACAGTCGCACAACCATCGAAAAGGCCACCAGACGGATCGTCTGGATCACAGAATTGATCGGGGCGACTCGAGTCGCGCAAGCTGAGGATCAGGTGACGCCCGGTCGTCGGTCCAAGATCCGCCGGCACGATGTGAGACAACGTAATAGCAGAGTTGAAGTTTGGTGTCCCGGGGCCATTCGAAAACAGTAATTCGAACTCTCCGTCCGCTAGGATTTGTGCAGCCAACGAGACCGGAGCTGGCAGGACCACAAAAAGCGCAACGGCTAGACAAGCAGACAATCTCGACATGATCAGTCTCCAATTGGGTTGCAAACGCAAAATAGCTTCTAGGCTCGGTACGGACCGTATCAGCCTATTGGATGTCAACAATGTCGCCGAGAATCGATGGCATCACCAACCGGGTTGAGACATCACTGGAGCGAAGGCTGCCCAACCCCTAGAAGACGCCGGCCAAAGTGTCGCTGTCTGAAACGCAGCCTTGTTAGGATGTCACAAGACTATGGACTTCCAACCCATCCTCGAGTCCATCCGTCGAGAGGTCGACACTGAAATCGGCCAAGGGACGGTCGCGAGCTATATCCCAGAGCTAGCAAGGATTCCGCCCGATCAATTCGGCATGGCGATTGTCCCGATGAGCGGCTTACGCAGCGGGCCAAAGACGGGTCCGCACAGTACTAGTCCGCACAGTACTAGTCCCCACAGTACTTGTCCCAACAGTCCTGGCCTGGACCAGGCTGATCAGAAGACGAGCGCGTGGGCCACGGTTGGAGCCGCCGAACAGTGCTTCTCGGTCCAGAGTATCTCCAAGGTTTTTACCTTGACCCTAGCGATGCAGTTGGCAGGCGATAGTTTGTGGAAACGCGTTGGCCGAGAGCCCTCTGGCAACCCATTCAACTCATTGGTGCAGCTCGAACATGAGTGTGGAATACCGCGCAACCCCTTCATCAACGCTGGCGCCCTGGTGGTCACTGACGTAATCCTCAACTATCTTGGCGACGCTCGCCAGACCGTGCTCGAATTCGTGCGCTCACTGGCAGGAAATCCCACAATAAACTTCGATACCGCGGTCGCAGCATCAGAACAAGCAACGGGCCACCGCAATGCGGCAATGGCCCACTTCTTGAAAGATTTCGGCAACCTGGACAATGCTCCGGAGGCCGTCCTCGAAGCCTACTTCCATCATTGTTCACTGTCGATGAGCTGTCTTGACCTGGCACGGGCCGTCGGCTTTCTGGCCAATGGTGGAATTTCGCCGATCCTCCGCGAGCAGATCACAACCTCCAATCAGGCCAAGTACATCAACTCTCTGCTCTTGACCTGTGGCACCTACGACGCCGTGGGCGACTTTGCGTACCGCGTCGGTTTGCCGGGCAAGAGTGGGGTGGGTGGCGGTATCGTGGCAGTCATGCCCGGCGCCTTCAGCACTGCGGTCTGGTCTCCAAGACTCAACGCCAGCGGCAACTCGCTAGCCGGCACCAAAGCCCTCGAGTTCCTGACGACCCAAACCGGTCTGTCTATCTTCTGAGCTTCACGGCTCAGTCTTCCCCAAGCTCGACAAGCCGTTGACGGGCAAGCACGAGTGTTTCAGTGTGCTCGACCAGTTCTTCGGCATGGGGACACTCACGGTCGAGCTCACGCAGCAGAGCCAACGCCTCATTGCGGTGCTCCTCATCGTGCTCGAGAATCGCCTCGGCAAGGAACCATAGATTTCTTGGATCATTGCGCGACAGATCCACTGCCCGACGTAACAAACGTAAACCGAGTGGACGATCAACCCAACCAGTAATCAGAGGCACCCTGGGCGCCGCGGCGTGTAGCTGTCCCAAGAACCGCAAGCCTCCAGCATCCTCGTATTCCTCGTTGAGCAGCCTGGCGATCTCGGAATGCTTCCGGACCCTGCCGGCCACGCCTTTGCGCACCGCACTCAATGGATGGTGCGTAACCCCCCACAAACCCCAGCCCTTGGCACTCCAAAAGTGCGCAGCAGCAGCACCAGGAATCTCCTGCAGTGCGGCAGCCTGCTGCTCTGGAGTCTGCTCGGCCAATCTGCTTCCAGCTCCAGCTTCCTCGCCAACCAATTCGACGGCCTGCGTCGCCAGCGCAACAACACGATCGAAGATCTCTCGCTGAAGCCGACGATCTTCGAGCACGTAATAACCTTGGAAATACAGCGCGTCCATCAGCTTGACATGGAGATCAACGTTCTTGGGTTCGTTCGCCAAAGCCTCCTCATACGCTGCGATCGCACGCTCGACTGCCTCGGCGTTCGGAAGATCAGTCTCCAGGAAGCCATCAGAGCGCTGACTAAACGCTCGATCGCCACGGTGCTCCAGCGACTCGCCCAGACTCGTCCCGGCAGTAAGCACGGTGACCAACACCAAGACTAGCCAGCGCCCCCGCCGTGCCCACCAGTTTCTCATTGCCGCGTTTCCACTGAAGCCCGACTCCGTTCCATCAAGGTGGCCGTACGCTGGACACACCATCTATCCAGCCGACTTTTTCGATATCCTACATGCTGTCCAAACAATCCAAGCCTCATCAACGCCTTCACCGACGATTTCATTGAGATGGATGTCGACTGGCACCGCCAGAGTCGTGCTGAAATCCAAGCGCTGATCGAAGCGACCAACCTGGAGCAGGCTATGCGAACATTCGGTGTCTGGGAGCCGTGGGTTTCTAGCCAGCGTGGTAGACAAGACTGAGCAGCTCGACAAGACTGATCAGGTACGGGTTGGCCAGTGTTCTGCCAGCTCGACGAGGGGCGAATCGCCCCTCGTTGCATTCGAGCTTCCGCCCAGAGCAGCAAACGATAGCTAAAATGGGTTTATGAACATTCTGAACCGTCTTGCCGCCCTCCGCATATTCGCTTCCTGCTTGCTCCCCGCCCTCCTCCTCACGTTTGCTGCCTGCACCGGCGCTCCCACGCCGAGCCTGGCCCCGGACACCCCGGCTGTCTCAGCCAGTTCAGCGCCTCTGCACACTGCTGAAGAGATACCTCTCGAGCAGGCACGCCGCATCGCAGCCGGTGCGCTCGACGCTGCCATCCCACCAACTCCTGCCATCCGTACCGGCAAATTCGACAACGGTTTCACCTACTACATTCGAACCAATCACCGCCCCGAAGAACGCGCCGAGTTGCGCCTGGTGGTCAACGCTGGCTCGATTCTAGAAGACGAAGACCAGCTGGGATTGGCTCACTTCGTCGAGCATATGGCGTTCAACGGCACCCGCAACTTCGAGAAACAGGAGCTCGTCGATTACCTCGAATCGATCGGCTTGTCGTTCGGTCCGGATCTCAACGCCTACACCAGCTTCGATGAGACGGTGTACATGCTCAAGATCCCCACCGACGATCCCGCCATCGTCGATACCGCGTTTCAGATCCTCGAAGATTGGGCCCATGGCATCTCGTTCGACGGCGAGGAAATCGACAAAGAGCGTGGCGTCGTCATCGAAGAGTGGCGCCAGGGTCGTGGCGCAGGCGCCCGCTTACGCGATGCGCAGTTCCCGGTTATCCTCAAGGATGCCCGATATGCCGAACGCTTGCCAATCGGAACTCCCGAGAGCATCAGCGACGCCACCCACGACGCCTTGCGACGCTTCTATCGCGATTGGTATCGCCCCGAACTGATGGCGGTCGTAGCGGTCGGAGATTTCGACGGCGATCGGATCGAGAGTCTGATCCGCAAGCACTTTTCGCACATCCCGGCGGCCAAGAAGCCACGCCCGCGGGAGGTCTTCGAAGTCCCGGGACATTCCGAGACGTTATTCTCGATCACCACCGATACCGAGCTCTCCGGCACCACGGTCTCGGTCCATTACAAACACTCAGCCACTCCCCAGGGCGACTTCGGAAACTATCGTGCCTCACTCGTGGAATCGCTTTACCATGGCATGCTCAATGACCGCCTGAACGAACTGACCCAAGAAGCGGAGCCTCCCTTTCTCTACGGCGTTTCTAACATGAGTCCCTTCGCCCGCTCGGCGAGCATCTTTTCGCAGCAGGCTCGAGTGCGAGAAGGAGAAGTACTTTCCGGTCTCGAAGCCTTGCTGACCGAAGTTGAGCGGGTCGATCGCCACGGCTTCACCCAAACTGAACTCGACCGCAGCAAAACCAATATCGAGCGCGGTTACGAGCAAGCCTACCGCGAACGCGACAAGGTACGTTCGGGCCCGCTGGCCTCTGAGCTGGTGCGGGCGTATTTGGAAGGCGAATCCACACCTGGTATCGAAGTTGAGCTCGAAATGGTCCGACGCTTTCTGCCGGAGATCGAGCTCGAAGAGATCAACCAGCGCGCTCGCCAGTGGATCACCGACGAGAACCGCGTGATTGTGGTTAGCGCGCCGGACAAGGACAAGGCAACGTTGCCGGACGAGCAACAGCTGCTGACGGTGTTCGACACCATGGCCACCGCCGAGATTGAACCGTTCGTCGACCGCGTGCTCGATGCTCCACTCCTCGCCGAGCTACCGACTGCTGGCAAAGTCACCGCGGAATCCACAATCGACGAACTCGGCGTCACAGAATGGAAGCTCTCCAACGGTATCCGGGTCGTGCTCAAACCGACCGACTTTCAGAACGATCAGGTTGCGGTCAGCGGCTTCAGTCCGGGTGGCCATTCGGTAGTGGATGATGAGCACTACGACTCTGCCTCCTTCGCCACATCGATCCTCGGTGAAAGTGGTCTCGGCGAGTTCAGCCAAATTGAGCTCAGCAAGGCTCTAACTGGCACCGTGGCATCCGCCCAGGCCTACATCAACGAGCTCGAAGAAGGCGTCAATGGCTTCGCCTCGCCGCAGGACCTGGAAACCATGTTCCAGCTTCTCCACCTCCGGCTGACTGCGCCTCGACTCGAGCAACAAGCGTTCGAATCGCTGATGTCGAAACTGCGCATTGTGGTGCAGAATCGACTCAGCCGCCCCGGTGCAGTGTTTGGCGACAAACTCAACGAGGCCTTGTCCCAAGGCCATCCCAGGCGTCAGCCGTTGACCGAAGACACGCTCGAGCAGATCGATCCCGAGGCCGCCCTGGCGGTCTATCGTGAGCGCTTCGCGGACACCTCTGACTTCACCTTCATCATCGTCGGCAACTTCGAGCCTGAAGCGATCAAGCCATTGGTCGAGCAGTACGTCGCCAGCCTGCCCTCGAGCAAACGCCATGAGACCTGGCGTGACATTGGAGTCCAACGACCCACAAAAGTCGTCGAGTTCGAAGTCGAACAAGGGATGGAGCCGAAGGCCTCGGTCAGCCTGATCTTTTCAGGTGAGTCCGAATGGAACCGTGAGCAGCAGCACTTGCTTTCCAGCCTTGCTCGCGCCCTTCAAATTCGTCTGCGCGAAATCTTGCGTGAAGATCTCGGGGCCACTTATGGCGCGTCGGTGGGCGGTGGCATTTCTTGGCGGCCGCGTGAGCAGTACAGCATGTCGATCCGTTTCGGCTGCTCCCCTGACGAGGTGGACAAGCTGGTACAGACGGTCTTCGATGAGATCGAGTCGTTCAAGGCGAACGGCGTCGAACAGAGTTACATCGACCGCATTCAAGAGAATCAACGTCGGCAACGGGAGACCAGCCTCAAAGAAAATGGTTTTTGGCTCGGCGGACTCCAGTCCTACTACTCCAGGAATCAGGACCCTCGTCAACTACTGGAGTTCGACGACTTGGTGGAAAGCATTACTCCCGAAAGTCTAAGGCAGACGGCTCAGCGTTATCTAAATCCGGAACGCTACGTACTCGGGGTGCTCAAACCGTCACCCGAGATGGCCACGAAAGCGTCAGGCGACGCTTCCGGTGGCCAGTAAGCTCAGTCTGGACCGTTAGCCGACGTATTCCTTCAACAACCGCCGACTCTCGGCATGCAAATCGTTGCGCTCGAGCAAAACCTTGGCGCGCTCTAGCGCCAAGGCCGGGTCGACATGGTCGAGGGCACCGAGCGCAGCCTCGACGACCCCTGGATTGTTGGCCTCGAGGAATTTGGCAACCAGGGCCTTGTCAGCTTCGGAGCCTGACGCTTCGAGGATTCCCAGCACGGTCTGCGCCAGCCGCGGAAAAAATGTCGTGAGATCAAACTGAGGCTCGAGCGTGCCGAGCGTTCGGCGAGCTTCTTTGGCAAGCCACGGATCGGTCAGACTTGCCGGCAATTTTTCCGCCAACTCGAACAAACGACCCCGCGAGTCCGGTGCTAAAACACGACTGCCAAGGTAGTCGCGCAGGCGCTTACTGCTCTTGGTATCGAACAGACTGAGCCACTCGGATCGCAGGCTCAGCTCGAGCACGCCAAACGACTGAGTTCGCACATTCTCACTGCCAGCAACCGTCAACGCAGCCATCATCCGCGTGGACTCGGTTGGAGGTTCCTTCGCAGTTGGAGCATCAAACAACAAGCGTACTTCTGGGCTGTCGTCCAACAGTGCCGGACCGCCACCGAGAATCGTCACCACCCGGTAGCCTTCGGGATCAATTTCCCGCAGCTCACGAAAGCGAAAATTGCGGCGGACGTTGGAGAACCCAACCACATACGTCTGCCCTTCACGGACGTCGGTGTAAGTCTCAGGGTCAAGACGGACCACCACTTCTGGTTCGATCTCGCCATAAAACTGATGCTGCACTTCGAAGGTGATGCGTGAATCGTCAGCTTTGCTGACGGCCTTCAACACTGCGATGTGCTTGTGCCCTTTCATCAACATCTTGACCGGGGCTTCGAGGTTGGTAGCTGCCTGAGCAGAGCCGCTTGTCAACAGCGTCAGCACAAGAACCATCAAGCCGATCAAGACGTGCCAGGCACTGAATCGACGGGCACTGAATCGACCGACACTGGATTGAAGGGACAAGATACGGTCACTTATCGAACCGAAGGGAACCTGCGAGGTCGGATACATAGATGAGCTCCGGAAGATCGTGGTTCAAACATACGAAAAGGCCGGTGAGAACGATCTCACCGGCCAAGTCTACGCTGTCCCAGATGCTGGCGGGCAGCCCGTGAGCATCTGGAGACTCGAGGCGAGGCTCACTACTCCAAGATGTGCAGCGAACCGACATCCTCGGTTGGATCGATACCGAGAGCGGTAAGATCCTGCCGCAGCGAGAAGGTCCCGAACGTCGTAGTGCCGAAGGAACCAGTGAATTGGGCAATATCCTCGTCCGGCCCGGAGAGACCGGGTACGACGAAATTGCCGACGGTCGAGAACAACAGCTCGGAGCTCGCGGTGAATGCAGCTGCATCCACATCTTCGCCACCATTGTTGTTGAGACCGACGTCGCTGCCGTCGAAGACCTGGCTGAACGACCCAGTTGTCGTGGGACCCAAGGTACCGGTGAACAAGAAGAGGTCTTCGTCTCGACCGGTAGCACCTGTGCCGCCGAAGTTACCGTTGGTGGACACCATGATGCTGGAGCCGCGGACGGCGATGGCATCAACATCCTCACCATTGCCGGTCAAGCCAACATCGCTACCGTCGAAGTGGAGACTGAAAGTACCCGTGGTGGTAGCACCCAACGACGTTGAAGTGAACAGCACGATGTCGGAATCGTCGACGGCGATGCCGCCAACCGTCCCTGGCTGAGTGAAGGACAACAGCAAGTTCTTGGTGCCGGGCACAATCGCCATACCGTCAATCTCCAACGGGCTGAGGCCAACGTCCGAGCCGTCGAACTCGAGCGCCCACACACCAGTGACTTCGTTGTAGGACACGATGTCTTCATCGCGCACCGTCCCGACACCCGGAACCACCGTATTGCTACGGAACGACATCCAGAGTTGCGGCTGCACTCCACCACCACCACAGGTGTTGGTGGCCTCGTTGCAGGTCTGGCCGGGGCACGGATCGGTCCCAGCTTGGCAGTCGTTGATCGCGTCGCAGGTCTCGGCACCGTTGCAGAATAGACCGTCGTCGCAATTCGAGTCGTCAGCCACGTTGTCGCAGCTGTTGGTGCCCTCGTTGCAGGAATCGTCGGTGCAACTTACGCCGTCGTTACAGTCAACCGCGGTCCCAGCCTGGCACAGGCCAGTGCCGACATCGCAAGTCTCACTGCCGTTGCAAAACAGACCGTCGTCACAATCGCCGTTGGTGGTGCAGCCACCGCAAGTCGGAAAGCGGAACGCACAAATCTGCGTGTCCCAGTCCGTCGAACCGGTGGTCTCGACATACTCATTAGTGACCCAGAACGTGCAGTCGTCAACCGGGTCGACGCTCACCGAGGCATAGTCACCCCAGCGTCCGACGCCGTTTTGGGTACCGGTTTGGATGCCACTACCGTCGACACAAACCGCCTCCGTCTGCAAGGTACCTGGAGGATCGATCGTTTCACGACCGGTGAAATACACCGACGGGAACTGTCCGGCACCACTACCCGACCGCGAGTAGACGATCGCAATGTTTCCTGAGGAGTCGATACCGGCGGCCGGCATCCAACGGCTCTGAGAGTCTGGCGGTGCCAGGCTACCTTGGTCAGTCAGAGAGATACCGGCCAAACTCGGCATATTGAATTCGGCGTAACGAACACTATGCGTGCCCGCGATATCGACATCATGAGATGACACACCGCGCAACATGCCGCCGATCACCCGCGTGCTGAAGCGATACATCGCACGGCCAGCCAACACGTCGAGTCCGACGGCGGTTCCCGGCTGCGGTACGTTTGTGCTCGGCACCACGAAGCTTGCCGTGGCCACGAAGGGTCCTTCGGTGAACGTCGAGTTAACTGGATTAGACCAGTCGACACAGAAAGCCCAGAACTGGAAACCGTCGGGCTCGGTGCCAGTCAGACCAGTAAAGGCACCATCATTGAGCTGGGTGTAGTAGTTACACGTACCGGCGGCTGGAATCGGTCCCTCGAGATGGGCCGGCTGAAACGAGAACGGTACATGACCTGTGGCACTCGGATCGGTGAACAGTCCCTTGAAGAACTCCACCGACTGGGCAGCTCCACCCGTCAACATCGCGTCACGCTCGAAGGCGGTGACCCGCACGCCGAGGAAACCACTCAATGCCGGCAATGGGAACTGATTCGAGCTCATGTGGTAAGCGCTCTGGCTGCCACCGTCAGTCCAGACACCGATCTTCTCGTAGTCGTTGAACTCAGCATTCGGAGCATTCGGCCCGATCTGGAAGTCGTAAACGAAGTACGGCCCTGCCGGATTCGTGCCGGTGGTGATCGCAAAACACTGATGGCCCTCATTGTTCGTTGTCGGACTCACGAATTGACTGAAGACCCAGCGTTCTGCCACGTGATCGAACAGTATGATCGGATCACCCGCGTTATCGGTCACACAGGGGCTAGTAGGCGGCAATGTCGAACCCTGCCAGAAGCTGTTGCCAGGAAACGGACCACCAGCCAGGGAGCCGGTAGCCTTGTTGAAATATTTCCAACCGATGTTGTTGTATTGCACGTAGAAGTCGATGCCAACGTCACCGTTGGTATCTGGCGGGAACAGCGATCCAAGCCCCTGAGCGACGTTGTCTGAGCTGTCGTAACCGCCGAAGCTCAGCGTGGCAGCAGGTGTCTTGAGCGGCAGGAACGGCCTCATCGCCTTGTCTGGAACGGTGTCTTCGACCCGACCTTCGCTCATCAGGGGTTCGGAGATCGAAGGATTCATCACGGCACGATCCGGCAGGCCAAAAGCCTTCGGAGCCGGATAGTTCACCATGATTTCATCGATCATCGGCGCCGTTCCACGCAGTGCTTCGCGCACCACGACGGTCGCGCCGTCCGGATTCACCATCTCTTTGCTATTACCCTCTTGGGCCCAAACTCCCGGCGCCAAGATCAGGCTGGCTATTACCATCAAGACCAATACAGGCTTAGTAGAGACCGTCCTACGCATCGTGAAGAACTCCTATCGGTTGGTTTGGCGGATGGTCGCGACGGCATAACAGCGGTGCCTCTCAGAGCGAGAGCTAACCAAGCTGGAGCTAACGCATCATTGACCTGCAGGCCAAACAACGTTGGGAGCCTTCAAGGCAAGCTCAAATCATCCCGTTCAAGCGAGAGACAGGGTCTCGTAAGAGAAGGCTCTCAAATGAGGCAGAGTCTCGAGCAGAGACAGAGTGCTCAGGCGCGCGACAAGTGTTATTGCTCAATTACATTAGCACCATGTTTATCGTTCATCAAGTAAAGAATGTCTCAAGGACCATTACTACGCCCTATGGGTAGAACTCTGAGCTATGTGGCGTCGCCCCCCCAACCGAGCTACATGACATCCAGCCCAGGCCTCGTCATAGAAAGACACTCCTTCCAGCTTGTCGAATCGGTCGTCCGAGACAATAATGATTGAATGTTGGACTCAATCTGGACGTATCTAGGCCGCGGCTCGCTGGTCGCGGCAGGCATCATTCTGATGACCCTCGAGATGTCGTCGATGGCGCTGGCACAAGACCCTAGCGCGGCTGCTCTCGACGAAGGTTTCGAGCTGCTTGGGAGGCAAGACTATGCGGCAGCGGCCAAGGTGTTCGAGGGGTGATTGCCAGCTCCGACGCAGGCCGGTTCGACCCTCACTTCGGCCTCGCTGTTGCTAACAATCGCCTCGGAAGGCTCGACGAAACCCTCCAACACGCACAGCGAGCAGTTGATCTCGCGGCAACTGACGACCAACGTATCAACGCGCATTACCAACTAGGCTTGGCGGCGTTTGGTGTCTCGAGCCCCAAAGGGGCGGCAATCACCGGGCTGGCGGAACCATCGATGAAGCAGTGGAAGAGGGCTAGACGCCTCAGTGGCCCGCTTCGCTTGATGAAGGATTAGCGGGTGGTTGGAAGAGTTCGAGAGCGTCGTCGATCCGGATGCCGGAATGACCAGCGAAGATACGCCCGATCAACCGCAGTTGACCGAGGGCCGGCATCAAGCGGCGGCCGGAAAGAGTCAACGAGTACCTAGGGGACTCAGCCGGATCTTGACGCTCGACGAGTCCATCGCGCTCGAGCTCCCGGAGTCGTCTGGCGAGATTCTCGCCGGTGGCGAACGGCATGCGGCGGCAAATCTCATCAAGTTCGAGACTGTTTTCATGAATCAGAGTAAGCAGGAAAGGCTTCCATTTGCCACCGATCAAATCGAGGGCGACTTCCACTGGACAAAAGTAGATCTTGTTTGTGTTCTCGGCCATCATATTTTTCCTCGCTCGATCGATCTTCGTGGTGTTTTCCCTGGCGACACCGACAAGACGTTCTGTTCGTTCCTGCGAAGCTCCTACGTAGCTTGCTGCGAAATCTTCTAATCCCTTCCGTTCTCATAAGCGGTCCGAGAAACGAACCGTGTTTCTGCATTCAGAGCACCGGGCGCAGCATGGTAGGCCTGCTACCTAACTTATTAGGAGAGCGTCGTGCGAACGGAGCCTGCGCTATCGGCCCCAATCTCGCTGGGCACCCTGCGCAAACGCGCTTTGATAGAAAGTTCGATGGTCAAGAGCCCTCCCAAGGCTGTCGCCAACCAATCGACGCCCGGTCGACCGGAGAGATTTTTGTAGCCGAGGACGGCCACTGAGCGTCGGGTGGATAGAGCCCATCTTGCGCTGACAGCCGGCTGCCACGTGTGGAGCGAGGTGAGGCCACGGCACCCAGGCGCCATACTAGCAGGAGCGCGGCCCAAGAGTAACGGCGACGCCGGGCAGTGCGATCAACTGAGAGAGGGTTTCAACCTCAGCCCGATCAGCTATATCGTGACGCTACCAGCGGTCAGGAACTACCTAGAGTGAGGTGAGCGCGACCTCTAGCTTCTGGAGTTTCCTTAGAAGGACCACCAGAGTCACTGTCTGGTGTCGATCAACTTTGCCGAGTAGGCCTGCCCCGAATCCTCGGCAGGCCGGCATTCTCTAAGTACGGTCGGATCCCATTCCAGGGCTGTTGCAGCCGGCTGCGATAGAGCCTGCTCGACCTCGACGGCGGACGGTCGAGCAGTAGGGTTAGCGTCCATCATCGAGACAATCAAGTCACTGAGCTCGGTCGGCAAATTGGGACGAATCTCCTTCGGTGGCACGGGCTGCGCAGCCAAGTTGCTGGCCAACAGCTCGGGAAGTGCCCCACCAACGAAGGCCGGTTTGCCGGTTGCACAGCGATAGAGCACCGCGCCGAGGCCAAACACATCCCCTGGCGGTTCGTGGCGCTCCCCAAGAAGGCATTCGGGCGGCACAAAACCTGGCGTGCCAAACAACTGAAAATCCTGTGCTAGCGACTCGACAGTCTCGGCCAGACCAAAGTCCGTGACTTTGATGGCCCCTTGATAACTCAGCAACACATTCCCTGGTTTAACGTCACGGTGAGTGATGCCGTTTTCGTGTGCTGTAGCCAACGCCCTCGCGATCGCAAGCCCAAGATGGACCACCTGGTCGGCTTCGAGTTGTCGATCACGGACCAAGTCCATCAAGCTGACTCCTTCAACCAATTCCATCACCACAAAACCGACCTGACTGTCGACGCCGGCATCGTAAACCCCAACGATGTTGGGATGGTTGAACCGCGCCAACGCTGCCCCTTCTCGGATGAGCTGAGACACAAATTCGAGGCCGGACTCTGGACCGACACCAAATCTGTCCAGGCCAACCGTCTTGAGGGCAACCGGCCGCTGTAGGGTGGGATCCCAGGCACGCAAGACTATTCCCATACCCCCACGCCCGATGACTTCGAGCGCCCGGTAGCGACCAAAATGGACTTGCTTCGACTCGAAGTCTCCGGTGTAGAGCGCGTGCTCCAAACGCTCTTGCTGAAAGCCGATCACCGACTCTCCACGCCGCGTCCGCTGGCACAAACGCTCAACACGCAGCAGCAGCTCATCGCCAACAAAAGGCTTCGCGAGATAGTCATCGGCGCCGTGGCGCAACCCACGGATCTTGTGTTCGCTATTCCCTTGCGCCGACAGAAAGAGGATCGGCAGATCGGCAGTGAGCGGATCTGCCCGCAGCGCATCCAAGGTTTCGAAACCCGAGTGCTTCGGCATATTGACGTCCAATACCACTGCATCCACTGCGTGCTCGATCGCCAGAGACACCGCCAAGCCAGGATCGGTGGTGATACACGGCTCGTGTCCATGGACGGCAAGCACCGCCTCTACGATCGCCAGAATGTCAGGCTCGTCGTCGATTACCAAAACGCGACTCATCCAACGACTCCTCGAAGTTGCGCCTGCGGCCGGTTGGTGACAGGTCTGTTGCTGACAGGTCTGTCGCTGACAGGTCTGTTGGTGACAGGGCCGTCAACAGACGGTTTGGTTGTCGGTCGATTCGACTCGGGGTCCAACCAACGCGGCAGATCAAAGTAGAACGTTGTGCCCTGCCCCTCCCGACACACAAAGCCGAGCTCACCCTGCATGCTTTCGATCAGCATCTTCGCAATACTCAGGCCGAGGCCGGAACTGCCTTCCTCGGTCTTGTTGCCGGGTTCGGCTTGCGAGAACGGCTGAAACACCTGATCCCTGAAGGTTTCGGGGATACCACGGCCACAATCGGTCACCGAGACTCTGGCCGTCTCCTCGTGGACCGCGACCGAAATCGCAACCTCCGCCTCTGTCGGTGAATGCTTCACGGCGTTAGACAACAGATTGGTCATGACTTGCAGCAGCCAGCCGCGATCGGCCGCTACCCGGCCCGTCTCACCACCCGCGGATCGCACCAGATGTACGTTGTAGCGATCGGCATACGCTTGATTGTCTTCGATCGCTTGGGCGATCACCGCGTCCAGCTCACAACTCTCGATTTCGAGCTCCAGCCGTCCGGCTTCAACCTTTTGGAACTCGAGAATCTCGTTGATCAGCCAAGACAGCCGCTGGGAATTCCTCGACGCGACCGCAATGAAGCGCGCTACCGCCGGGGGTAACTGCCCCATTTTTCCGCTCGCCACCAAGTCGAGGGATCCGACGATCGAAGCCAATGGAGTTCGCAGCTCGTGACTAACGGTCTGGACAAACCGATCCTTCAGTAGCTCAACCGCTTTGCGCTCGGTGACGTCGCGAAAGATGCCGCGGATGACACTGGAGTCGTCGGTGCCGTGCGCACATTCGACGTTACCTTCCACCAGAATTGTGCTGTTGTCCTTGGCGATGAACTCGGTTTCGACCAAGCCGCGTTCTTCGCCGCCAATCAGGCGCTGGATGAACTGTCTGAAGCTCTCCCGACTGCCTGGAGCCACAACGTCCATCAACCGAAGGGTTGCCGTCTCATCATCGGAGTACCCCAGCGTACGTTTCCACGAATCGTTGACGAATAGGAACCGCCCAGCCCCATCCACGGCTTGAATCAGGTCGTGACTGTTCTCGAACAGGTCACGATAACGCGCTTCACTTTCGCGTAACTCCTCGGTGCGTTCGACAACCCGCTGCTGTAAGCCGTCGCGAGATCTCCGCAATGCCAGCTCGGCGGCCTTGCGCTGCGTGATGTCTCGAATCACCAAGGCCACAATTGGATCGGACCCGGTCACAAAACGTACCAGTCGAACCTCGATATCGAGCAATCGCTCATCGTGACGGCGCAACTTGGATTCCCATTCAGCGGACATTTGTGGATCGATTCCACCAACCGCGTCGGCCTCCAGCAGTTCAACTTCTGCCAACGACTTACCGATCAGGGCTGCGGCCTCGAAGCCGCTGAGCTGTACCAGAGCTGGATTGACCTCGATGATCTTGCCGGTGCTGGCATCGATCACTATCAAGCTGTCACTGATCGACCGGAAGAGCGCCTGGAAACGAGATTCCGCAACATCCAAGGCCTGGAGATTGCGACTGCGCTCTTCGACAAACGCTTCCTCCTGGGCTCGCTTCTGTCGCTGCAGAAGCTCGAACCGCTCACGGTAGGTGAGGATCGCCCAGGTACCGCTGCCGGCCCCGGCTCCGAGTTCCTGCACGGTCGGATTCTGGCGATGAACAAAAGCGAATAAAGCCAACCCATAAACCACCCCGGCCACTGACTTTGAAACCAATTGGCTGGTGAGTACGCCCGCCAAGGCTGGATGGCCGCTAAACGCCAAGAGCGAGAACATCAGCGAGTCGAACGCCAGCACAAGGATCAGCCCCAAAGGCAGACGGACGACACTGGGTAGGGTCTTGAGGCGTTCGTTGAGAATCTCGAAGACCACAACAACCGCCACCATGTCGAGCAGCAAGACCGCGGTCCCGGCCAAGAACATTCTAGGATTGACGTGGAAGATCTCTTCCGGAACACCGAGCAGATTGACCACATTTCCCAATCGAATCTGGGCCGTTGTGAACAACGCAAACGCGGTCAACGTGATGTTCGAAAGGACGATGCCCAGGATCAACGAGCGTGCCCGTGGTACGCCATCTTGATGGTAGAGCAGCAACACCGCCATCAGTGATGCCGGAAACAGAACCGATGAGCCAGGAGTGATGAGATAACCGTCGCCGAAACGAACGTAGAGAGTTGATGCCAGAATCGTCTGCAGGTATTGCGTGCAGCCCACTAACGCCGCCAGCGGCAGCAGGCCGAAGCGTTCACGCCACTTGAACAGCAGCAGGATCGCTGCAGCGAGAAACAACGATTCCCCCACCAGGAGACCGGCCTGGAGCAAACTAGTATTCATACGTGTTCGAGCTGTCGCAGAGAAAATTCAGTGGACGGAGCAGATAGATGTCGACCAGCACACCCCCGTGGCCGAGGTGAAGCTGTTGCCGATGCAAGGTCATTGCCGAGAGACGCAACAACCCACCCTGCTAAGAAATTTAGCAAGTCTCATGCCACAGCCAAAAACCCTAATCTAGGAGACTCGAGCGTTTCAGACGCGGGAATAATTCCCTGCCGAGGCGAGACTCCGCAGTACTGGGCGGCGGAGAAGTACTGGGAATCCTCCGCTTTGGGCCACCAGCGGCCTAGGCTTTTTCCGCCAGATGCCGACGCAGATCCTGTATTTCTTCGTCGAAAGCCGCGATCCAAGCCGACGGATTCGGCAGTAGTGCGGTATCCGCAATCAGCCCGACGCGCACCATGCCGTCAAAACTCAGCACCGAAATACCGATGCCAATTTTGCCACGTTGAGGTACCCAGAACACCATCGCACGCACCCGGCGCCCCTCAACGTGGAGAGGATATTGCGGCCCTGGGACGTTGGTTAGTACACAGGTGGTCTTGTTGCCAAAAAAATCGACCAGGCGGCGACCGATTTTCGACGGCAAGGTGTAGAGCAAAAGATTCTGGGCGCCGAACATGACAATCGGCTCCACCGAGCGTTTCAAACGATCCATTCGCTCCTTGGTCGCCAGCACCCTATGCCGCAAATTCGACTCGCGAGCTGGTAGCTTCAATAGTACGGTCGCGAAACGATTTTCCATCGTCAAGGGTTCGGTCGGCCACCGCACGTTGACTGGCATCGAGACCCGCAGCCGCTCTAGGGCTGCGCCGTCATGGGTCACGGCATACCGTTGAAAGGCGCCAGTGACGCAGGCCATGAGGACATCGTTGACGGTTGCGCCGAACGTGGCCTTGGCTTCCTTGATCAAGCTGAGATCGATCGGCTCGGTCCACGCTACCTTCTTCACACCGCCGCATTCAGGGCCGTGCAACGAACTGTTGTCCCGGAGCGCCAACGCCTTGCCGAGCAGCACGGGGCCACCGGCCAGAGACGCCATCGCGTGCACCGCCAGTTTGCTGCGGTCGCCCTTACCCGCCCCGACCTCGACCGACGGATTGGCAAATGCCTCAATCGCCGGGTTGTCGGGGTCCATCAATGAAAACAACAATGGAATCAGGGCGATCCCGTCGCCCATACAGTGGTGAATACGGAAGATAATCGCGCTGATGCCTTCCACGAACTCGGGAATCAGCTCCAACCGCCAAAGCGGTAACTCCCTTGCTAACGGTTTGGACGCGAGGTCGCCGATATAGTCCTGGAGCTTCTCCTTGCTGTCGATCGCATCAGCCTGCGGCGACTTCACTACGTGTTGGGTGAGATCAAAGTCCAGGTGCTCCTGCCAGAACACGCCCCGGTTGTCTTGTGCCACCCGCCAGCGGAAGCGGGGAAATCGCCGACCGCCCTCGAGTTGCATGATCCGCTCGTCCCAGATGCGCTGAAGTGTCTCCAGATCAATCCGGTCGAGGGTGGTCACCGAGTTGACAACCATCAAATTCTGGGCGGTGTCCTGTAGCCACATGCCGTCCTGGGGACGCATCATCCAACGCCGCGGTTGAGCGGCTGTGAAGGCATTGGCAGATTCTGGAGTGCTTGCGGGCATCGGGTCACCTAGAAAACGTGATCATAACAGCGGCGGCGCATAGAATGCGGTGGCCAACCCCCGATCCAATCAATCCATCCGAGGCTTCTATCATGGCGAATCGATTCCCCCACGCTCGTATCGGCAACCTGTTTTTCTGCCTACTCCTCGGTGGCGGATTGTGTGGTCTAGCCGCCTGCTCCGGCAAGGACGAGGCGCTCGATCCAGACGGGGCAGCCAGCGGAAGCCCCGCTGAGACGGCCGCCCACACAACGGTCGCTCAGGCGACACCAGATCCCGGCCCGCCCTGGCCCAGGCTGACTCCCCCACCCGGTCTGGCGGAACGCTCCTTGGCAATCGGCTTCCTGATTGTCGACGGCGTCTACAACACCGAGCTCACTGCACCCTTCGACATCTTTCAACATGTGCAGTTCCATACCAAACCCGGCATGGAGGTTTTCACTGTCTCCCCGATGGGAGCACCGGTCAAGACCTTTGAAGGCCTCACTATTCACGCTGACTACAGCTTTACCAACGCCCCTGCCATCGACATCCTGGTGGTGCCGAGTGCCGAGCACAGCATGGATACCGATCTCGACAACGAAGCGATGATGACCTGGGTGCGTGAGGTTGGAGAGCAAGCGAGCTTCCTGGTATCCCTCTGCGATGGCGCCTTTGTGCTCGCCCATGCCGGCTTACTCGACGATGTCGCCTCCACCACGTTCCCTGGCGATCAAGACCGTTACGCCGAGAAGTTCCCACACCTCGACCTGCGCCGCGGCGTTTCCTTCGTCCACGACGGCAAAGCCCTCACCTCCCAAGGTGGCGCCCGCAGCTTCGATGTCGCGATGTACCTGGCGGACCACCTCTACGGCGAGAAAGCTGCCCAAGGGATCGGACGTGGGATGGTGATCGCGTGGCCGCCGACGGCTGAAACTATGCCGGCAGTGGTCGTCGAGCGCTGAACACCAGCCAGAATCACCCGGTTGGAGGCCTCGCTGCCCGAATCCACGACTGATCTCACCCGGTGATAACGCCAACCGTCGACCGACAGAAGCCGATTTACCCGGGTAATATCCAATTTGTCGGTCGACAAAAGCGATATCACCGGGGTAATAACGGATTTGTCGGCCGACAAAAGCGATATTACCGGGTCGCCAGAGTTTCTGTCCAAGACCAAGGCCTGCATGACCCGGTAATCCCGGGTCGGATGGTTGACATGGGCTGGTATCGGGCAAGGACCACCCCTCCCTGTTTTGCGCAGCATCGATGTTCGGCGGCAATTGGGCAGCCCAAGACGGCCCAGGTCGCGATACCTTTGGACACCATGCAATTCGACCAACTACTGGCCCAAGGCTCCCATGGCCCCCTACTTGCTGCGCGAGATCTTGAATTTGCTGAATGCAACGCCGAGATCAATGCCGCGACCCGTACCGGCAAGCGCCAGCGACACTTCACCTTTGGTCATCACCGTCGCCTCGGCTGACGGCCCGACACCGGCATGGGCCGAAGCCGAGGCGTAGCTGCCGAAGACTTCGCGGATGTCTTTGACTCCCGAGACCTTGGCTTTGCCTTCCAAAATCTCGGACTTGCCGAACGTCAGGCCGCCACCGCGTACGCGAATCTTGACCCTCGCGGATTCGCCATTGTCACAGGTGACCTTGCCCGTTCCTCGGGCCTTCTTCACAAACGCTGACCAGCCCTTGAGGTTGAACTCCATTTCACAGTCGACGAGTTCGCCGCCCAGCGCAGCGGGCGCGGCCAACATCGAGAGAACCAACACGGCGATTAGAACCTGACGCATGGCGGTCTCCTTGAAAACACGGTTTCATAGAAAAAGGGAGTGACGGACGATGGCTCCGTCAGCAAGAGCCATCACAGGCTATCTCAAATGCTGGAAGGATAGGTCAAGGTGTCTGGGCAGACTCTCGTCGGGGAGAGGACACGACGCATGGTGGGCATCCGTGCGTCTGTGGAAGTGTAATTCCCAAGGCATTTACGCCCGATATTGGTCGGCATGAGACTTTCAGGGCTGATTTGGCGCTTCGGGTGTAGGAATCACCTACGAGTTGCTGAACCAAACCGGAGAACTGACTCTCATGCCATCATTCGCCACCTCTTCGAAACCGTATTGGCTCGCTCGATTGGCCGTCATGACGGTGGGCCTTTCCACTCCGATATCGCTCCTCGCCGACGCCGGAGACCTTGACTGCACGTTCGGATCCGGAGGCATCGCCACCCTCGACCTCGGCGCTGTGGCGACCTCCGACGCCGAGCTGCAGACCGACGGCAAGATCGTGACGATGAGCAGCACCTCCGGCTCGATTCGCCTCAGCCGCATCCTTGCCGGCGGCGATTTCGACCCCACCTTCGGCACTGGCGGCACCACGACCTTCGCACTGGACGATTCACTTGCGCGGGAACTGACCATCGACAGCCTGGGCCGTTTCGTGGTGGCTGGAGGGATCCTCAACGGTGGCGACAGCGAGGTGCTGGTGGCTCGCTTCACCTCGACCGGTGCGGTGGACACCAGCTTTGGTGGCGGCGACGGCTGGACCAGCTTCGACTGGACTGCCGCGACGGCAACTGCTGGTCTCGACAGCGGCGACGCGATCGCCGTGGACTCCAGTGACCGCCCTGTGGTCGGTGGTTCGACAGACGCCAACGGGGCAAGCATCAATCCCAGCGATCGCAATATGGCAGTGGCTCGGCTGACCATCGACGGAGCTCTCGACCCGACTTTCGGCAGCGGTGGGATTGCCCTGGCGAGCTCGCCGGGCGGCCACGACGATGCCTTGTCCACCCTCCAGATCGACAGCGCGGGCCGTATTGTTGCCATTGGCGGGACTGCCTATCCCTTCCAGGTCTCAAACCCTATCGAAACGATGCTGGCACGTTGGACTAGCGATGGCATGCTCGACACCGTGTTCGACGGCGACGGTATTCTGATCCTCGACTCGTCGGGCATCGGCGGCGGCGACCGCGGAATCGATTTGGATTTTGATAGCACGGGGCGGATCCTGGCGCTGAGCCTAGGCGCCGATCCGTTGGTGGCGAGACTGACCGAAAGCGGTGTTCTCGATACGACGTTCTCGGGAGACGGCTTGGCGCAGCAGAGTTTTCTCGCCGGCCAGGACCAAGTCGCGCGTATTCTGGTGCAGGCCGACGACAAGCCTCTGGTCATCGGCTTTCCGAGGGTCGGTGGTCCCTTCCACTATGCGTCCATGCGGTTTACCACCAGCGGCGACCTCGACACCAGTTGGGGAACCACTGGTGTCGTGACCACGACGATCGGTTTGGAGAAGGTGGCCCATGCGGCGATCCTACAGCCGGATCAGCGCCTGATCATCGCCGGCCAAAACACCGGCGGTAGCCGGATCTTGGCCCGCTACCTCAACGACGGCTCCACCGACAACACGACAGTAACCACCGTGACCAGCGACCTCCCAGACCCGTCGGCGCCAGGGGTAAGTGTCAGCGTCAGCGTCTTGGTGACTGCGAACAGCGGCGTCTTACCACCCACCGGAACCGTGGCTGTGGGAGACGGCGTCGACGCTTGTTCGCTCGGTCTGACACCGGACCGCGGCGCCACCGCGTCCGGCTCGTGCGCTCTCTCGTTGTCCACGGTTGGCAACCGGACCCTGACCGCCAGCTACCAGGGTGATGTCTCGTTCTGCGGCAGCAGCGATACAGAACCCCACCTGGTGACACCAACGGCGACCACGACGTCGATCATCGGAGACACACCGGACCCATCGGTGATTGGACAGGCGGTGACGATCAGCTACTCAGTGGCTTCGTCGGCGCCAGGATCTCCCAGCGGCAATGTCACCGTCACAGACGGTATCGACTCCTGCGTTGACACGGTGGCAGCAGGATCTTGCACCCTGGTATTCACCACGGCCGGCGCTCGGCTCCTGGAGGCCACCTACAGCGGCGACGCGACGTTCGCCGGCAGCAGCTCGGTCTTGGAGCCTCACCAGGTCAACGCCGCCAGCACCACCACCACGATCATCTCGGACACCCCAGACCCGAGTGTCGTCGGCCAGCCCATCACGGTAGCCTTCGATGTCGCCATCACGGCGCCCGGCACGGGAACGCCGACCGGCAACGTCACCGTCACCGACGGTATCGATTCGTGTACCGCAACCGTCGCCGGCCGATCCTGCACCGTCATCCTCACCACCGTTGGACCCCGTTCCTTGACCGCTAACTACACCGGCGACGCCTCCTTCAATGGCAGCGCCTCGGCCGCCGAGCCCCATCAGGTCAACGCCGCCGAAACCACAACCACCATCACCTCGGACAGCCCAGACCCGAGCGCCGTCGGCCAGACCGTCGCCGTAACCTTCGCTGTCGACGTGACCGCGCCCGGCATGGGCACGCCGACCGGCAACGTCACCGTCACCGACGGCGTCGACTCGTGTACCGCAACCGTCGCCGACGGATCCTGTAACCTCACCCTCACCACCGTCGGCCCTCGATTATTAACCGCCACCTATGCTGGTAATGCCTCCTTCAATGGCAGCGTCTCGGCCGCCGAAGCCCATCAGGTCAACGCCGCCGAAACCTCAACCACCATCACCTCGGACAGCCCAGACCCGAGCGCCGTAGGCCAGACCGTCACCGTTGCCTTCAATGTAGCCGTCACGGCGCCCGGTACGGGAACACCGACCGGCGATGTCACCGTCACCGACGGCGTCGACTCGTGTACCACAACCGTCGCCGACGGATCCTGTAACCTCACCCTCTCCACCGTAGGGACTCGATCGTTGACTGCAACCTACGCTGGCGACGCTTCCTTCAATGGCAGCGCCTCGACGACCGAGCCGCATCAGGTCAACGCCGCCGAAACCTCAACCACCATCACCTCGGACAGCCCAGACCCGAGCGTTGTCGGCCAGCCGGTCACCGTAGCCTTCAATGTTGCCGTCACGGCGCCCGGTACGGGAACGCCGACCGGCGATGTCACCGTCACGGACGGCGTCGACTCGTGTACCGAAACGGTCGCCGACGGATCCTGCACTGTCACCCTCACCACCGTCGGACCTCGATCATTGACCGCTACGTACGCTGGCAACTCTTCCTTCAGTGGCAGCGCCTCGGCTGCCGAGCCCCATCAGGTCAACGCCGCTGAAACCACAACCACCATTACCTCGGACAACCCAGACCCGAGCGCTGTCGGCCAGCCGGTCACCGTAGCCTTCGCGGTAGCCATCACGGCACCCGGCACGGGCACGCCGACCGGCAACGTCACCGTCACCGACGGTGTTGATTCGTGTGCCGCAACGGTCGCCGACGGATCCTGTACCCTCACCCTCAATACCGTCGGACCTCACTCCCTGACCGCTTCCTAGGCCGGTGTTGCCTCCTTCGGCGGCAGCCTCTCGACCGCCGAGTCCCATCAGGTCAACGACGCTGAAACCACAACCACGATCACCTCGGACAGCCCGGACCCGAGCGCCTTCGGCCAGTCGGTCCCGGTAACCTTCGATGTCGCCGTCACGGCGCCCGGTACGGGCACACCCACCGGCAACGTCACCGTCACCGACGGCGTTGATTCGTGTACCGCAACGGTCGCCGACGGATCCTGTACCCTCACCCTCAATACCGTCGGACCTCGCTCCTTGACCGCTACGTACGCTGGCGATGCCTCCTTCAGTGGCAGCGTCTCAGCCGTCGAGTCTCACCAGGTCAACGCCGCTGAAACCACAACCACGATCACCTCCGACAGCCCGGACCCGAGCGCCGTCGGCCAGACGGTCACCGTAGCCTTCGCAGTAGCCATCACGGCACCCGGCACGGGCACACCCACCGGCAACGTCACCGTCACCGACGGCGTCGACTCGTGTACCGCAACGGTCGCCGACGGATCCTGTACCCTCACCCTCAAAACCGTCGGACCTCGCTCCTTGACCGCCACCTACGCTGGCGACGCCTCCTTCAGTGGCAGCGGCTCGGCCGCCGAATCTCACCAGGTCAACGCCGCCACAACCACAACCACGATCACCTCGGACAGCCCAGACCCGAGTGCCGTCGGCCAGTCGGTCACCGTAGCCTTTGATGTCGCCGTCTCGGCGCCCGGCACGGGCACGCCGACCGGCAACGTCACCGTCACAGACGGCGTCGACTCGTGTACCGCAACTGTCGCTGACGGATCTTGTACCGTTACCCTCACCACCGTTGGTATTGGATCACTTGTCGCGACTTACGCTGGCGACACCTCCTTTGGAGGCAGTGTTTCGATCGTTGAGTCCCATCAGGTTGGCCTCGTACCCACCACAACCGCCATCATCTCTCACAGCCCAGACCCGAGCGTCTTCGGCCAGATCGTCACGATTGACTATTCCGTCACCTCGATGTCTTCCGGCATCCCGGGGGGAGACGTCACTGTTTCAGATGGCGTCGACTCCTGCACAGCGACCGTCGCGGCAGGATCCTGTGCTATCGCACTCACCACCGTCGGTTTACGCTCATTGACCGCGACCTACAGTGGCAACAATGTCTTCGACGGTAGCAGCGACACCGTCGAGCACACCGTGCAAGAGGTGCCGACCGCAACCACCATTCTGTCGCTCGAGCCAAATCCGGCTGCCTTGGATACCGAGGTGACGGTGACCTTCACGGTTGACGCCCTACCGCCGGGAGAGGGTATTCCGACTGGCACCGTCACTGTGGATGACGGTGCAGGCAACGGCTGCTCGGCTTCGACCACAACGGCAGAATGTAGCTTCGTCGCCTACTCGCCTGGCCGGTTCACCCTCACTGCCACCTATTCTGGTGACGGGTCGTACGGCCCGAGCCAGGCAATCGCAGACGAAGCCCTGGTGGTGGAGGCACTTCCTCCGGTCGAAGTACCAACCCTCGGCGAGCTGAACCTAGTGATCTTCGGCCTTCTGCTCACCGCCGCTGCGCTGCCGGCACTGCGGCGGCGAGCAAACAGCTGAAGCCGCACCAAGCTGGCTCGTCATGCCTGCCGAAAGGGTGAACTTAGAACTCATCAATCGCAGCTATCAGCCACCGGGTACGGGGCTAGGGATAGATAACTGTCGCGTCAAAAATCGGGCGGCCTGACGAGCACAAACACAACCAGTGCATGCGTCACGATGTTGAGTCCGAGTATGAAGAGCATCAGCCCATACTCCGCCGGTGACGTGATCGACCCGTCGGACGTTCCAGGTTTCCCGGAGGCGATCAACACCCCGTGACGGCTGCGGACGATAGCCCGTTGCGACGTGTCGAACACTCCCGCCACCACCACGTTGTCGCCGGCCTCGCCCCTCTTCTCGTACATCATCTTCGGTTTACCGGTGCGAACGGACGACTCCCACGGCCCCTTCACGTAATCGAGCCGGACGTCGCCGTCCTCGTCACCAAAGAGTCCATCCAAGTGCGTCAACATCGAACCGAAACTCGAAGCACCTTCGACGACTTGGAGTGTGGGTAGGCTGCGTAATCGCTCCGCACCCTCCGCACCCTCGGCCCTTTTGACTCGCTGTTTGTTCTGCGTCTCGAACATCGCCCCGGCGCGAATCGGGATGTTGCCGTAAGGCATCACGATCTGGAGGGCCACTTGCCCGATACCGAACCACTCGAAGTTGCGCCGTGGATCAACCTTCCCCGCCTCGTCGAGGGCCGAGGTTTCAAACTCGTACTCCCAAGCCACACAGGGCTTGCCAGACATCGGTGACGCGACCGACTCGACCACCGGCTCGAGTCGGCCTTCGAACATGGCATAACCGCTCTCCCGTGGCCAGGCGAGGCGCGAGGCTGCCACCAACCGTGCTGCACGACGCTGACGCAGGAACGCCAGCACAATCGCCACCAGAACCAGCAGGATGATGGCGCAGAAGAAACCGGCAAACGCACCCAAGCCCCAACCCAGCGTCGTCTGCAATAAGGCGGCATAAGCGAGCCACACCACCAAAATGAGACCTAGCGTGAGACCAACTTGGAGCTTGAGGTTCATTCGTCTGGGTCTCTAGGATCTACTTCTTCTTGCCTGACTTCTTCTCGCCGGACTTTCTCTTGGCTGGCGGCCAGGACGGTGGCTCAACCTTGAAGCCGGGGTAGTTCTGCCCCGTATTCGGCACCCGCGTCGGCGCACCCGGCTTGGGCGCGATGTAAACCGGCGGCAAACTCGGATCCTTGGCCGCTGGAATATTGGAGTCGAGGAAGGTGAAGTTCCGGATGTAAGACTCCTCCAACGTCGGACGCGGGTAGATCTTGTCGACGTCCTCTGGACTTTGTTCACAAGGCTGCGTCCCGTCGGCAACGTGTTGTCGCTGCTCTGGGTTGGCGAGTTCGGGAAACGGTGTCAGCTGCATCGCCGTCATCATGCCGTTGTCCTCGTGCTGCAAGATATGGCAATGATGGACCGCAATGCCGACGTAGTCCGGGAACCGTGAACGAAAGACGATACGGCCGTTATTACGCGGAATCCACGACGTATCCATCCAGCGCGGCTCGGGCAGAATATTGACCAATTTGCCATTTTCGTCCGGGATTTCGATCCGCAACACCCAGAACGGATTCTGGTGGATGTGGAAGGGATGATCGATGGCCCGTGACACCACCCGAAAGTCGGGAATACCGCTTTCGGTGTCGAGGTTCTCGCACCGCCAGAACTCGTCTTGCCCTTCCCGTCGCGTGATCGGATAAGACACGTAGTGGCCCCGGAACTGCCCGGGCTGCGGATGTTTGGCTTCGCCCGCCTCCGAGGTGTCGGTATAACCCCACAACGTCTGCGAGGTGTTGTAAACCGCCCATTCCTCACAGGTGTTGACCAGCACAAAGGGGCGTTCGGAGTCGCCCGGATTGAACTTACGACCGCGCAGATGGTGATCGTAGTCCTTGTCGTCGGCCGACGGCTGGGTGCCGTGGTTGATCCCCATGGTGCGGGTCCGTGGCGATAGCAGCACGGCGATATCGGACTTCGATGGCTGCTTCGGTGCCGGCACGGCGTTGCCATTTTCGTCGACCCACATGTAGCGCAGATCTCGCAGCTCTGGGCCGTTGGGTGTTTTGCGGTTCTTGCCTTCGATAAACTCTGAAAAGGCTTTACAAGAAGGATCTGCCGGATCGGTGGTGACCAAGGGTAAACCCTCATTGCCCCAACCCGAATAGTAGGAGACGCGGGTGCGGTATTTGCCATCGCTGCCGGTCCCACTCCCTCGGATCGCCAACTCCTCGTCGGTGATCGGATGCAGGTAGGGCAATACCTCCTCCGGCAAACACTTTTGGACGTCCATCATCAGATGATCAAAGGTCTGATCGATCGGCACACTCTTGGGCCGATCTTTCACACCGTCAACCAGGTCGTCGCTCACCACCACGATGTGGGCCACGATGATGTCACTCGGCCCCGGGCTGGGATTGGGACAGTTGACCGACTCTTGCAAGCTGAACACCGGCGTGTCGGCGTGAATCGCGACCGCCTTGGCCAACACGGTGTAGATGTCGCCACACTTGGCGTCCGGTGGCAGCTGGAAGAACACGTCGGTACGGTTGGCCGGCCCCATGTAGAACTCGTTGGGACGCACCCAGGCATTGCGAATGGTGTCGGCGTTCTTGAAGACGTTTTCGACCGTCCGCAGCTTGCGGGCGTTGGGGGTGTTGACCGGCACCTCCTCACCTTCTGCGTTGCGGCACATGGGTTGGACCTTACCGCCCAAGAGATCAGCAGGGATCTTGGGTGACGGGCCTCCGGGGCCCGGAGCCGGGCATTGATAGATCTGCTTGGCGAGATCCTTGATGTAGTACTCCGGCACCTGCTTGCCGCCCTTCTCCACCGTCCGCACCAAGGTGATGCCGTCGATTGACAACTGGAAGAGATGGCACTTGGCGGCCTCTAGTTCGGGAGGTGTCACCGGCTTCAGAATCGGCTGATTGTCGGGGCCGATCTTGACCAACATGTTGATCGGCACCGCCTGCTGAGGACGTGGCACATCCGCTTCGGCAACGGTTGGCGCAAAACCGGTGGTGACGATGTCGTAGTGCCCTTTGACCACCATGAACCGTTTGTAACCACGGCCGTCAACGCTGCCGTTGAGGACCCGCCACCGTTCGACGGCACCCCGCCGCATGTTGATGACTCCCGCCTTTTCGCTGCCGTTGGCGGTTGGCGTCGGGACTTTCTTGAGTCGTGACTTGGGCGCGGCGTCTGGATCTCCCTCGGTGTTGGTTGGGAACACCCGCTGCATGAACATCAAACGCTCGCGATAGTCCCACGGGCCGGTTTTGAGTGACGGGTTGGGATTCGGGATGCCGGTCAGCCGACAGTTGATGTTGTCGTCCTCGGCGCCCTCGATGATCAAATAACCAGCCATGCCACTCGACACCTGAATGTCGGTGGCGCCGTGGGCGTGGGGGTGGTACCAGAATGTGCCCGGCGGGTGAGGTTGATTGGGATCACCCATCACGTTGCCGAGGCGGAACTCGTAGTCGGCCTCGCCGACAATCTCATCGTCACGAATGAAGAAGGTCTGCTCAGGACGACGCAGGAAGCGACAGGCCGAGGTCGGATCGACCGGCCCTTCGCCGGTGGCACATTCGGACGGCTCGACGACCGAACCGCCGCATTGTTTACACACCGGCCTTGAACTCGGCGTGTTGCAGATACAACGCTCCCCAGGCTCCCCCATCACCGCCCGCTCGCGGCGCTTGAAATCTCCCTGGCTGAGCACCCGCAAAATGACATTGTCGGAGTTGGTGCCGTCAGGATTCTTGTCGGGTCGCACATGCAGTCCATGGGTGTGCATGTTGGTGACGTGGGCCGAATGTAGGCCGTTGGTGTGCTCACCGAGACAGAAATCGAAACGGTGCTGGCCACGCTGCTTCCCCTTCTCGATCACGAGCTGCTCGAGTTCCTTTTGGGGACTTGGTTTCGACGGTCCGTCGGACTCACAGGGCGAAACCGGCAGCGGCTTCAGATCACAGACGTTGACCGGGCCATCACAGCCAGCGTTCACCGGCGGTCGAGCCACCTTGGACGGTTTGGAACCCTTCGCCAACGGCAGGTCGCCGAGATCCGGAAATGGACCGACAAAGTTCTCACCAAAGTCTTCACTGAGCAGATTGCGCAGCTTGACCGATAGGGTCTCGTCACCCCGCATCCGAATCGTCGGGCCGGGGGTATTGCCACCGAAGCTGAAGAAGATCGAGCCGGGATTACCGAGCCCTACTTCGATGCCAGGATTCTGGTTGATCACCACATTGAGATCCAGCTGCTGGCCCGGCCAGTCCCCAGGCCGCCACACCCAAGGTTCGTTCCAATTCTCGAGCGCCCCCTTGACGTTGGGGACCTGGCACTCGAGCGGCGCAGGCTGCGGACGCCGCCCTTTGCAGTCGTCTTGTTTGGAAGCTTGGGCTGTCGTGTCAGTGTGAGGCTCGGGCGCAGGTTCAGTCGGCACAGGCTCAGCGACTGTGGGTATTACGCCAGCTGCGGCGGCAGCACCTCCCAACAGTCCAACTTGTAAGAACTGTCGCCGTTCCATTCCCGGCTGCCGGTCAACCCTCGGTTCGATCGCGGTTCCGTCGTCGCTTTTCCCCTGCTTCGCCATCACAAGTCCTCCTCGTGTTGCGGCAGTCAGCGTCAGGGCACGGCACGCCCGGCGCCGAACGGCTCTTTTGAACGGTGTCGATCTATCGCTCAATATACACGAGCAAGACGCCAAGGGTCTCAGGGGTGGGCGATGATCAACAGGGTTGGCGCTCGGCGCAGAGCACAAGCCAGGGCGCGTTGAAAGTTCTCCGGGTCTAGCGCCGCAAAGCTCTCGTCCAAGATTACGATGTCAGCGCCTTGCAACAAAGCGCGCGCCATGAACAGGCGCCCACGCTCACCGTGGGAGAGCTGCCATCCCGTCTCCCCTACCACTTGCAACAGACCGGCGGGCATCCGTTGCAAGAGCTCGCCGAGACCCAACTCCTCACACACCGCACTGGCATCGGCCATGTCCTGACGGCGCGGAGGCCAACCACGGCCCATCAGCAGATTGAAGGCAAAGGTCTCGGTGAACACGTGGTTCTCGTGAAATTGAGGGGCCGCAACCACATGCCGACGCCACACTGCGGCAGGTATGGTGTGTGGATCGAGGCCACCGAGCAGCAACAGGCCCGAGTCTGGACTCCGCAGCCGGGTGAGCAAGCCGGCAAGTGTACTTTTTCCGCCTCCTGACGGTCCTTCGATCAACACCCGGTCGCCGGCAAACAGCTCGAGCTGGCATCCGTCGAGCACTGCCCGAACTCGCCCTGGGTAACGGTAAACCAAATCCTGCGCCTCGAGGACTTTGCCTCCACGTCCAGCACCTTCTTCTGGACGCGGTGCCAAGCTTAACGCCACTCCCCCGACACCCTCGGCATCGGCTTTGCCGGCCGCATGAAAAATTGGCCCCGCTTGCTGCCAACTGATCCAGGCACCAGCGAGGTAAGAGAACCCGCGGGTGAGTTTGCTGAAGGCACGGAAGCCCAACAACACTCCACCAATGCTGAGCGCCAGCGCCGCCGTCGACGCGCTGCCGGACACAAACGCTGGTAGCAGCCCCACGATACCGATCAAGATCCAAGCAAACGCCGAAACCGCCAACAACGCACGCTGCCAATCCACCCGTCGCGACGAGCCCAGGTAGGTCTCCAATAGACGATCTTCACGCTGGTGCCAATCTTCCCGCCGTTCCTGGGCCAGCCGGGTACGGTGACCCACCAGGCTCTCGACCAAATCATGAGTCATGGCGAGTCGATCGTCGGTCCACTCTTGGCGCCGAACCAGATAACGCCAACCCACCACACCGACCACCAACAGCCACACGCCAAGCAGCAACAGATGCAACCCACCCATGGCGCCTTGACTCAACACCCAACCCGACATCGCGACCTCGAGCCCACCGAGAATTGCCAGGAAGCCACCCTGCAAGGCGTGGGTTTGTAGCGCCTCGGATTCGATCACCCGACCGAGTAACTGGCCGGCTCCATGACGCCGGATCTCGTCGGGTTCGAGCCGCAGGGCGCCTTGTAACAGCCGACGCTTGAGCAACGTGCCAACACTCGCAGCAATTTTCGCCTGGGTCCACAGGGAGCCTTGATGGGGTACCACCGAGGTAATCAACAGCAACGCCCAAGCCAGCAGCCAGTCACGGGACAAATGACCACTGAGCGCGCCCTGGCCCAAGACCCACCAGGACGTCAGCACCAGCCCATAAGCGATCACGTAGAGGCCCAAAAACTGGGCCGCATGGCGCACCGTACCGGCTGCCGTCATTTGCTGCCAGAAACTGGCGCCAGGTTGTCGACGCAGCAACCAGCAGTGACGGATCCGTGCGCGACGCAACCGCTCCCTGAGCAAAGCCTGCCGGGCGCGATCCGCTCGCCGTGGGGTGACCTTGACCGTGGCTTGCAGTTGGGTCAGCAGGCGCTCGACCTTGGGCAGCACCGGAGCTTCGATCTCACGACACAACCAATCCCTGACGTCGGATACCGACACCCGATGTACCGTCAGATCGGGAGCCAGAATCGACACCCCGCGGCGGCGCGGTCCAAGCACCGCCAGCAAACGATAGTTGGCGCTTTGCGGGCTCTCCGAACCGGTTGCAGGGTCCACGATCCGCAACAGGGCTGGGCCACAGTTTTGTATTAACGCTTCGGTCTCGTCATGCGGCGTGTCGACCGCCTCAATCTCCAGCCCAAGACGGTCGACGACGGCAGTCAGTCGCGGCTCGATATCTGGCAGTGAAGTAGCCTCATCCTGTGTTTCTGCCTGACTAGTGGCTGACGTATCAGACTCGTCAGCGGCTGGACTCGTACGCCGTACCAAACCACTCTCGAGAGCCAACAGCTCGAGTGCTTCTTCGGCCCGCTCCAACGGCCAAGCCAGGTTCCAGCCCTCACCCCTACCGACCTCAAGCATCGTTTGGAACCTGCTCAGCCAGTGCTCCGCCTGCAACTTGCCAACGCCGCCAGCCGGTACCGTCGGCCAACTCTCGGCGCAAGTCAGCCTCCGCAGCCAACAGCGTGCCATACCGCGACTCCGGCACCGACTCCAGCTGATCCGGCCGACCGTCCTCGGTAACTCGCCCGGACTCCAAGACCAACACCCGGTCAAAATCCCGGGTCTCGGCGAGATCGTGGGAGATGTAGAGCACGGTACTGTCTCGCCACCATTCCCGAGCTTGACGGGTCAGCACCTGACGCTGGGTCCGATCGAGGCCTCGAAACGGCTCGTCGAGGATGACTAGCCTGGCATCTTGACGCAGCAGAGCCCGGGCTAACCGGACCCGCTGGCCTTCGCCGCCGGAGACCAGCGCGCCGCCTTCGCCGAGCCAGGTCTGCAACCCTTCCGGCAGCCGCTCGAGCAACCCACGCAGCTGTGCGACCTCGATTGCACCCGCAATCAACTCGTCAGCTCGGCCTCTGGAGCCATAACGCAGATTAGCCATCAACGGCCGATTCCATAATTGGACCGCCGGATCGACCCAGGCGATTTGGTGTCGAAGCTTACTGAGTTGAGCGGCACCGAGTTCACGGCCGTCGACTGTGACTCGACCGGCAGCCGCTTCGTGCCAGCCCAGCAACAGGCCCACGAGGGACGACTTGCCTGCACCGGAGGCTCCAACCACCGCAACATGGCTGCCGGCGCCAATCTCGAGGTTGATACCGTCGAGGATCGTATGACCGCCTGCCACCACTCGGGTACCGTGGAACCCGATCGCCACTCCACCATCGGCCGCCGATGGGTCGTGCGTCGGCGCATCGGTCGTTTCCGGTTCAGCCGTGACCTCCAGCCCCAAGGGCTCCAGCAACCGCCGCGTCACATTCCGAACGTGCGGTACCTGACGGCCGACAACCCCGAGGTTCTCACCGATAGTCTGCAGGTAAAGCGCCCAATAGGCCAACAGCAGGATCTGCCCTACACCTTCATTATTCGCCAGATGACGGAACACCAGCCAAATCGCCAGTCCATACCCGGCCAACGCTTGGGTTGCGCTCATCCACAACTTGGCGCGTTCGCTGCGCAGCAGTGACTGCTGCCAATCCAATAGGAGCCCTTCGTGCTCACGGCGCATCGGTCGCTCGGCACCATGGTTGCGCGCCGGCACCAAACCCAACAGCGCGTCGAGGTAAAATCGGCTCAGCGCACCGGCATGATTGCGCACCCGCAAGTCGGTCTCGGCAAGTAGCGGTTGGGTGACAAATGGCACCGCCAAGGCCACCGCTAGTGCCAACAGGGCCACCGGCGCAATCCCCGGATCGAGCCAGATGATGCCGGCGGTGGTCATCAAAGCTTGGAACACCAGGCGCAGGGTGGCGGCGCCAAGCTCCGGGACTTCATGCAGCATGTGGGTGTTGTGGCTGCGCTCCGCCATGTCAGAGGCCAATCGGCTGCGGAAATAGCGGTCGGCGAGGCGGGCCGTCTGGGTCAAAAAACGACGCCGAAGACGTGCCTCGAGGCGACGGCCAAACCGCAACACGGTGGCTGCGGTTGGAATCTCCAGCAGCACACCGAGTACCAGGAACAAGGTCAGGGCCAAAGCCGCAACCAAACGCTGCTCGGGTAAAACCAGCCGGGCACCAAGGTCGAGAAGACCTCGGAAGAACAGGACTTGCACAATGGTGGCACCGGTGGCGATCGCCAACGCAACCGCAAACACGATGGGCGCTTGCAGACCGTCGGCTGCCAAGGTCTTCCACAGCTCTCGGCCAGGTCGCATGGTGGGTTCGGTCAAGGCGGCCGAAAGCTCGGCGGAAAGTCCGCCAGAGGACCCGCCAGCTTCTGACAAGTCGGATGGTGAGGGTTCAGAAAGCCCTTTCGACCGCACCATCACCCCGCCGCGTAACTCGAGCATCTGACCCATCTCCGGATCGTCCTCTACCGGTCGAACAGCCCAGTAGACGTCGGGAATAACATTGTTCTCGGCTTCGACGCTGGCTCCGCTTCCGGCTTCGCGGCCGGCTCGAGCAGCCAATGCCGCTCTGGCGTCTTCAGCCGCGGCTTCTTCCAGGATGCCGTGCAGCAAGGCGGTCGCGGTGGCACCTTTAGAAACCCCACCTGCGTCGACGATGGAGGCCACCATCCGAACCGCCGCGTCGAGACGGGCGAGGGGCCGCCAATCCGGATCTGCGAGCGCATCGCCCACCAACTGAGAACGCTGCCTCAGTGCGATCTTCAGCGCCGCCATGCGAGCCGTCAGAGTCTCATGCGCTTCCTCAGTCCCTGCCCACTCTCGCCAACCCGCGGCGGGCACCGCCTGACGGTGCGTGTAGACATCGCGCAGCAACGTGTCGCGCCGCACCCAATGGCGACCAACAGCCGGATCCATAACCTGAACCCACGGGCCATTACACCGCCACACCACCACAAAATGGGTCACACCAATCGGATTGGTGACCACAACAATGGCTGGCAGAGCGTGGGCCTCAGGAAGGAAAAGATGATCCAGCGGCAGCATGATCTGCTCGGCCTCGAGGCCAAGTTGCACCGCCACCTCTTCCATTGTACTGATCGACGTACCGTCGACATCGGTTTGGCAGGCTTCCCGCAGCCGGTCGTAACCAACCTCGATGCGATGCCCGCCGAGCAGGCTCTTGAGCGACGCCGGGCCACAATCCATCGACGAGGTCTGCACAACCTCGGGGGCCAAGAGTTGCCGGCTCTTGCCCATTCAGTCAGCGCCCCGTGGGCGGACCGCACCCACAGCACGACCCGCCGCCCGCAGCACCAGCTCTGCCGGTGACACGCGTTCAACCTCGACAATCAGGGTGCCGGGCATGCCGTGCTGCAACGGGATGGTCGACCCCGCCTCCAGGGCCACTGCACAGTCGACCCGAAGCTTGCCATCACGAGCCTCTCTGGCGACCCGAGTCACCCTTGCAGGCAGGCTGCCGAATTCGGTCCAGGGAAAACCGTCGAGGCGCAGTTGGGCAGTCTGGCCAGCCCGCACTCGTGCCAAGGCATCGGACGGTGGGAAGCCAGCCACAACCTGCAACTCGGAGGCGGGAATGACGGTCGCGAGATGATCGCCGGCCGCCACCACCGAGCCCGGCCTTACCTCAGCAACCTCGCCTAAACGACCGGTCACTGGCGCTCGGATCTGGCGTCGACTGATCTCTTCTTCGAGCCGACGAGCAGCGGCGGCGGACGTGTCGGCAACACCTTGCAGTTCGGCGATCTCACGTTCGATTTGGTCAACTCTGCCCTGGCGATCGCGGCCTTCCAGCTGACGCTCGCTCTCCAGTCGGGCAACCGATTGCTCGATAGCCTGGGCTTGGGCTCGCCGCTCGCTGGCCTCGGCCTGCGCCCGACGCAATTCCATTTCCGAGGTCAACCCTTGTTGGTGTAGCTGTTCACTGCGGGTCGCTTCTTCCTCCGCAAGCTCTGCCGCCGCCAACTCTGCACGGTAGCGCGACCGTGCTTCTTCGGTGGCTGCTTTGGCGCTGTTGGACTCCGCCAACCCCTGCGATTCGGTGCGAAGAGCTACGTGGAGGCTAGCGATCTCGCGCTGGGCGGCTTTACCCCTGGTTTGTTCCTCATCCAGCCGACGACGTTCGAGCTCGGCGTCGAGGGCAAATAGGACGTCACCCTCCGCCACCTCCTGGCCAACCTCGCCCCGGACCTCGACCAGTCGCCCAACTGCGTCAGCCGCCACGGTGTAGACCGCACGATCGACTTCCAGCCGTGCCTGCTCGCTGGTGACATACACCGGCAATTCGGCGGCTACCAACCAAAAAAACCACAGGCCAAGCAACAAGCTCAGGATCACCATCGCCACCAGGGAGCCCGCTGAACGCTCGCTGGCCAGGGAACGCAGGGTGCGACTGAAGGGAGCGGCCACGGGTCAGCGCTGGATAGTAGAAGGTGAGTTCACCGGCACGGGCAAGAAGGCCGAGCCATCAGGCACGCGACCAGCCTTCGAGCGGTGAGTGATCGACAGTTGGAACTGTTTCGATAACATTCTAGATCTCCTTCTTCTAAGCCCGATCTTAGTCGACTCACGAGAAGCTACAATCCCCTCCGTGACCTCGACATCGCCTCGATCCACCGCTTCGGAGCCTCTGCTGGCCAATCTTTTGTTGTTGCCCCGCATGTTACGTCAGGCGGGATTGACGATCTCACTCGATCAAACGCTGTCTTTCGTTCGGGCCTTGGATTGGATAGACATCACCCAGCGCCAACAGGTTTTCCACACCGCTCGTGCGTTGCTGGTGACTCGGGCCGAGACACTCCGCTTATTCGAGCTCATCTTTCTGCAATTTTGGCGTTTGAACCGTGAGGGTGAACGACCCCAGGGCAGGAAGGCGCCGGTGGCACCACGTCACGATTCCAAACGTGAGCCGTTCACTATCGCCACTTACATGGCGTTCAAGGCACGGCAGCAAGATCCCGAGATCGAGGTCAAAGATCGGGCGGTAACGTTCAGCACCCAAGAGATCTTGCAACACAAGAAGTTCTCCGAGATGAAGCCGGAGGAGCTGGCTGGCGTCCGACGGCTGATCCAGGATATGCGTTGGCAAGCCAGCCTGCGACGGACTCACCGGCGCATCACAGCCTCGCGTGGCGAAACTCTCGATTTGCGGCATGCCTTGCGCCAGCTCGCCAAAACCGGCTGCCTACCGCCGCGTCCGGCATGGCGACGGCGCAAGATCAAACCGCGGCCGATTGTGCTCCTCGCCGACATCAGCGGCTCGATGGAGCAGGTCTCGCGGCTGGTGTTGTTGTTCTTCTACAGCATCTCCCACAGCCTGCCTGAAGTCGAGTGTTTCACTTTCGGCACCCGGCTGGCACGGATCACCCCGCAGCTCAAGATCCGTAATGTCGACCGTGCCGTTGACGCTGCAAGTCATGAGGTGGTCGACTGGGCTGGCGGGACCCGCATCGGCGAGACGTTACGTACCTTCAATCGTCAATGGAGTCGCCGAGTGCTGCGGCGTGGCGCGGTGGTGTTGATCGTCTCTGACGGCTGGGAACGTGGCGACGTCTCTCAACTACGGGCCGAGATGCGGAGTCTCAATCATCGCTGCCACCGCTTGATCTGGCTCAACCCACTGCTCGGCAACGCCGCTTATCAGCCGCGCGCAGAGGGCATGGCCGCCGCCCTTCCCTTCATCGACGACTTTTTGCCGGTGCACACCCTGCACAGCTTTGAGCAGCTCAGCCAGCACTTGCGGTCGCTGCCGTCAAGACGGTCTGGATGATCCGTACGGTCAGCACAAACTGGTCTTGGCGAGTTGCTCTGTCATCCCTTTCGAGTTGTTCTGCCTTGCAGACAATGCGCTAGACTCAGGCATCTAAAGCAGACATCAAGCTGAGACCCGCGAACCTGGCAGGAGGCGACGAATGATCCCAGGAGCTTTCGATTACCACTCCCCCACCACCCTCACCGAGGCAATGGCCTTGCTGACGGAGCATGGCGACGACGCCAAGGTGTTGGCTGGGGGACAGAGCCTGATCCCGGCGATGCGTTTCCGCCTCGCCGCGCCCGAGACTCTGATCGATATCAACCGACTCACCGATCTCGCCTACTTGCGGGAAGAGGACGGTCACTTGGCGATTGGTGCCCTCACCCGGGAATCGGCCCTCGAAGAGTCGAGCGTCGTGCAGAGCCGTTACGCGATGTTGGCTGATGCTGCTAGAGTGATCGCTGATCCGTTGGTCCGTAATTTGGCAACGGTGGGCGGCAACGTCGCCCACGCCGACCCGGCCAACGATCATCCCGCGGTGATGCTCGCCTACGGTGCGACGATCATCGCCCAGGGCCCCAACGGCCAACGCTCGATCGCCATCGACGACTTCTTCGTCGATCTCTTCGAAACCGCGCTCGAGCCCAATGAACTGCTCACCGAAATTCGAATTCCGAGTCCTGGCCTGGGAGCTGGTGGCGCTTACCACAAGGTCGAGCGCAAAGTGGGTGACTACGCGGTGTCCGCGGTGGCGGCCCAAATCATCATGGGCGGTGGCAAGATCACCTCGGCGCGGGTTGCTCTCACCAACGTCAATCCGGTGCCGATGCGCTCCGCAGGCGCCGAGCAAGCGTTGATCGGTCATGTGCCCGACGAGGACGTGTTCCAGGTCGCTGGCCGCGCCGCAGCGGCCGATTGTGACCCTTCGCCCGACCTACGCGGCTCGGTCGAGTACAAACGCGACCTCACCCGAGTGTTGACCAAACGCGCCGTCCGCCATGCGGTCCAACGAGCCACAGGATTAGCATCATGAGCCAACACAAGATCACGGTAACGGTCAACGGCGAAGCCACCACCCACGAAGTGGACGCCCGCACGCTCCTGGTCCACTACATTCGCGAGAACCTCGACCTCACCGGGACCCACATCGGCTGCGACACCACCAGCTGCGGTGCTTGCACCGTGTTGGTCGACGGACAGGCGATCAAAAGCTGTACGATGTTCGCGGTGCAAGCTGACGGCCGTAACGTCGAAACGATCGAGGGCATGGCGGCGGGTGGTGACTTGCATCCGCTCCAGGAAGGTTTCTGGGAAAAGCACGGTCTGCAATGTGGCTACTGCACTCCCGGCATGATCCTGAGCGCCAAACATCTGCTGGACAAAAACCCCAATCCGACTGAGGACGAGATCCGCGCCGGCATCTCAGGCAACCTGTGCCGCTGCACCGGCTACAACAAGATCGTCGAGGCCGTGTTGTACGCGGCTGAAAAGCTGCGCGAGGAGGCCACGGCATGACCCATCTGGACGACCGCGTCGAGCATCACTCCCCAACACCGGAAGGCGCTTCCGCCCAAGTCGAGACCACCAACGAGGTCCAGATCAAGACACCCGTAAAGGTCTGCGGTATGGGCCACCGCATGAAGCGCAAGGAAGACCCACGTTTCATCCAAGGTCACGGCAGGTATGTCGATGACGTCAAGCTTCCCGGCATGCTCTACATGGACATCGTGCGCAGCCCCTATGCCCACGCCAAGATCCTGTCGATCGATGCCTCCGAGGCGTTGGCCACCGAGGGTGTAGTGGCAGTCATCACCGGCGAGGATCTCAAGGCAGCCGGTGATCTGCATTGGATGCCGACCTTGATGTCAGACACCCAAATGGTGTTACCGATCGACAAGGTGGTTTACGCGGCGCAAGAAGTCTGCGCCGTCATCGCCACCGATCGCTACATCGCCGCCGATGGTATCGAGAAGGTTTACGTCGACTATGAGCCGCTCGAGCCGGTAGTGGATCCCTTCGAGGCGATGAAAGACAACGTCATCGTCCGCGACGACAAGGACGAGAAGACCAATCACATCTGGCATTGGGAAGCCGGTGACAAGGACGCCACCGACAAAGTGTTTGCAGAGGCGGCCCATACCGTCAAACAGTCGATGCACATCCCGCGTATTCATGTGTCGTCGATCGAAACCTGCGGCATGGTGGCCAACTACAGCAAGATCACCGAGCAGATGCAGATCTACATGACGTCGCAGGCCCCCCATGCTCACCGCACGGTTTTTGCCTTGGTGTCTGGCCTGCCCGAACACAAGATCCAGGTGATCTCGCCGGACATCGGTGGCGGCTTCGGTGGCAAGGTGCCGGTGTATCCGGGTTACGTCGTCTGTGCTGTCGCTTCGCTGGTGACCGGCAAACCGGTGAAGTGGATCGAGGATCGCAGCGAGAACCTGCAAGCCGACAGCTTTGCTCGCGATTACCACATCGATGCCGAGCTCGCAGCTGACGCCGAGGGCCGCATCACCGGACTCAAGGTCAACACCCTGGCCGACAACGGCTGCGCTGATGCCGCCGCCAACCCGTCGAAATTCCCGGCTGGTTTGTACAGCATCTGCACCGGCTCGTACGATATGAAGGCCGCCCACGTTGCGGTCGACGGTGTCTACACCACCAAGCCGCCGGGAGGTGTCGCCTATCGCTGTTCGTTCCGGGTCACCGAAGCGGTGCACATGATCGAGCGGATGACCGACATCCTGGCACATGACCTCGGCCAGGACCCCGCGGATCTCCGGCTGAAGAATTTCATTCGCCCGGATCAATTCCCCTACAAGTCGCCGACCGGCTGGGAATACGACAGCGGCAACTACGAAGCTGCCCTCGAGAAGGCGATGGAGATGATCGATTACCGCGGTCTGCGTCGCGAGCAGGCGGAGAAACGCGCCCGCGGCGAGCTGATGGGTATCGGCATTTCGAGCTTCACCGAAGTTGTCGGCGCCGGGCCTTCCGCCGATTACGACATCCTGGGTATCAAGATGTTCGACTCTGCGGAAATCCGCATTCACCCCACCGGCAAGGCCATTGCCCGCTTCGGCACCAAATCCCAAGGCCAGGGGCACGAGACCACCTATGCCCAGATCATTGCCGAGGAACTCGGGTTGCCAGCGTCGGATATCCAAGTCGAAGAAGGTGACACTGACACCGCACCCTATGGTCTCGGCACCTACGCCAGTCGATCGACGCCCACCGCCGGTGCGGCGGCAGCAATGGCGGCACGCAAGATCCGGGCGAAAGCCAAGAAGATCGCGGCCTATCTGCTGGAGGTTGGCGAGGACGACCTGGAATGGAACGTCGATCGTTTTGAGGTCAAGGGGTCACCGGACCAAGCGAAAACCATCCAGGACATCGCCTTTGCGGCCTACACCAACCATCCCCAAGGGATGGAAGCTGGGCTCGAAGCCACCGACTACTACGACCCACCAAACCTCACCTTCCCCTTTGGTAGCTACATCTGTGTGGTCGATATCGACAAGGGCACCGGCGAGATCAAAGTGCGGCGTTTTGTGGCGGTGGACGATTGCGGTCACATCATCAACCCGTTGATCGTCGAAGGCCAGATCCACGGTGGCCTCACCATGGGCCTGGCGCCGGCACTGTACGAGGAGATCGTCTACAACGAAGACGGTCAAAACCTCTCCGGTACCTTCGCCGACTACCTGGTGCCGACCGCTGTCGAGTCACCCAAATGGGAGACCGGTCACACCATCACGCCGTCGCCGCATCATCCAATTGGTGCCAAGGGTGTCGGCGAGTCCCCCACCGTCGGCGCGCCCCCGGCGATCGCCAACGCCGTCGTCGACGCGCTGTGGCATCTCGGCGTGCGTCACATCGACATTCCGATTACCCCTCCCAAGGTGTGGAAACTGCTGCGGGATGCCGGGGTGACGGACTAACGGACAGCGCCACGGCCTGCCAGGCAGCCTGTCAGGCCTCCAGCACCAGCCACTCCAGACCTTCAGCACTATGTACGACGAATTCTTCGCCAAAGCCCATCAGCTGATCGAAGAAGGGATACCCTTCGCGACGGCAGTGGTGGTGCGCTCCGAAAAGCCGACGTCGGGCAAACCCGGTGATAAGGCGATTGTGACGCTGGACGGCGTCATGTTCGGCTGGATCGGTGGCAGCTGTGCCCAACCGACCGTGATCACCGAAGCGCAGGCAGCAATTGCGGAGGATGCGGCACGACTGGTAAGGATCACGCCGAATCCTGGACGCGAAGTGCCACCCCAGGGTGTCAAGGAGGTGGAGATGACCTGTTTCAGCGGTGGCACCCTCGACGTCTACATCGAGCCCCAACAGCCGCGCCCGCGGCTGCTGGTGGTTGGCCACCTCCCTACCGCCCAATCCCTCGCTCACCTCGGCAAAGCGATGAGTTATCAGGTGATTGCGGTCGACACCGAAACCGACGGTGCCGCCATGGCCCATGCCGACAGGGTTCTGACCGATCTTGCAAACATCGCCGAAGTGGTCAATCCGCTAACCTATGTGGTTGTCGCCACCCATGGCCACTACGACGAGCTTGCGTTGGAACATGCGTTGCGGACGTCAGCACCCTACGTCGGGCTGGTCTCGAGTCGAAAACGCTCGGAACCGATCGTCGACTACCTGCGTCAGCACGGCTTTGGTGACCGCGATCTGGCCCGTCTTGTGGTTCCGGCTGGTCTCGACATCCAAGCCCGCCGCGGCGACGAGATCGCGCTCTCGATCATGGCCGAGATCATCCAACACCGCCGCAACGCCGAACGGGTCGACTGGCCGGTCGAGGCCAATGACGAGGCGACGGAAACAGCGAGCGAGTCGAGCTGCTGTGGTGGCGCTGGTGGCGATGCCAGCGAGGCGACGGCGATCGACCCAATCTGCGGCATGACCGTCAAGACGGACGGCGCGGCCTACACCCACGAACACGATGGCACGACCTACACGTTCTGCTGTGCTGGTTGCCAAACCAAGTTCGCCTCGGCGCCACAGGACTTCGTGCAACGTGCCTCGATTTAGCCCCGGAAAATCGACAAATCGGTCGTCTGAGGGTGAACTAGGGTTTCCTGAGCCTTCAGAACGTGCAATTGACGCTCAATCGTACGATCCTGAGCGTCAGGACACCGCGATCAACGCTCAATCACACGGTCCTGAGCGTCCAGACACCGTGATCGACGCTCAATCCTACGATCCTGAACGTCAGGACACCGCGATCAACGTTCGATCGTGGTTTCGGAACGGTCAGGAGAGTACGATTGACGCTCAATCGCGCATTTCGACAAGTTTGACGATGGCAGGCTGCTGAGCGATGACAGATTCCGGTGAGCAGGTCAGGTTCTTCCCTACTCCGCAGGAGTTTCGCGCTTGGCTCCAGCAACATCACGCCACTACCACCGAGCTACTCGTCGGCTTCTATAAAGAAAAAACCGGCCTCCCGAGCATCACCTGGCCGGAGTCCGTTGACGAAGCGCTGTGCGTCGGCTGGATCGACGGTGTCCGACGCCGGATCGACGACACGTGCTACAGCATTCGCTTCACGCCAAGAAAGGCAGTCAGCATCTGGAGTGCGGTCAATATCCAGCGAGTTGAGGAGTTGACCGCCGAAGGTCGCATGTGTCCTGCTGGACTCGCCGCCTTTGCCAAACGCTCAGCCAAGAAGTCACGAACCTACGCCTACGAACAGGGCGACAATGTCACCCTGGACTTGGAATCTGAGCGTCAGTTCCGTTCCAACCCACGAGCCTGGAAGTTCTTTCAAGCCCAAGCGCCGTGGTACAAAAAGAAGATGATCTGGCACGTGATCAGTGCTAAACGGCAACCGACGATGGCCAAGCGACTGGCGAAACTGATCGAACTATCGGCGGCAGGCGAACGGGCACCCTGATTCCGATTCGGATCTCCTCGCGTACCCGGATCTCCTTCCGTGCACGGATCTCCTGGCGAACACGAATCTCATTGCCAACACGAGTCTCATTGCCAACAGAGTCACGATGACCGAAACGATGCATATCACTCGTTTGCTGCAGGATCACGAAGCCGGCATACCGGAAGCTCTCGATCAACTGATGGCACTGGTCTACCCGCGACTTCAGAAGATGGCTCGGGCACAGTTACGTCGCGTTGGATCGATCACCCTCGATACCGTCGGTCTGGTCAACGAGGCTTATCTGCGGATGACCGACGGCATGGATATCCAATGCCAGGATCGAGAGCACTTTTTCGCCATCCTGACTCGCGCGATGCGCTTCATCGTGATCGATCAGTTGCGCTCGCGCCAGGCTCAGAAACGTGGCGGGGACGTCGAAAGAGTGTCACTGAATGCCGAGTTGGTCGGCGACCTCGAACCACTCGACGCGGCCCTCACGGTGAGCCGAGTCGTCGATCAGCTGTCCTCGCTCAATCCGCGGCTGGGCATGGTCGTGGAATGCCGGTTCTTCGTCGGGCTCAATGATGGCGAAATCGCCGCCGCACTCGGTATTTCGGAGCGGACCGTTCAACGAGACTGGCGAAAGGCTCGTGCCTGGCTGTTGCAAGCTCTGGCGGAACACCCGAGGGCATCGAGCTCGGAAGAAGATCAGACCCCATAGGCGCTGCGGCCAAGCCAACAAGACCAACCTCTCGAGGCGTTCTGGCGCGGGAGCTCTAGTCACTAGGGACAGCTGCGATCCGTTCTTGCTGATGAAGACGGGCCAAGGCAGCCGCAGTCCGGCGTAAGGCCAAGCTTGCTGGCGCCTCCTGCTGTTGCAGCTCCTTCAGTGCAGATGTTAGTTCGACCAGGCCTTGCTGACGAAAACCTTGCGCGACCAGAATCCGACCTGCAAGACCGCGGATCTGAGCGTGAATCACATGGCGTGGTGGTGCCACCCGTTGCGCAACCTCCTGGGCCTGTCGGAGGAAAGACTCAGCGGCTTCGAGCGCACCGCGCTGGAGCTCGATCTCGGCAAGATTGCTGAACATTTGGGCCGTACGGGTTCGCCCCGCGGGATGGGCAACCGCGTAAATTTCGAGAGCACGCCGTGCCAGGGGCTCCGCGTTGTCCACCTCTTCCTGTGCGACTAAAACCTGGGCCAGAGAATCCAGGCGTTCCGCAAGTCGCGGGTGACGGTTGCCGAAAACAGCTTGGCTAATCTCCACCGCCTCGCGAGCAGTGATCTCTGCCTCCGCCAGGCGATCCAATTGCAACAAACCAGCTGCCAGGTTTGCCAGGCTCGACGCCACCAGTTCGCCACTTTCGGGTCCGCCGCGGCGTCGAACTGCCAGCCCTGCCCGCAACAATGGCTCCGCTTCAGCAGCCTGGCCACGTCGAACCAGAATGTTACCGAGGTTGTTCATCGCATCGACGACTCGCCAGTCGTCAGCCGGCAAATGCTGACGATAGATCTCCAAACACTGGCGGCGAAGATCCTCCGCAGCAGCGTCGTCCCCCGCCGAGCCCAAGGCATGGCTGAGGATCATCATCCCTTCAGCGATGCTCAACCAGTCGTCACCGGCCACAGCTTCGAGCGTACCGAGACTCGCCCGCAAGACCTGGACTGCTTGTTTGGGCTGACCCCGGGCGGCCAACAGCCGTCCCATCATCCGTTGACTCTCCGCCAGTGACAAGTTGGGTTCGGTGTAAACCTGGCGATGTAGGGCCAATGATTGCGCCGCCAGCGAAGCCGCTGACTCGTAGCGGCCAAGGCGAAAATATGCTGCGACCAGGGCGTTCATCAGAGCAGCGCGTACTTCGGGTGAATCCTGGAGCTCGCTATCGAGGCGACGCGCTGCAGGGTCGAGCAACATCCTGGCAATCGCCTCCTCGCCTTGGGGATCGGGTTTCGCCTGCTCGAAGATATCTTTCAAAACCTGGCTGATCTGCTTGGCAACCCTGGCCTCGTGTTCAGCCTTGGCTTGCGCCTTCGTGGCGTGGCTGGCCTGCTGCAACGCGATCACCAGAGCCAACGAGACGGCCAGGACCGTAAAACTCGTCAAAGACGCCACTAGCGCATTGCGGGTAGCCCATTTTCGTAGCCGGTAACTGACGGAGTCAGCCACGGCAGAGACAGGAAATCCAGCCAGATGACTCTGTAGATCGTCCCGCAAGTGCTGTGCCGTGGCGTAACGGTCCGCCGGATCGCGTGCCAAAGCCTTGAGGACAATCGCGTCGAGATCGCCACCGAGTTGGCGCCGCAAGGCTCGCTTCCGAGTCGACCGTAAAGCCGCTACGGACGGATAAGTCGTGCCACTGACGTCATCGTCTATCGTCTCGATGATGGCTGAAGGCTTCGGGACGTCACCCTGCAACACCTGGGCAAACAGCGCTGCCATATCCTTTTGCCCCTCGAACGGTAGGCGACCGCACAACAGCTGGAACAGCAGCACGCCGAGGGAGTAGACATCGCTAGCTGTGGTCACCGGCAAACCTTCGATCTGCTCCGGGCTGGCAAATGAAGGCGACAGCCCAAGTCGAGTCGGCTGCTGCAAGCTCCCACTCTCCGGCTCAGCATGCAGAACCGTCGCAATGCCAAAATCGAGTAACTTGACCGCACCGTTGTCGGTCACCAAGATGTTGTGAGGCTTGAGGTCGCGATGCACAACCAAATTCTGGTGTGCGTACTGAACCGTTCGGCAGACGGTGAGAAACAACTCCAAGCGTTGACGAACGTTCAAGCGGAGGTGGTCACAATAGTCGTCAATGGGCAAACCCTGCACGAACTCCATGGCCAGGAAAGGGCGACCGGCAGCGTCGAGCCCGCCATCCAAGAGCCGAGCAATATGCTCGTGATTCAGGTCAGCCTGAATCTGTCGCTCCGCTTCGAAGCGTTCAATTTCCGCTAGCGAAAGGCTACCCGCCGGCAATACCTTGAGCGCAACCTCTTGCTGGAATACGCCGTCGATCCGCTCAGCGCGATAAACCAGCCCCATGCCGCCACTGCCTATTCTCTCGGTCAGCTGGTAGACGCCGACATGAGAGCCAATGGCTGGAGCCTCAACCATCTCAACCTCGCCTGCTATGGTGCGCAACCGAGCGCCCAACTCGGAGAGCGAAACTTGCCCGCCCGTCCTCGGACCGGACAGCCGAAGGAGCTGCTCAACCTTTTGACGCAGCTCCGAGTCCGACGTCGCTCGTCGGAGAAACTCAGGTCGTTCGCTCTCAGGCAAGTCGAATGCCTGGTCGAAGAGAGCCTCGACCTGAGCCATACGGTCAGGCATCACGGATCAATGGCCCCTGTTCAAGAAGTTGGCGTTCACGGTTGAAGAAGACGATATCTGTTGAAGAGAGCGTTCACTGCTGAGGACCGCAACCCACCACTCCACTTGCCACACCACAAGCTTTATAAACTTCTGGAACTCACCTCCTCAGCACGTTAACACGGAGCCAGCTTAGGCAGGCCGTCTATCCAGTCCTCGGAATAACGTCCCGATCTCCGACAGCCAGCCGAAACTTCTTTCCAGGCCCTCAACTGGAGGAGAAGCCCGGCAGCCAGCGAGTTGGGTCGCAAGCACCGGATCCTACGATGTGCAGGCCGCACGCATCGCAGTCCACGGTGTGTACACACCTAAGCTGCCGGGAGGCGTCACCTATCGCTGTTCGTTCCGGGTCGCGCAAGCTGTCCACATGATCGAGTGGCTGACCAACATCATGGCTCAGGATCTCGGCCAAAACCCAGCGGATCTCCGGCTCAAGAACTTCATTCCCCCGGATCGAATCCCCTACGAGTCGCCTACTGTCTGGGAATAAGACTTCGACACTCGCCGCGGTCCCTCAAGACTTCGAGAAACGTACCTAGATTTGGCCCTGGAAGATGGGGTAATCGGCTGTCCGATCGTCAATCGGCAAAAGCGGCGAGCCCAGCAGGGCGCATGCGACGTAAGCAGTGCCGAACGACAACTGACGATGACCAAGCGGCTCGCGAAGCTGATCGAATTGTCGGCGGCTGGCTAACGGGCACCCTGAGGGGGCACTCTGAACTAACTCCCTCTGACGTCGTCAACAAGCCACAGCAAGTCCTGCAACTCGCTGTCTATGGGCCCTCTGAACTCCTGCAAGAGCTTCTTGAACTGGCATCTCATCCCAGGTTCTGCCCTCTAGCTCTCGGCCGGCTTTCTTCTTGTTCGTCCCCCCCCATTGCTTGAAGAAGAACGGCACAGAGGCTTCTCTGCACTGTTCACGCAAATCAACTACCCAAGCCGGATCCATCTTTCGGGCTTTTGGGCCAGATTCGCCACCAACGATCACCCAGTCGATATCCTCGTAGTCAAGGCCATTCAATGGCCCCAAAAGCGGTTCCAGAGACAGGAATTTCAGCATAGCGTCGGTGCGTCTAAGGTCATCAATCCGAGAGCGATACTTGCCGGTTTCGACGCTCACACCCATCCAGATATTTGGCGCCCACTCCAATCTAGAATTCAACTGAGCAAGGCGCTCGGACCTTTTGGTTAGCACCTGAAAGCGATGCCAGTGCGCCTTCCGCATAACGCTGAATACTTCTTTGATGAAGTCCACGGACACGTCTTGGTGGAATAAGTCACTCATCGAGTTGACAAAGATTGTCTGCGGCTTCTTCCAACTCAGCGGTAGCTCAACCATATGGGGTTGTAGTGTCAGGTTGAATCCATCTGCGTAGTTTGCTTGTCCCATAGCCTGCAGCCGTTTTGCCATGCGCTCTGCGTAGCAGTTCTTACAGCCCGGACTCACCTTGGTACAACCTGTCACGGGGTTCCAAGTGGATTCCGTCCACTCGATTCCAGAGCTCTTTGCCATCAGCGCAATTCCTTGAGTAGATGATTGGCTATACGAAGGGCGATACTCTTGCCACGCTCATTGCCCACTGCAAAGCACAGCAAGTATAAAGGGCTGTTGGATGAGTTTCTCAGCACACCAGGTTCCTGGGCAACACCTGCAAACACGGTCCTCAGTCTGTTGACGAAATATCGACCGATAGTTGCTGTTGTCGCTTTGACAACGTGCTCATGTTCGCCGCCGAACAACGTCGGTTCTCTCTCAACGCGGTAGAACTCATCGTACCAATCTTCGGTACCAAGTAGGAGATCGAGTCGTCGCCGCCAACCCTCAGGGATGTCTCCAGACTTCGTGAGCAGGCGATTGACTCCGATACCGAGGGGGAAAAGAAGCCACAAGTCGATCGCCTTGGTCTCTGCAATCGCTTGAATCGTAGCTCACTCTACTTGCATCCCGTAAGGATCGAGAAAAAGTACAGCTCTACGCCCTGACCAGTTCTTGCGGCAGATCTCTCTAATCTCTTGGTTCGCTTCTCCCTGTTGGATCACCATGTCAGGGGCAAGATCTTGGAACTCGTCCTTGAGGCCTCGCAGAGCTGCACAGCGACTCGAATCTTGCTCGATGAACACATACTTGTCGAAGCGAGGCTCAGTCTTGAGCGCCAACCGAGCAGAACCATCGAGTAATCCCTGGGGCTCCGTATCAGCCAGATCAGGGAAAAGGCTAAGGTCCAAACACTTTCCGGGCCGAGTTTCTCGGTAGCCGGTGCCAGCAAAGGCATCAATGTAGCCCTTCACAAAGGGCCTACTTGCCGATGGTTTGTCTTTTAATGCGGTTGTGTAGCTCTCTAGATAGGCTGCAAGGACCTTTAGTTTGGCGGATGTCCAATCGCCGCCGAATCTATGAGCCTTCTCATTAGGAATATCCATTGCGCAGTTTGAACAAAAAATTTGGTGAAATGCTTCTTTGAGCCGCTATCGCGAGATATTCTCAGTCCGAGCTTGGACTTGTAAAGTTCACTCCAGGCTTGGACTTGTAAAGTTGGCTAGCAGTTCGAGACCGGTAGGCTTCCTACTGCAGAATCCTCATCAGGGAGGCGGCTGTATCCCCAGCACCTTCGAGCGGGGTGTTGTTGTGATCCTGGTTACGAATGAGAACCAGATCTTCCCCCGAACGCAGGTCTCGCAATCTCACTTCGAGTTCGATGAACGGATCGATCATTGCGACAAAAGCGTAAGTCTTGTCGGCTTTGTAGTCGACAATCGCCACACCCAACTCGAGATCCGCGTCCTCGCCTTCTACGATCGTCAAACCGAGGCGCTTCAAGGCAGTGCCGAAGTACTTCTTGACGCCATCTTCCAAGCCATCCTCGAGGGACGGCGAGAAGTTGCCTGCACTCACAACACGCGCTGTCGAATAGTCTGAGATGTTGAAACTTGTCTTGACCAGCTGCTTGCCTTTGCGACCGGAATATTCCCCCTTGACCCAGGCCCAGTCGAAGTCGACGCCGCGAAATTCGAATTCTTCCCGAATCAGGGCGTACTCCGACTCCTTGAAGTAGACGTTGACAATCTCTTCTCCTTCTTTGAAGTCATCACTACGAAGGAAAGAATCACCGGTAGCCGAAGCTGACGTGGAGCTGTTTGTCGATGGCTGAGACTTGGAGCCACGCTGCCAGACTTTCCATTTCGATTTCTTGCTTGGGGCCTCGGTCTCGTGAGACACCGAGGGCTGGTGTGGCGCCGTAGCTTCGTGAGACACTGCCGAGGCTGCACCTGATTCGCCTATCGCCGACTCAACCTGTGGTGGAGTTTCTGTGGGCAGCGTCCTGGGTCCGACCGCGGCCGGACGATCGGCCGTCCGCGCCAAGACGCGCGCCATGATGGCTTCGACAGTGGCCTGCCCAACCTTCTCCTCCCCGAGGAGGATCAAGGCTTCCGTGGAGATGTCCAACTGCTCTTCAGGTGCTTGCCGCACTTTCTCGACAATGATGCTCTCGGCCAATCCGGCTTTGGTGAGCGCGATGACGGATGCATTGGTCAGTGGCTCTTCTGCCGAGACAATCGACACGCCAAGGGTCAAGAAACCGGTACAAACCATCGTCATGAAGACGACGCTTCGAAGTGCTTCCCTCAACCAACAGCGCAATCCAAAATAGCCAATCAACATGTCTTTCTCCTCCCGAACTACATCAAATTTTAGGGTGCTCAACTTTCAAAAGTTTACCATGATCGCGATCCAATGCTACAGATCGCACAACCCACAACGAAAATATGATCGGGCGATCTCTGATCGAAATGCATGCGGTCCCAGAGGACAGAAGACTCATCGATATACTTCCCTGCGATCAAGGAACTCAGACGAGCGCCGATGACGGAAAACAGCTCACAGGTGACGACGCCATGGCGTTGGCGAGAAGACGGATGGCTGGCGCTGGGTTTTTTCCTGGTGGGTTTGGCCGCAGCGGTGTATCTCCACTGGCCGGCGCTGACGCAACCGAGCACCTATAAATCGGACATGCGGCAAGGGCCGCATTGGGTGGCCTTTCACGAGACCTCGTTTCGTGCCGACGATCCGATTCTGGAGTACGCACACTTCAACGTGTCGCCGCTGCAGAACAGCATCTATTGGGTTGCCACGCTGTTCGGCGAAGTGCTGTGGGTCAGCAAGGTCATGGCCGTGCTCAGTTACGGTCTGCTGTCCGTCACCTTCTTCGTGGTCGGCCGACTGTGGTTCGGGGCACGATTTGGGGCGTTGTTGGCCCTGTTCATCACCTTCTTTCCCGACCAATTCGACTTCTCGGCGGGCTTCTATTCGAAATTCTGGATCATCCCGTTGATCCTGATCGCGGTGTTTCTGCTGTCGCGAGGCGCATGGCGCGGCCTGATAGCGCTGATGCCTTTCGCCGCTATCGCGTATCCGGTGTCAGCGGTTGTCATCGGCCTGATTTCTGCCATCTACATGGTGATGCTGGCTTTTGAACAGCGAGACCAGGCTGTGCAACTCTTTCGCTTCCTGGCAATCGGGAGCGCCATCGCCATCGGCATCCTGGCGATCAAGTATGTGTCACCGCCGGACCTTGTTGGCCCGATGCGGTCTGGGGCCGAACTCCTAAGAATGCCGGAAATGTTGGACGGCGGCCTGAACCGGTCACCTTATGTGCCGGTGCCGTCTCTGTTCGAGGAGTTGGAGGACCACCTCTGGCACCCGTTTGTCGTCTACAGCGCCGTGTTCTACCTGCTCGTTCTCGGCCGTCGAGGCATCGCTTGGGAAAGAAGCTGGACAGCGCTGTTTCTGGCAGCGGTGATTGGCTACCTGGTTGCGGACTATTTTTTCATGCGGCTCTACATTCCCAACCGCTACACCCGGTACTCACTAGCCGTTCTGCTGGCGCTGTGGAACGCTCGCAACTGGGATCTCATCCTGGCCAAAATTTCGAGGCGATCCGCAAGTCCACTTGGACGCCCCTTCTTGAATCGAGTCGCACAAGTTGCGCTGGTGGGTGGACTCATCACAGCCGGCGGTTACGCCTACCAAGATACCTTCCGCCAAGGTAAAGACACCGGCAACCGCAGCCGTTACGACGAACTCTGCGAGTTCGTCGCCACCCTACCCGAAAAGGCCCTCATTGCTGGGCCGCCGCGGCGACTCGACGACATTATGCTGCGCTCGAAGCGCTCCGTCTTGACCACCTACAAGCTCGCTCATCCTTGGTTCACCGGCTACTATGCGCTGATCGAAGAACGGACCAAGGACAACTTTCGTGCCCTGTTCGCCGACACCGTGTTGCCCATCAACGCTCTACATACCAACTATGGCGTGACCTACCTGATAGCGCAGCACAACGACTATCGCCGCAACCTGCAACGGCGGCAGATTTACGTCCAGCCTTACAACAACTTCATCTTCGACGAGCTCATCCCGGGCAAACGTAGCTTCGTGCTCGCGGATCCGCCACCGGAATCGATCGTCTTCCGCAGCAGCCGATACTTGGTCATCAAGCTGCCTTTGCCGGACAAGGGTTCACAATGACGACCGACCGCAACGCCTACTACCAGCGAGTTAGAGGAATCTTCGACGACATCGCTCGCACCCGCGACGGGTACTACGATGCTCCAAGCGGATCTCAGCAACGCAGCCACACCCCATGGCAGCGGCTGAATCGCTTCCACATCCAAAAACTCCTGACACCGCTGGTCCGCAAACTAGGGCTCAGGTCCTGCCTCGACCTTGGTTGCGGGATGGGCGACTTCAGCCACCAGCTCAGCCAACGGTTCGCCTTCGAACGAGTGGTTGGTGTCGACTTCTCACCCGCAGTGATCGACGTGGCTCTGGCACGGTTCGCAGACCACGATGGACTGACGTTCTCGGTCGGCGACGTCACCACGGGGCTGGCGTTTGGCGACCGCAAGTTCGACCTCACCTGTTGCCTCAACGTCTTCCACCATTTGCTGCCAGCCGATCAGCTGATTGCCATTGATGAATTCTGCCGGGTAGCGGACCAAGTGGTCGTTCTCGAGGTCAAACGGTTTCACGTCCTCCACCGGCTGCTCACCGGCTATCGAGCCATGGGGATGGTCGACATCTACGCGGTCCACATTCCATTGATCCTCGATCGTTTTGCCGAGCACGGTTTCCAGCCGCTGACCATTCGGCCGATCTTCTATCTCCACGCACTGTCGCCCATCGCGGTGCTAGTGATGGCTCGCACGGGGCAGCTTCAATGAGCAGGGTCCAGACGACGAGCAGGGCTCCGACAACGAACTGGGGTTCGACGACCACCCGGCGCCAACTCACCGCCCACTGCGCGCTGGTGTTATGCCTCGCCGTTGCGCTTTCGGTTTATCTGTCGTGGCCAGCCCTGGTTCGTGCTGACCGATTCCACGACAACTGGCGCCAAGCGCCTCAGTGGTTGAGTCCAGACAAGCAGGCATTCCAAGAAGACGACTTGCTGCTCGCTTATTCGAAATTCAACACGTCGCCTTTCGGCAACGCTCTCTACACCACCCTGTCCCGCACCGGCCACGATGTGGTGTGGGGCAAGGTGATGACGATTGTCGTGTTCGCCCTGGGTGGGCTGACCTGTTTCCTGGCAGCCCAGGCCATGGGAGGATTGCCGGCTGGATGGGTATCGTTCGTGTTGTTTCTCTTCTTGCCGTCGATGCACGA
>JAJCXO010000003.1 GCA_029263395.1 Acidobacteriota bacterium | reverse complement strand
CGGCAGGTAGGCACCGCCCGCCTTGAGCACCGCGAGCAGCGCCACCACCAGCTCCAAGGACCGCGGCAGCGAGACCGCCACCACCGATTCCGGCCCGACCGACTCAGACCGGAGTCGGCGGGCTAGCCGATTAGCATGCCGGTCTAGCTGCCGATACGACAGCGCCTGGTCGTCCATCACCACCGCGACCCTATCGGGGCTGGCAGCCGCCTGCCCGGCCACCAGATCCGGCAAGCAGGCTGGTGCACCGTAGTCCTGGTCGCTGTCGTTCCAACCTTTCGACACCTGGAAGCGCTCGACGTCGCTCAACAGGCTGAGCGCGCCTACTGGCCTCTCCAGGCCGTCCGCCAGGCCCTGGAGAAGGTTGCCGAAGTGGTCCATCATACGGCCGATCAACGCGGGCTCGAAGCGGCCTGAATCGAAGGACATGTAAAGATCCAACTGGTCCCGCGGTGCAACCGTCAACGCGATCGGATAGTTGCCTTGCTCGACGGAGTCGACCGCCCTCACCGTCAGTCCGATGTCGTGCCGAGAAACGTCTTCTGCCGGGAAATTCTGGTAGACCAGGATGCTCTCGAACAAGCTCTGCCCTGGCGGCAGGTCGCTCCAGTGCTGGATGCGGGCCAGCGGCACGTGCTCCACCTGACGCATCTCCCCCTGCTCTTGGTGCAGGCTCGAGATCCACGATCGCAGCTGGCCGCTGAGCGGCACCCGGGAACGCACCGGCAGAGTGTTGATGAACAAGCCGACAATCGACTCGACATCGGCGAGGTCTGGCGGACGGCCGGAGACCGTGGAGCCGAAGACGACGTCTTGCTCGCGGCTGTAATGAGCGAGCAGCAACGCCCAGGCAGCTTGTGCGAGGACATTGGCAGTCACCTGGTGGCGACGCGCTATCGACTGCAGGGCGAGCCTCAGGGAGGCCGGCAGACTAGAAGAGAGCGAGCCGTGGCGGGTATCCTCCGGCGCCTGCGCCCGCCTCGGCAACGCCAGCCGCGTCGGTATCGCGAAACCTCGGAGGTAATCCTGCCAGAAAGCTCGACTGACCGCCGGATCGCGCTGACTGAGCCAGGCGATGAAATCCCGATAGGTGCCGCGAGTGGCTGCCACCGGTGGTTGCAGCCCGCTGGTCAACGCCGCGTAACTGCGGAAGACGTCGTCTAGGATCAGAGTTTGGGCCCAGCCGTCGAAGAGGATCATGTGGTAGGTCCACAACATCAGGTGCAGATCCTTCTCGACCCGAACCAGCGTAATCCGCATCAGAGGTGCTCGATCGAGCGCGAGCTCGGCCCGCAACTGGTCAGCCAGGACGTGTCGGCGTCGGTTGCGCTCGTCGGACGAGCAGGCCTGCCAATCCAGCTGATCGACATCGAGTCCGGGATTGATGAACACCACTTGTGCGGGCTCGTTTAGACCTTCCCAGAAGAAGCCGGTACGCAGGACCGGATGGCGCTCGACAACCCATTGCCAGGCTTGCGCGACGACCTGGGTATCGACAGGACCCGAGAGCTCGAGGCTCAATTGGCTCACATAGGTACCCGCCCCCTCTTCATACAACGTGTGGAAGAGCATGCCCTGCTGCATTGGGCTGAGCGCGTAGACGTCCTCGACCCGTTCGCGACCGACCTGGGCCACCAGCCGGTCGAGGCTGTCCGAGTCGAGGCCGGAGTACGGAAAATCTGAAGGTGTGAAGCCCCCGGCCTGAGGAGACAGACAATGCTGGATAAGCTCTCGGAGAATCGAGACGTAACGCCTGGCGAGCTTTTCGACAGTCGAGCGCCGGTAAAGATTGCGACTATAGCCCCAGGCAATTCGCAGCTCGCCCGCCATCACTCCGCCCCACACTGCGAGCAGATGGTGGCGCATTGAGTCGGGATCGATATCGCGGCCACCGGATTCCGCAGCCAGCTCGAACGGCGTCGACTCCGGTAGCGCCCGATCGAGGCGTCCCATGTATTCAAAAATCACTTCGCTCTGGGGCAACTCACGAAAACGCTCGCCACCTTCTGGATCGAGGTAGCGCAACACGCCGTAGCCGATGCCGTGTTTTGGTACCGAACGTACTTGCTCCTTGACCACCTTGATGGCATTGCCCAGTTCGACCGCCGAGCCCAGGTCCAACAGCACCGGCGTCAGAGTCGAGATCCAACCCACGGTCCGGCTCAGGTCGGCTCCCGGAACAACCTCTTCCTCACGGCCATGGCTCTCCAGGTCAACCAACAGCCGTGACTGACCGGTCCACTCCGCGACGGTTCGACACAGCGCTGTCAACAACAGGTCCTGGAGCTCGGTTCGGTAGATCGCGGGGACATCCTCGAGCAGCGCTCTGGTAGCGGACCGCCCGAGACCAATCTCGACGCGGTCGGCGGAGCCCTCGGTGTTGGCGCCGTTGGGGTGATCCGCCGGAATTCCTGGTACTGCGAATCGCTCCTCCGAGTACCAAACAGCCAGCTCTGCCCGCGACTCGTCGCTGCGGGCGTACGCCTGCAGACCTTGGGCCCAGGCCTTGAACGACGTTGTCTTGGCCGGTAGCTCCACCGACCGGCCGGCGAGCACCTGGCCGTAAGCGGTCTCCAGATCCTCGAGCAGGATCCGCCAGGACACCCCATCCACCACCAGGTGATGAACCGCCAACAGCAGCCGGTCACCAGCCGCGGTGCGGTAGAGCACCGCCCGCGCCAGGGGTCCCTGCACGAGATCCAACGCCGACTGGACTTGCGTCCCGGTGCTTTCCAGCAGCCCATCCGACGACGACGGCGGCAACCCGCTCCAGTCCACCACGAGAAGTGGCCAAGCTCCGGGCGCAGCGCCGTGCTGCGGGCGGCGGACGCCGCCACTCATAGGGAAACGCAGGCGCAGTGCATCGTGGTGGATCACCAAGGCTGCCAGTGCCTGCTCTAAGGCGCCGGACTCCAAATGCTGATTAACGTTCAGGAAAACCGACAGGTTCCAATGCCCGGGACGATGAGTGACCTGCTCGAAGAACCAGTGTTGTATTGGGGTCAACTCAGCCGACCCCTCCACTGGTCCCTGGTCAACGGCGGAATCCGCAGTGACAGCTCGTGCGACCACCGCCAGCTGGGCGATCGTTGGGTGCTGGAATATGTCCCGAGGGGTCAAACGGAGGCCGCGACGGTGGGCTCGAGACACCATCTGGATACTGAGGATCGAGTCACCGCCGAGCTCGAAGAAGTTGGCTCCAATGGCCACCTGATCGACGCCCAACACCTCGGCCCAGACCTCGGCCAGTAGTTTTTCACGCGAGTCGCGAGGCGCCTGGTATTCGATCGTTTCAGACCGCCCCCATGCAGGGACTGGCAGGGCATTTCGGTCCACCTTGCCGGTGGCCGTACGCGGCAGCTCCGCCACCTCCGTCAAGGCTGCCGGAATCATGTAGTCGGGCACCATCTGCCCCAGGAACGTCCTCAACTCTGGTTGGGAGAGCTCCTCCGCACCGGTGCTCAGCGGCACCAGGTAAGCGGCGAGGCGAGCTCCCGAGGTTTCGCCGTGATGAGCCACCACCACCGCCTCACCGACCGCCGGATGGCTCCTCAAGGCGGCCTCGATCTCCGCCAGCTCGATGCGGAACCCGCGAACTTTGACTTGGTGATCGCGACGGCCCAAGAACTCCAAGATCCCATCGCGCTCGAACCTTGCCAAGTCCCCGGTGCGATAGAGGCGTGCCCCGAGCGCGCTGCTCAGGCGATCGGGAACAAAACGTTGCGCTGTCAAGCCTGGCTGCCCCAGATAGCCGCGAGCTAGTCCCATGCCGCCGATAAAGAGCTCTCCCGTTACTCCCATCGGCACCAACTCACCCTGGCTGGCCAACAGGTACACGCGACTGTTGGCAATCGGACGGCCGATCGGCAGCTCGACTCGATCCGCTGGCCCTTCGTCGGTACGGTAGAGCGTCGAGGTAATCGACGTCTCGGTTAGGCCAAAGATGTTGATCAGCGGAACCTTCCAAGGAAGCCACGTCGCGACCCGGTCCGGATGCGGCTTCTCGCAACCCAGGATCACGAAACGCAAGCTCGCCGGTGGCCGATCGCCGGAATGTGCCAGCTCATCAACCCATTCGTGCCAGTAGCCCGCCGGCAGCTCCAACCCCGTGACTTGACGCGTCGCGATCAGGTCGCCGAGATCGCGTGGTGCCAGCTGGTCAACCTGCCGTTCTAGCACCACGGCACCGCCAGCCAGCCAGACCGGCAACAACTCCTCCATCACCACGTTGAATGACAATGGCGAAAACTGCAGCACGCGGTCCCCTGGCCCCAGGCGAAATCGTTCCACGGCCTCAGTGGCGTAACTCGCAAGAGCTGCGTGGCTGATCGCAACACCCTTTGGCTCACCGGTTGAGCCTGAGGTGTACATGACGTAGGCCAGAGACGCGGGGTCCTGCGCGGGCTCGTTCAGACCGAAGCTCTGGTCCCAGTCGACCTCGTCCATACAAACCAGCCGCTCACTCTGCAGCGGCAGGCTTGGAGCCAGTGCCCCTAACGTCACGACGACCCGGATCGCCGCCCCTCGCAACATTGCCTGGAGCCTTACCTCAGGCAGGCCGGCATCGAGCGGTACGTAAGCACCGCCAGCCCGCCAGATCCCCAACACGCCCACCGCCAAATCCACGGTGCGCTCGACACACAGGCCAACCCGCTCGTCGGGTCCAACCCCCTGGCTTTGCAAGTAGGCGGCCAAGCGACTCACCCGCGAATCCAGGTCACCGTGGCTGAACTCTTCTCCATCCGCCACAACTGCCGTTGCCGCCGGCCGACTACGCGCAACGCCAGCTAGCAACTGCGGCACTAGTCCTGGTTGGGGCAGCGCGGGGCCACCGTTCCACTCCGCCGTCATCTGCCAGCACTCCGCCCGGCTCAACAGCCGCAGCGAGCGCAGGACGGCTCGCGAGCTCTCCACCATACCCCCGAGCAAGTTTTGCAAATGGGCACACATTCGACCCACCGCGACCCCGTCTATGGTCGCGCTGTCGAAGCTGATCTCGAGGTGCAGCCGCTCACCAGGCACCGCGACCACCACCAGCGGATAATTGGCCCGCTCGATCTCGCGCACCTGGCCAAGACGCAGCCCCATCACCTCTATGCCTTCGCCGGTGGGATAATTCTGAAACACCAGGAAACTCTCGAACAGCGACCGACCGCGTCCGAGCTCACTCCAGCCCTGGATCTGCATCAGCGGCGTGTGCTGGTGCTTGCCGACCTCGACCTGCCGTCGCTGCAAGTAGGAAATCCAGGGCAGTAGCCGCTCATGAGCGGGAGCCGCGATCCGCAACGGCAGTGTGTTGATGAAAAGCCCAACGATCGAATCAACCCCGTCGAGATTCCCTGGACGCCCCGACATCGTGACCCCGAAGAGCACGTCTTCGCGGTCGGTGTAACGGCTCAGCAATAACGACCAGGCGCCGACAATCAGAACGTTGAGCGTTACCCCTCGATCCCGCGCCAGGGAGGTGAGAGCTTGCGTTAGCTCTTGCCCCAACTCTGTTCGACGCAGGCTCTGAGACGAAGCGCCGGTGAGCTGTGACGTGCGGCGCCCGACAGCGACTGTCGTCGGCTGCGAGAACCCGGCGAGATCAGCTTGCCAGAACTCGCGCGCCACATCGTCATCCTGACGATCCAACCAGGCGATGTAGTCACGGTAAGGGGTGGCGACTGGCAACTTGATCTCCGCCCCCTGGACCCGACCGCGATAAAGCTCTACAACCTCTCGCCAGATGATCGGCAGGCTCCAGCCGTCCAGCACTGTCTGATGATGGTCCCAAACCAGCCGATGGACTTGCTCTTCCAAACAGACCAGGGTCAGCCGGGTCAGCGGTGGCTGCGATAGGTCGAAATTGAACCCTGACGGGTCGTGCAGCAACGCCTCGAACCGACGTCCCTGTTCGGTTCCGGACAGCCCACTCCAGTCGAGTTCTCGCCAGGCGGTCGGCACTTCTCGATGGACCACCTGCAGTGGCTCGTCGAGGTCCTCCCACACAAAAGCCATGCGCAACGAGGGGTGACGGCGGGCAACGTCCCGCCAGGCCAGACGAAAGGCCTGCCGGTCGAGAGGGCCGAGAAGATCAACATACATGCGGCCGACATAGAGCCCGAGGTCAGGCTCTGAGAGGACGTGAAAGAACATCCCCTGCTGCATCGGGCTCAAACGGTAGACGTCTTCGATCTGCTGACGATCGAAGCGTTCGAGCAGATGATCGAGGCGAGTCTGGTCGAGGCCCGCCAACGGCAAGTCAGACGGACTCAAGCCGCCGGCCTCCGGCGACAGGCAGTGTGTGAGCAACCCTCGCAGGCTCGAAAGGTAACGCTCCACCAGCGCCTCGATCGTCGTCCGGCGGTGCAGATGGCGGCTATAGCGGAAGCCGACTCTCAGCCGGCCGCCGGTGACACCGCAGTTGACCTCGAGCACCGGTTGTCGCATAGCGCAGGCATCGATCGCGGCGCCACCGTCTTCCTCGGCGAGACCGAAACCCTCGTCACCGGCAAGGGATCGATCGAGCTGGCCGAAGTAGTTGAACATCACCGCCGGCTGCTCAGGTTGGCTGGCGGCAACCGCTGAATCGTCAGCGAGGTAACGCAGCAGGCCGTATCCGATGCCCCGCCGCGGTACCGCTCGCAGCTGTTCCTTGATCGCTTGGATCGTCTCCCTCGGCCGACTGGTGTTTCTCAGGTCCAAAAAGACTGGATAAACGCTGCTGAACCAGCCGACGGTTCGGGTGAGCTCGGCCCCCGGCACCACTTCCTGCTCGCGACCGTGCCCCTCTAGTGACAGCAGCAGATGCCGCTGGCCAGTCCAGCTCTCGAAACTCTCCACCAGCGCCGCCAGCAGCAGATCTTGGATCTCTGTTCGATAGACTGCTGGCACCTGCTGCAACAGGGCTCGCGTCGCGGCCTCGTCGAGCTGCGCTTCGAAAACCTCCACCGCCCCTTCGATGTTGGCCCCTTCAGCAATATCCAACGGCAGCTCGGCGACCGGGCTGTGCTCCACCGCCGCCCAATAACCTTCCTCGGAGCGCAGCTGCTGCGAGCTTGCGTAGGATTCCAGACCTTCGGACCAGGCCTTGAAAGACGCCGTCTTCTCCGGCAGAGCTAGCGGCCTGCCCATCGCGGCATGGCGATATCCGGCCTCGAGGTCTTCGAGCAAAATCCGCCACGAAACTCCATCCACCACCAGATGGTGTATCACCAACAGCAAGCGATCCGTCACCTCTCGGCTACGCCGGAAGAGCACCGCTCTGGCCAATGGCCCCACCGACAAGTCGAGACTCGCCTGGACAACCTGGCTGCAACGCCGCATCTCACCCTCGACCAAGCCCTCGGACAATGCGGACAGGTCAACCTCCGCCAGCGGCCAACCGTCGGCAGCATCACCATAAGTCTGCCGCCACTCTCCCTCGTGCTGCCGGTAGCGCAGACGCAAGGCATCGTGATGCTCGACCAGCGCCGCCAGAGTTCTGCCCAGGGGAGCCGCTACCAGTCGTTCGCCAACGGTCAGCATTAACGGCAGGTTCCAATGGGCCGGCCGCTCCAACGCCTGTTCCCAGAACCAGCGCTGAACCGGAGTCAGCGGAACGTCGCCCGCGACCTCTGCAGGCTGCTCCTGGGGTGGCTCGAGATCCTCGATCATCGGTACCAGCTCGGCCACGGTCGGGTGCTGGAACACATCCCACGGTGTCAGCTTTAGACCCATGCGGTGGAGTCGTGACACCACCTGGATACTCAGGATCGAGTCACCGCCGAGCTCGAAAAAGCTGTCTCCCGTGCCAACCTTGTCGACTCCCAACACCTCCGACCAGATCTCGGCCAGCAGGGCCTCTCGCGGGTTACTCGGTGCCACGTGCTCGAGATCTTGCGAACCGCCCCACTCCGGCTCCGGCAGCGCGTCGCGGTCCACCTTACCGGTAGCGGTGCGGGGCAGCGCGACGACTACAGTAATCGCCGCTGGCACCATGTACTCTGGCACTCTGTCAGCGAGGGACTGTCGTAATTCCCGCGCCGAAAGCGGAATCACGGAACCGGATCTCGCCGTAACATAGGCTGCCAGGCGGGTTCCAGAGGAGGTGTCGTCATGGGCAGTTGCGACCGCCTCACCGACCGCAGGATGGGCCATCAGCGCCGCCTCGATCTCGCCGAGTTCGACCCGAAAGCCCCTCACCTTCACCTGATGGTCACGCCGACCAAGATACTGCAGGAATCCACCGCTCTCGAATCGTGCCAGGTCGCCGGTGCGATACAGACGCGCCCCACGCCGACCGTTCAAGCCATCGGGTAGGAAACGCGCCGCCGTCAGGGCGGCCTGCCCCTGGTAACCTCGGGCCACCCCCGTTCCACCGATAAAAAGCTCGCCCACAATTCCTGCCGGTACCGGCGAGCCATCGCTGTCGAGCAGATAGACCTGGCTGTTTGATATCGGACGACCGATCGGCAACTCCACCCGGTCAGCCGGCCCCCGGTCGGTGCGATACAACGTCGAGGTGACGGTCGTTTCGGTCAAACCAAACACATTGATCAGCGGGACACCCCATTGCCTCCAGGCCGCGACCCGCTGCGGATTGGGTTTCTCGCAGCCCAGGATCACAAAACGAAGGCTGGACGGCGGCCGCTGTCCAGTGAGCTCTAGGTCCTCGACCCATTCATGCCAATAACCCGCCGGCAGCTCCAGGCCGGTGACCTGTTGCGCGGCCATCAGCTCGGCCAGCTGCCGCGGCGCCATGCGGGCCACGCCGGTGTCCAGCACCGCCGCACCGCCTGCCTGCCAGACCGGCAGCAGCTCTTCCAAAACCACATTGAACGACAGGGGTGAAAACTGCAGGACGCGATCGTCCGGTCCCAGTCGGAAGTGGTCAACCGCTTCCCGGACGTAGCTCGCCAGAGCTTCGTGACTGACCGCAACCCCTTTCGGCTTACCCGTCGAACCCGAGGTATAAATAGTGTAAGCCAGGCTGGACGGCGACAACGACAACCGGGTCCCGTTGGTGCTCTGCGGAGCGATCGGCCAATCGAGGAAAACCGACCGCAAATCCCCGAGGGGCAGTCGCTGGGCCAACAACTCGAGCGTTACCACACAGCCTATCTCCGCGCTCTCGAGAATCGACTGCAAGCGGTGCTCCGGCAGCTCGCTGTCGAGTGGCAGATAGGCGCCGCCAGCACGCCAGATGCCTAGCAAGCCGATCGCGAGTTCAAAGGTGCGGTCGACACACAATCCGACTCGGACCTCGGGGCCAACCCCCAGTCCCTGTAGGTGAGCGGCCAGCTGGCTGGACCGGCGATCGAGCTCGCCGTAGGTCAGGACGCCGTCGACGGTCGCTACCGCCACGGCCGCGGGACGCCGCTGTGCCACTTCGAGCACTAGCCCTGGCACCAACCCGCCGTCCCAAGGACGCGCATCACCATTCCACTCGACCAGCACCTGCGCACGCTCCGCTGCGCTGAGCAACGACAGCTCGCCGAGGCGCCGGGACGAGCCGGTGCCGAAACCCGCGAGGAGATTCTCGAGGTGCCCAAGCATGCGCAGCGCGGTGATGTCATCGAAGACCTCGACCTCGTGCTGAATGACGATCTTCAGCTCCGCGTCCTCAGTGACCGCCACACTCAAGGGATAGTCACTGCCTTGCAGACCATAAACCTGGCGGACTCCTGGCAGGCTGGCCCGGACTGCCTCCGTGGCATCCGAAAGCGCTCGGTTCTCGACCGATACAATGCTCTCGAAGAGCGGTCTGTTGGCGGGCACACCGCTCCAGCGCTGCACGTCCGCCAATGGTACGAACTCGAACTGCCTAGCTTCGACCTGCCACGCCTGGAGCTCACGCAACCAGGGCACCAGCCCTCGCCGGGCATCGGCCCGAACCCGCGTCGCCAAGGTATTGATGAACAGGCCGATCATCGAGTCCGCACCAGCGAGATCCGCCGGCCGGCCCGAGGTCACAACGCCAAAGGTCACATCCTCCCGACCACCGTAAGTCGCAAGTAGCCAAGACCAGGCTCCCTGGACGAGAGTACTCAATGTGAGGTGCTCGCTGCGGGCAAAACTCTTCAGAAGCCGCGTAGGCGCCCGCTGCAGGCTGCCCTGCCGGCTCGCCAGCCGGCGTTGGCCTGAGCGATCCGCCAAAGAGCCCCGAACAATCGTCGCCGGCCCTTCAAACTCGTCGAAAGCCTGCCGCCAGAAGGTTTCGACCGGCTTCCTGCTCTGCTGCTGCAGCCAGCCGATAAAGTCCCGGTAAGCCGGCGCCGGCCCCAGTGTTGGTGACACGCCGGTACGCAATCCAGAGTAAAGCTCGAACAGCTCCGCGAGCAAGAGTGAGACTGACCAGGCGTCGAGCAACAGGTGGTGAACCGTCCAGACGAAATAGGACCCAGAGTCGATCCGTATCGTGGCACACCGCATCAACGGAGCTCGCGACAAGTCGAAACCGCGCACATGGTCTTCAAGCAACCATGTTTCCAGCGTTTCCTCCGCCGCGACTGCGCCAGCTCGGCGCCAGTCCAGGTCCTGCCACTCGAGCACCACGGTTGGCCTGACCAGCTGCAAGGGACTGTCGAGCCCCTCCCAGGCAAAAGCCGTACGCAGGATCGCATGACGCTCGATCGCTGCTTCGAAGGCGCGCCGAAATGGCACCGGGTCAATCGCCTCCTCGAGAAAGAACACAAGCTGATTTAGGTAGGGATCGGATCCAACTTGAAGCAGAGCCTGGGACAGCATGCCGTGCTGCATTGGAGACAGCGGGTAAACATCTTCGAAAGACCCGAGCTCGGCTAGGCGCTCCTGGCTCGCTGGATCGCCCTCGACAAGCTCACCGACCGGAGCCGCGGACCGCAGGCCCGGCGCCGAGACAGCACCCTGGCCAGCCAAAACCTCAGCAAGCTCACGAATAGTTTGCACGGTGAACAGCTGAGTCGCCTGCAGAGCCAGGCCGGCCCGGTTGGCCCGCGAAGCGATTCGAATGGCCAGAATCGAGTCGCCGCCAAGCTCGAAAAAATTGTCCTCGACGCCGACCGTCTCGAGATCGAGCACCTGGGACCAGACATCGGCGAGTGCCTGCTCTAGCGGATTGCGCGGCAGAACAGCTTCTCTCTCGAGCTCCGGCCGCGCCGTCCCAGGGTGCGGCAGGGCCCGTCGATCGACCTTCCCATTGGGGGTCAGAGGCAAGTCGGGAAGGGACAGGAACACCGCCGGCATCATGTAGTCCGGCAGTCGCTCTCCTAGATAAGCCCGCAAAGCTCCGATCCCCGGCACGACGTCGGCCTGAGGAACGAAGTACGCTATCAGGCGACTGTCGCTCGGCCCCACCTGCTGGGTCACCACCGCTTCCCGGATCTCCGGATGCGACGTCAAAGCTGCTTCGATCTCTCCGAGCTCGATACGGAATCCCCGCACCTTGACCTGGAAGTCCAGCCGCCCCAGAAACTCGATCTCGCCGGCGGCCTGCCAGCGCGCCAAATCGCCTGTCCGGTAGAGACGCGCCCCCGCCTGCGTCGCCGATGGATGCGGCACGAAGCGCTCAGCAGTAAGACCTGGCCGCCCAAGGTAGCCGCGAGCCAGCCCTACGCCTCCGAGAAGCAACTCGCCAGCCACACCGATCGGGGCCACCTCTAACATCGCGGTCAAGACGTGAGTTTCGGTGTTGGCTATCGGCCGTCCGATCGGCACCATCTGCCGATTATTGCCGGGCTGACAGTGATGGTACGTAACCTCGATCGACGCTTCGGTCGGGCCATACAGATTGTGAAGCTCAACGCCGGGCAAGTGTTGGAAGAACCGTTGCTCGAGGGAGAACGGCAGCGCTTCACCACTCGCCATGACTTGCCGCACCGAGCCACAACGCGTCGCCAGTTGCGACTGTTCGAGAAACACCTGGAGCATGGATGGCACAAAATGCAGAGTCGTGATCTGCTGCTGTTGGATCAACTCGGCCAGGCGGCCCGGGTCCTGGTGCGCTTCCGGTGGCGCCATGACCAGGCGCGCACCTGTCATCAACGGCCAGAAAAACTCCCACACCGAAACGTCGAAACTGAAGGGGGTCTTCTGCAACACCCGGTCGGTGGCGCCCAGCCCGCATATTTGCTGTACACAGAGCAAGCGATTGATGATTCCCGCATGCGGAATCACAACCCCTTTTGGCCGCCCGGTCGAACCCGATGTGTAGATTGCATAGGCCGGATTCTCAGGACGTGGACGCGGCATCAACCCGGCGTCGACTTCGCTGGTCTCCTCGCTGAAGGCGCCGGGGTCCATCGTCAGCACCGTCGCGCCAGACCTGGTCAGCTCCTCCAGCTCCAGCCAGCTCTGAGTCAGAAGTACCTGCACTCCCGAGTCCATCAGCATGAAATCCAGTCGCTCACTGGGATAGGACGGATCGAGGGGAACATAGGCACCTCCTGCTTTGAGGATGCCCACCAGGGCCACCACCATCTCCGCCGCCCTCTCCATCGCTACTCCGACCAGGCTTTCCACACCGACCCCGAGAGCCACCAGTCGATGCGCCAATCGACTCGCCCTGCGGTCCAGCTCTTCAAAACTCAGCTCGCCCCTTTCGTCGACCACCGCCACGGCCAGTGGACTGCGCACGACCTGAGCCGCAAACAAGTCTTGCAAGCAGACGTCAGGGTAGCGGATCGGAGCCGGAACTTGCCAAACGACCAGCTGCCGGCGTTCGCTGGCGGTCAACAGTGGCAGCTCCTGCCACGGTTGATCGGGATTGGCTACCGCTCCGCTCACCAAACGCTCGAAACGCTCGAGCCACCGGCTCATCGTCGAGGCATCGAACAGGTCGCTGTTGTACTCGATCAAACCGCTGAACGAAGTGCCGTCGTCCAACAGATGCAGAGACAAGTCGAAACGAGCGGACTGGCTCGCCAGCGGCGTCAACTCGAAGCGCAGATTCCCTGACTCGACCGCCGCCGGCCGCGGGTGGAGAGCGAACATTGTTTGCACCAGCGCAGGACGTGAAAGATCCCGCTCCGGCTTCATTCTCTCGACCAACATCTCGAAAGGCACATCTTGGTGGGCGTGGGCCGCCAAGGCCGTCTCGCGCGCCTCGTGCAGCAAGGTGCGGAACGGCACCCTATCCACCAGCTGTGCCCGCAACACCAACGTGTTGACGAAGAAGCCGATCAGATGCTCGACCTCCTGGCGGCTACGACCGGCGATCGGCAGCCCCACCAACAGGTCCCGGGCTCCCGTCAATCGCCCGAGTAGGACGTCGAAGACAGCGAGCAGGAAAATGAAAGGCGTTGTGCCGTCCTGTCGACACAGGGCTCGCAGCGCCGACGCGGAAGCCTGAGGCAAGACGAAGGGCAGGCTGGTGCCACGGGTGGTCTGTAGCGGTGGCCGAGGACGGTCGCAGGGCAGCTCGAGCACGGTGGGGGCACCGGCGAGGTGCGACGCCCAGGATTCGAGCTGGGCGGCCAATCGATCGGCATCGAGAGTCTCTCGCTGCCACCACGCAAAATCAGCATACTGGATCGTGAGCTCCGGCAGGTTTGCTCCTGCATCCGACTCCTCACTGCCACATAACTCAGCCAGCTCGCGTACCAGCAGATCCATCGACCAACCGTCGAATACGATGTGATGGACGACCAGCAACAGGACGTGCTCTGCCGGTTCATCGTCGCCCCCAAGCCCGCTGCCCGAGAGCAGCCAGGCGTTCAGTAGCGGCCCCGTCGCCAGGTTGAAAGGCCGGGCGGCCTGCAGTGCCACGATGCTGTCGAACGCTGCCCGGCGGGCGACCGACGCCAGGCCTGACAAATCGATCTGAGGCAGCGGCGGTACCAGCGAAGGCACGATCACCTGCACCGGCTCTCCGTCCTCTTCCGCGAAGTGCGTACGTAGGCTCTGGTGACGGCGGACAACCTCAGCGAGGGCAGAGGCCAACACCCCCGCCCGCAGCGGCCCTGTAATCGCCACCGCCTGAGGAATGTTGTAAACCGCCGAATCGGGTTGCAGACGATCTAGTACCCACAATCTTCGCTGAGCGAAAGCGACCGGCATGCGGCCGCCTTCGGGCCGACAGTCAACCGGCCGGATCGGCTCCGACCAGGTTCCGCCTTCGGGACTGGTTGAACTCTTCAGCGTGGTGACGGCAGCGGCCAAGGCAGCCACCGTAGGACGCTCGAAGAGTTGCCGCAACGGTACTTCGACCCCAAAAACCGAACGCACCCGGGACACGATGCGGGTGGCGAGAAGCGAGTGGCCGCCGAGGTCGAAGAAGCTGTCGTGGACTCCCACGTTTGCCACCCCGAGCACCTCCGACCAGATCCCAGCCAAGTCCAACTCTAACGGTGTCCGCGCCGCAGTCGAAGCTCGTTCTCCAGAGTGTAAGTCGCGCTCGCCAGTGGCGAGCCGGCTGAGGGCACGGCGATCAATTTTGCCGGTGGCGGTAAGGGGCAGCTCCGCCACCACACTGAACGTGTTGGGGATCATGTAGTCCGGCAACCGCTCGGCGAGCCAGCGCCGCAACTCGGCAGCCGTCACCGGCTCCTCTGGCGACACAATCCAAGCCATCAACTGTCGGCCACTCTCCATGGGGTCTTCGCTGACCACCACCGCGCACTCATGAACCCGGTCGTGAAGCTCCAGCGTCGCCTCGATCTCTCCTGGCTCGATCCGGTAACCTCGAACCTTCACCTGGTGATCGATGCGTCCCAAAAACTCGAGTTCGCCGTCGTGACGCAACCGCGCCAGATCTCCGGTGCGATACAGCCGTGCGTCCGGTACACCACCAAAGGCATCCGGTACAAAGTGTGCCGCCGTCAGACCTGGACGCCCCAAGTAACCACGAGCCAGACCACGACCCCCGAGGTACAGCTCACCAGCCACACCCGACGGTGTGGGCCGATGCCGACGATCCAACACATAACACCGAGTGTTCGAAACGGGTCGGCCAATCGTCACCCGGTTCGCGCCGCGCTCCACACGCACCCACGTCGAGTACGTCGTGTCTTCCGACGGACCGTATAGGTTCCATACGGCGCCCACTTGACGGTGAGCGTAGAGACGATCCACCAGCGAAGGCGACAGAGCCTCACCCGCCAAGTTCACCGTCCGCAACGTCGGCGGCAACAACCCTGACGCTAGCTCCGAGATCGCTGATGGTACGGTGTTGACCAGTGTCACACACTGTGAGCCAATGTCGCTCTCCCCTAGTGCCAACGCGTCATCCACCAGTACCACACGGCCACCCTGGCTCAACGGCACGAACAGCTCGAAGACCGACAGGTCGAAACAGATCGATGTCGAGCCCAGCACCGCTGACAGCTCCGGCGCCGAGTAAGCCTTCAGCGCCCAATGAACCAACTCCAACGCGCTGCGGTGGGTGATCGCCACACCCTTTGGTCGACCCGTCGAGCCCGACGTGTAGATCAAGTACGCCAGATTCTCGCCATCCACCGACACCTCTGGTGAGGTCGTGCTCTTCAGCGACAACGACGTTGAGATCGATCCCCAGTGATGGACCTCCGAGCCGACCATCGCGTCTAGTGACGACGGCTGGTCGGTCAACACCACCTCGGCGTCGGCATCTCCCAGCATGTACTCCACACGCTCCGGTGGGTACGACGGATCCAGACCAACATAGGCGCCGCCCGACTTCAGAATCCCCCACAGGCAGACCAACATCGTCGCGGAACGACCGACGTGCACTCCGACACGTGACTCCGGACCCACCCCGTGCGAGCCAAGATAATGCGCCAGCTGGTTCGAACGACGACTCAGCTCGCCATAGCTCAGATGATCGACGCCGCTGATCACAGCCACCGACTCCGAAGTGCGACCCACCTGCGACTCGAGGAGTTCGGGCAACGAACCCACCGAGTCCAGCGCACGCTCGGTGTCGTTCCACTCGACGAAAACCTGGTGGCGTTCGGTAGCGCTCAGCAGATCGAGCCACGACACCGGCTTAGCGGGATCGTCTGCAGCGCTCCTCACCACCCGTTCAAAACGTTCAAATAGCCGAGCCATGGTTGTGGCGTCGAACAGATCGGCAGCATACTCGACGATCCCATCTAGCGCGTCGCCGCCATCGATCAGGTGGCAAGACAAGTCGAATTTGGCAGCCGTGCTGGCGACCGGAACCGCTGCAAACCGCAGCCCTCCCAACTCCACCATGGCCGGCCGCGGGTGGAGGGCAAACATCACCTGGATCAATGGCGAGCGGGAGAGGTCGCGCTCGGGGCTGAGCTCTTCGACTAGCATCTCGAACGGAACATCCTGGTGGGCCTGGGCGGCCAGCGACCGGGTCCGCACCTGACCCAGCAACGCACTGAAGGAGGGCTCACCAGCCAGCTCAGCACGCTGTACCACTGTGTTGACAAAAAAGCCGATCAAGGTCTCGGACTCTCGACGTCTCCGATTTGCAACCGGTGTCCCAACCAGCAAATCCTCGGCCCCCGTCATCCGCGCCAACAGAACGTCGAAGGCGGCAAGAAGGAACATGAACGGAGTCACGCCTTGCTGTCGACAGATCGTGCGCAGTGCCACGGTGACGTCGTCCGGCAGCCGGAAGGCCAGGCTCGCGCCGCGATAGGTACGCGTCGGCGGACGACGGTGATCGGTCGGTAGTTCGATCACGGTGGGAGCACCGACGAGGTGCCCACGCCAGTACTCGAACTGCTCGCTCAATAGGCCATCCGCCAACTGTTGCCGCTGCCAGGCAGCGAAGTCAGCATATTGGATGGTGAGCTCTGGCAACGATGCCGACGCACCAGCCGGGTCGAGAGTGCTAGCGGCGCAGAAAGTCGCCAGCTCGCGACCCAGCACCTCCATAGACCAACCATCCGACACGATGTGATGGACGACCAGCGCCAAGACAAGCTCCGACGGCTGGCCGCTGGATTCCGGCTCGAGCCCTGAGAACAGACAGGCACGCAGCAACGGGGCGCGGGACAGGTCGAATCGGAGAGCCGTAAGTGCCGCGACAGCACGATCGAGCTCAGCGCGACGCGCCCGCACGGCCAACGCCGACAGATCGACTTGCGGCACCAACGGCGCCACCGTTTCACCGATCACCTGCAAGGGCTCGCCGTCTTCTTCTTTGAACGTGGTGCGGAGCACTTCGTGCCGGCGAACGACTTCGGCCAGAGCCCGCAGCAACAGGCGCGGGTCGAGCTCGCCGGTGATCTGCAGGGTCCAGGGTAGGTTGTAAAGGGCAATTCCGGGAGTCAGCTGATCGAGGAACCATAGGCGTCGCTGGGCGAGAGCCGCTGGCATGACGCCGTCGGCAGGCCGCGGCACGGGCTGGACCGCTGTGTCCGCCGACGCCGACGCTTCCCCAACTGGCATGCGTTGGGCAACCTCAGTCGCCAGAGCGGCCACTGTGGCGTGCTGGAATAGCAAGCGCAACGGCAGCTCCACTCCCGAGACAGCGCGCACCGCTGAAATCACCCGAGTGGCCGACAGCGAGTGGCCACCAAGGGCGAAAAAGTTGTCATGCACTCCAACCTGCTCGACTCCCAGCACCTCGGACCAGATGTCGACGAGCTGCTGCTCAACCGGCGTGCGTGGCGCGACTAGCGCCTGGCCAAGATCCGGCCTGGAGGTATCGAGTGCCGGCAGCGCCCGCCGGTCGACCTTGCCGCTGGCGGTGAGTGGCAAGGCATCGAGACTGACAAAAACCGACGGCACCATGTATTCCGGTAGCTGCTCGCCGAGGATCCGCCTCAGATCTTCGACCGCCGGTCCGGGCGCGGCCGCTGGCACCAGGTAGGCCACCAATCGGTTGGCGGCCGCCCCCTCGGTCTGTGTAACGACCACCACCTCCCGGACCTCGTCGAGCACGGTCAAGGCCGCCTCGATCTCCGACAGCTCGATTCGGAAGCCCCTCACTTTCACCTGGTGGTCCCGCCGGCCCAAGAACTCCACCTCGCCGTCCACGCCCCACCGAGACAGGTCTCCCGTGCGGTACAGCCGCTGGCCCGGCTCCTGCGCCGCTGGATCCGGCACGAAAAAATCTGCGGTCAGGCGCGGCTGCTCCAAATAGCCTCGAGCCAAGCCAACGCCCCCGAGATGCAGCTCCCCAGCAACCCCGATCGGAACCGGCCGCATACGCCGGTCCAGCACTTGCACTGTGGCACCGGTGATCGGGCGGCCGATCGGTACTGGCCCTCGGGCTGCCTGGTGCGAACAGGCGTGAGAAGTCGCCTCGACCGAAACCTCGGTCGGGCCATAGAGGTTGTCGAGCGGCACGCCGGGGAGACGCTGGTGGAAGCTTTGCTGGAGCGCTGAGGAGAGCGCTTCGCCGGTCGCCATCACCTGCCGGACGCTGGCGCAACGCGACGCCAGATCCGCGACCTCCAGAAACACTCTCAACAGCGATGGTACAAAGAAAAGGGTGGAGATCTCGTGTTCTCGAATCTGTTCCGCCAGCAAGTTGGGATCGCGGTGGACTCCCGGCGGTGCCATTACCAGCCGTGCCCCGCTGGCCAACGGCCAGAAAACCTCCAACAACGACACGTCAAAGCTGAACGGCGTCTTCTGCAACACCCGGTCGGCCGCCCGCAGCGGATAGGCCTCCTGCAGCCAGAGCATTCGGCTGACGATCCCGCGGTGCGAAATCACCACTCCTTTCGGCCGTCCGGTTGAGCCCGAGGTATAGATTGCATAAGCCGAGCTGTCAGCGGACAGCCGTCGGCCCAGCGCAGGGTGTTCTGCCGGCTCATGGTCTAGTTCGTCCGGCTCCAGACACAAGATTTCGATCCCGCTTGACATTGGCAGCTGGCCTCGCAGCCGACTTTGAGTCACCACTACCGTCGCACCGCAATCGGCCAGCATCGAAGTCAAGCGCTGGCGCGGATAGGAAGGATCGAGCGGCACATAAGCTCCGCCCGCTTTGAGGACAGCGAGCAGCACCAACACCGACTCGACGGAACGCTCCAGCGCGACGCCCACTAGGCAGTCCGGGCCGACGCCCAACCTCGCCAGGCGACTCGCGAGTTGTCCCGCCTGCCGATCCAACACACGGTAGGTGAGCCGGCGCACGCCGTCTTGGACCGCGATACGGTTCGGGGTGCGGCGCGCCTGGTCCTCGACCAGCGAGTGCAAGCAAACTTCGACTGTTCCGCGACCACTGTCGTTCCAGCCCGCCACCAGCTGGTGGCGCTCCGCGGCGCTCAGCAACTCGAGCTCACCCACCGCAGTCGCCGGCCCGGTCACCGCCGAACGCAGCACGGCGATGAAGTGGCGCATCCAGCGTTCTACGGTCACCCGATCAAATAGGTCAGTGCTGACTTTCCAGGTCGTGAGCCAGCCTTCATCCCGTGGCGCCACGTGGACGCTGAGATCAAATTGAGAAGTCCCAGTGTCTACCTCCGCCGGGATCAGTGACAATCCAGGAATCTCCTGACGGCTCAGAGGAGCATTCAGGCCGGCAAACAACACCTGCACTAGCGGCATACGCGACAGATCTCGCTCGGGTGCCACTTCGTCCACCAGAACCTCGAAAGGCAGGTGCCGAAGGTCGTAGGCTGCAATGATCTCGGCTCGCACTCGCTCCAGGTAGTCGACGAAGACAAACGCGTCGCTGGCGGTGGGTCGCAGCACAACCGTATTGGGGAAAACCCCCATGAGTTGCTCGAGCTCGACTCGATCGCGACCGTCCACCAGGGTACCGACGGCCAAGTCGTCCTGGCCGGTATAGCGTGACAACAAGGCCAGAAAGCCCGTCAGAAGAACCATAAAGGGTGTGGCAGCCTGGCTCCGGGCAAGCTCATCGAGCGCCTGGACCAGATCGCCGGTCAACATCGTCTCCAGGCAGCGGCCACGATGTGACAAGACTGGCGGACGCGGCCTATCGGCGGGCAGCTCGGTCACCGGCAGGTTTTCCCCGAGGCGTTGCCGCGAGGCGTTGAGCAACGAATCCAACACCTCGTCGGTGAGCCACGAGCGCTGCCAGACTGCGTAATCGGCGTACCGCAGCCGCGGAGCGGACTGATGGGGCGGACAGCCGGCGACAAATGAGCGATAAAGAGCCGTCATCTCGCGCCAGAAGATGCCCATCGAGCCGCCATCGCAGGCGATGTGATGGACCGACAACACCAGGGAATGCAGATCGTCGTGCTGGCGCAGCAGGGCAGTCCGCCAAACGGGGCCGCGGGCAAGGTCGAAAGCCAGACGCGCCACCACCATAGTCACGCGTTTCACCTCCCGACGCTGGGCGGACTCCGTCAGCGCTTCGAGGTCCACCAGCGACAGCGACCGACCACTCGACGCAATCGCCTGGGTCGGCTCCTCAGCCCCAGCCAAGTAAACGCTACGTAGTAGCTCGTGTCGCTGCTCAATCTCGGCCAGGGTGGCGGCTAAGGCCGGCACCGCCAAACGGCCTACCAGGCGCGCCTGTGCTGCAACGTTGTACACCGGATTGGCCGGGTCAAGCTGATGCAAAAACCATAGCCGACGTTGGGCGAAGGACAGCGGCAGGCTTCGGTCCTCAGCGACTCGAGCCAGCGGCGGCTGGAGACCTGTGGTCTCGGCCGGCGCCTCGGCAGCCAAGAGCTGTGCCAACTCGCCGATGTTCGAAGCATCGGCAAGGTCAGCGAAATCGATCTCAATACCAAACTGGTCTCGAACACGGGCCAGGATCTGTGCCGCCCGCAGCGAATCTCCGCCGAGGGCGAACAAGCTTTCATCGAGGCCCACGTTGCGGCCAAAGACCTCTCGCCAGATTTCCGCTAGTTGGCTTTCGGTTTCGGTGCGTGGTGCTCTCGCTGAAGAAATCGCCATGTCCTTCTCCGGACACCAGCGACTGAGGGTGGCGAGGCGACCGGCACGATACTCTCGACCGCAAGGCTGACGACGGATTTTGCCGCTGGAGGTCTTGGGAATCGTTCCGGGTTCGATCAGCACGACCTCGTGGGCCGCGACGTCATGAATCTCGGCCAGCCGTTCAACCACCGCAACGGCGATCTCCCGACAGAGTTCAGAGGCAATACCACGACGCAGGCCGCGGGGCGCAACCTCGAGCACAACCACCAGGCGCTCTTCGGCTTCGACCTCGACCGCGAACGCCGCGCTGCAGCCAGGCCGCAGCTCAGGATGGCTGCTCTCGGCCGTCAATTCGAGATCCTGAGGGTAGTGATTGCGGCCGCGCAGAATGATAAGGTCCTTCAAGCGACCGGTGACGAACAACTCGCTACTCAGCAGAAATCCAAGATCGCCGGTGCGCAGAAAAGGATCATTTCCTGTCGCATCGGCAAGCCGCGCCCCAAAAGGGTCCTCTTCTTGCTCGCTCCGACCCCAGTAGCCGCGCGCGACGCTCGGCCCACGGAGCCAAATCTCTCCTACCCGACCAGACAGTAGTTGGCGCCGGCTCACAGGATCCACGATCACTACCTCGCCGGCTCCGCGGGCCGGACCGCAGCTCACCACCTGCGACGCTTCAGCCACCTCGTCACTTTCCACCGCCCGTCCCTTCTCCAGCTCCCGGGTGGCGAGCGTGACGACCTGCGAGGTCTCGTCGAGCCAGCCGCCGCTGACAAAAAGCGTCGACTCTGCCAAACCGTAACAAGGGAAGAAAGCTCGACGACGAAATCCACAGACGGCAAAAGCGGCGGCAAAACGCTCAAGCGTCGCTGCCCGCACTGGCTCAGCACCGTTGAAGGCCACTTTCCAGCACGAGAGGTCGAGTTCAGCCTTCTGCTCTTCGGAGACCCGCTGGGTGCACAGGTCCCAGGCAAAGTTCGGAGCACCGCTGGTCGTCGCTTGGTAGCGGGAAATAGCTGCCAGCCAACGGACCGGTCGCTGCAGAAACGCTTGCGGCGACATTAGAACCGCATGCGCACCAGCATAGAGGGGTTGTAGGACGGTACCGATAAGTCCCATGTCATGATAAAGCGGTAACCAGCCAACCACGACCGATTCGGCCGTCATCGCAAAACAGCGGCGGATCACCTCTTCGTTGTGCAAGAGGTTGGCGTGGGTGACCATCACCCCTTTCGGATCCGCCGTCGAGCCCGAGGTGTACTGCAGAAAAGCCAGAGAATCGCCGGTCAGACTCGGCTCACCCCAGGTCTCAGGGTCGGCAGCGTGGACGTCGTCGGTTGCGACCCAGGTCGTAGAAGCCAGCTCGGGAATCCGCAGCGACAAAGCATCCCGTTTCGACTTCGTGGCAGAATTCGTCATCACGATCCGCGCTTCGGCGTCCCTCACCAAGACCCGGATCCGATCGTCGATCGCGTGGCTCCGCCCCGGCCGGACGCGGCGTGGAGGATAGGCCGGCACCGCCACGACCCCAGCGACTAAACAGCCGAGAAACGCCGCGATGAAATCGAGGCCAGCGGGATAAAGCAGCAACGCTCGTTCCCCGAACACATCACCCAACGCCTGAAGACGCTGCGCTGCAGATCGAACATGGACTTCGAGCTCACCGAAGGTCCAGGCCGCTTGCTCCTCTTCTCCGTCCTTCAGAAAACTGAAGGCGAGCTCGTCCCGATGGTCGGCCACCTGCTGCCGGAGCACGTCGCCCCATGTCGCCTGATGCCGTTTAGCCATATCGCTTTAGACTCGAGTCCTGAAAGCTATGCCGTATTCGCTTCCTGCCGTGTCTTCTCCGAGCCCTATGCGGGCGCGAAGATCGAGCGCATTCGCGCCATCTCGGGGCCGCTATCGTGATTCGGAGAATCAAAGCCACGCACCAGCATCTGTTGAGCTATCGCCGAGAAACTCTTGATCTGATCGATGCTGAATCCCTTACCGGTGAGATACGGCAGAGCCCAGAAGTCGAAAAGATACCCAGGCATAACGTGTGGGCCTTCGAGATTAGCGTACATGTGACGCACCAATTCGCCGGCACGAACCCAATCCATGGTGTTGTGACGCCAGCTGTAGCCCGCTCCCTTGAGGCCGAATTCTTCGGACCTCTTAGCAACCGGAACGTTGGTATAGTGGTAATAGACCTCAGCTCTATAGAAAGTTGGCCGGGCCTCTTCAAGAAATCGCCAGGTGTTTTGATAGGTCTCGTTTGTTTCCCCAGGAAACCCGACGATAACCGAAGCAAAACTCGCTATGCCAACTTCATTAAAACGTTTCAATGCATATCGATATTTATCAGGATCAGCACGCTTGGACATGATTTTCAGAATGTCCGGATCCGCGGACTCGATACCTAAGAAGACACCCTTACAACCACTTTCCACCATCAGATCGATCGCCTCGTCATCGGAATTCGAGGCCCGAAAAAACGAGTACCATTCGAAGCCATAACGCTTCTTGATCATCAGGCGGCAAATATCTTTGAAACGCGGCAGGGGAACATTGAAGGTATCGTCGATAAAAACAACATTCTTGACACCGATCGAGTGAAAATGATCGAGTTCATCTTCGATGTGTCCAATCTCAGTCAGCGACAGCTTGCCTGCTGTAACCGGGTAGCGGCAGAACGAACAGTTGAAAGCGCAGCTTCGTGCGGTTCGGGTCTGAACCGTGGGCACGATGTCTGCAGGGTCGAACAGCCGCCAGTCGACGGCCTCCGAATTCATGTCGTTCCTCTCCAACTGACGCGGCGTACTCTCGAAGTCCCCACCATTCTTCGAAAAATAGAGATTTGGAACTCGGCTCAAATCACCGCTTCCCTGCAGCTGTTCGAGCACCTGCGACAAGGTGAGCTCACCTTGAGAATCAAATATATATATATCTGCGCCGATCGCCTTGAAAATGAAATCGAGCGACTCGGGCGCTTGCGTCTCGCACAGATTGTAGACATGTGGCCCGCCGACGACGATCTTGGTTTCAGGGCTGTGAGCCCTTACGAAATCGACCACCTGCTTGATCGGGGTATGCTCGACATAAAGGGTCGTAGTAATCGCAACCATTCGGGTCGAAACCGACTCCAGAATATCTTTGAAAGCATCCTTCTCTTTGTTGAAGAAATTGATTTTCTCAACTGAAAAGCCGCGCCGCATCAAAAAGCTTGCAAGATAGGCTGTGCCGAGATGCGGTAGGTCGCATTCATGAAGGTCTTGGTCTCGACCAGTTGCCTCGGTTACCGCATGGTTGAACAGCGACATATAGGTCGTGCGCTGACCTTGGTAAGGCACCGAGTTGGCTTGAAGGTCCAGGTAAGCGGCCGAATGGTTCCTGGTCTTCTCGAGAGTTCTCTCGACCATCGCAAAATCGACATCATTATGACCGACAACGACGCAGTCGAGGTGAGTCTTGCTCGTCATGCTTTGGCCTCCGCACCTTTGGACTAGGGTGTCGTTTGGATAGACCTTCCGCTGATGCCACCTTGGCACCAGGGGCCCGGATAGAGTTGCTATGCCGGCAAACTCTAGACTCAAAGCATACCCATACACTGGACTATTAGTCTAGGCTTGATTTCAACTCTGCTATTTGCGAATACAGCAATACGAAGGATCTCTAATGACAATAAAAGAGACTAATGCTCAGAAATTAGAGTTTATTTCAGTTAAAGTCGATACACAGTCATCCTTCCCATGACAAATTGCCGGGATTTCTAGCTACAATGGGCAACCAAAATGCGCTTTCCATTGTACAATCTACCTCATGGTAGAGTTTTGTCCATAGACCTGATGAACACATTTGACAAAGGCATCCTGAACGCTGATCCACAAGGAGTTCGAAGTGATGACCCAAGAGGAAAAAACGCCGGTACGACACCTGCTGTCGCTTTCAGAGCTCGGAGCCGAGAGCCTCTCTCAACTGATTGCCAGATCGGTCGAGTTCGCTTCGGCCAGGACAGGCGAAGATGCACCACTCAAAGGCAAGTACATCGGGATCTACTTTTCCAAGTCTTCTACCCGTACCCGAACGTCTTTCACAGTAGGTGCCATGCGCTTGGGAGCTCGAATCGTTTCATTCGGCCCTGGGGACCTGCAATTAAGCACCGGCGAAACGATCGAAGATACTGCCAGGATACTTTCAGGTTATCTCGACGCCCTGGTCGTCCGCACCAATGAGACGCAAGCTGAAATGGACGCACTCGCCTCCCAAGACGCAATGGCCATCGTCAATGCAATGAGCGCAGAAGAGCATCCGACTCAGGCAATAGCAGACCTCTCTACTCTCTTGGAAAAGTTCGGTCGACTCGATGATCTGCATGTCCTCTACGTAGGCGAAGGCAACAATACAGCTTCTGCCCTCGCCTACGCTGTCGCTCAAGTCCCGGGCATGAAGTTGACCCTTGTAACACCCAAAGGCTACGGCCTGAAGGACCGCACATTGGAGGAGGCCGCGAACCTCGCCCAGTTACATGGTAGCGTCGTCGAGCATCACCACCGTATCGAAAGGCTGCCGAGCAGTGTGGATGCGGTTTATGCCACACGATGGCAGACGATGGGGGCCCCAAAGTCGGACCCTGGCTGGGAAAAGATTTTCGAGCCTTTCTGCGTTACGCCCGAGATGATGGCGAAGGTTTCCAAGGATTCCGGCACGGTTTTTCTTCACGACCTTCCTGCTGTACGGGGAGCCGACGTGCTAGACCAAGTTCTCGATGGCCCGCAAAGCCTCGCCTGGCGACAGGCCAGGCACAAGCTGTACAGTGCTATGGCTGTCCTCGAGTGGTGCCTGACTCCGAAAGCGGTTCTCGTTCATGATGCCCACCAAAAGATGGGACAGGCGCACTCGTTTCAACAGACTCATCGCTGAAGCGCTAAATGCACGCGGTGTCCACATGCATCCGCGCCATGACCAACAACTCGGCAATAGTTGGATCACTTGGCGGAAGACCAAGATTCCATCAGCCGGTGATCGGCTATCTGGTCGACGACACGACGCTGGATCATGGCTTGATTTGCGAAATGTCGACCGACATTGGCCGAATCACCGCTTGATTCGCGAAATGTCGACCGACATTTGCTGGATCATCGGCTGATTCGCGAAATGTCGACCGACATTTGCTGGATCATCGCTTGATCCAGCCTCGCGGAACGGATCCGAGGTCCGATCGCCGCTAGATCGTGTGACTGGTTGCAGATGAGGCGCCGGATCCGCCGCTGATCGGGTGTCGCTTCTTGAACGTGGTGTTCGATCAGCGGATGATCGGGCTCATCGTGCCGATCCAACGGCTCGATCATCGCTTGTTTCGAAGGCCGTGGGTCCGTCAAACGCCTCAGTTCTCAAGAGGTCCAGATGGCTCTTTGGTTGGCTGTATCAAACGTGCTCGCTGCCCTCAGCGTAAAACGTTCTTGCAGCGACCAACTAGAGGTGGCACCGGAATCGTTGACTAGTTGACGACATCACCCGCGCACCGCGGCAAACAACGCCCGGGCATCGCTGGGCAGCAGGAATGGCACTGTCGCGAGCAGCAGCCGTGGCAACCTTGCGAGCTTGCCACCAGAGATCAGGCCGCGGAAGTAGATCGGACAGACCTCCCAGGCGGAAACCCACAGTGCACCATCCCGCAACACCGCGTCGACGGTGATGTCGCCGATGGCATGGACTCGACCGTTGAGGCAGGACATGATGTGGGTCGTGAAGTAGGCCCGCAACGTGGTTTGATCTACCGCCGCAAAACGAAACCCCGCGGGCCGGTGACGGGCAACCCGCGGTAACTTCTGGATGACCTGGGCCAATCCGACCTTCACCTCGTCTCGGTTGGCAAAGGACTCGCCGAGCGGAGGTAGGGTGAACCTTACCTCCTCGAGCATCATCTCGGTCGCCATCTCCAGGTCACCGAGGTCACACCCTAGGTAGTGCACCGCCACCATCTCCTGGAACCTCAGCCGATGCTCCGGGCTGTCGATAGCCGGACGGTCTTGATTCGGCACGGTCATAACAACCTCCTATGGTAGGTCTCTATTTCTACCACGGTTCCCCGACACACGCCGCCTCGGCACTCGATTAGATCCCTGCCAGCGGTGGCGACGTTTGGCGCCTCCTCGCCAGGACTACCGGCTCGATCCCAGGGTCATTCACTGCGCGAATCAGCCGGGCTTTGGCCCGGCTGGTTTCGCTTGATAAAATTGGCCGTATCACCTAGGCTTTTTTTGAGCCTTTATCGTAACAAATTGATCTATCGTGGCAAGTTGATCTTAGGCAGGGAGGTCAGAATCAAAATCTCGATGTTGGTTCTGTTGGCAGTAACGCTAACGGTGACCACCGGGGACAACCTCGCGGAAGACAACGAGACGGTCCCGGAAGCAACAGTTTTCTATGCTACCGCCACCGTCCGCGAGCGTCCCGTGACCTCGGCGACGGCAGCGGTGACGGTGATCGAGCGCGAGGCCATCGAGGTCACCGGCGCCCGGACTGTCGCCGAGCTCCTGCGCTTCGTCCCGGGGCTCGACGTCACCTCGGGCGGCACCCGCGGTACCCTTGCCACCGCCCAGATTCGCGGCGGCGATCCCAACTATACCCAGGTACTGCTCGACGGCGTACCGCTCAACGACGGCACCTACCAGGTCGGCGACGTCTTCGATCTCGAGGGTTTGACGGCGGCGGCGGTCGAGCGGCTCGAGATCGTCCGCGGTCCGCTCTCTTCGTTTTACGGATCCACCGGCCTTGCTGGCGCCATCAACATCATCACACGCCGCGGCAGCGACGGATCCGGCGGCGATGTCGAGTTGGAAGGCGGCAACGCCTCGCTGCGGCGCGCGGCGGCCAGTCTGGCCGGTGCGGCTGGCACCGCGAGCTATTTCGTAGCGGTGTCCTTGGACGAAGAACAACAGCGAGTGGCTGAGGAGAGCTTTTCGCAAGGCAGCGCCCACGCCAACCTCGACCTGGCGCTCGGAGCGCGCTCCAGCCTGCGGCTGTCGAGCCGCTTCGCTTCCTGGGAGGCCAGCGACTACCCGGACGCTTCCGGCGGCCCGGTGTTCGGCTCTGGGGAACTCCGCCGTTCGGACCACCAGGAGTCGAGTCTCGGCGTCGAGCTGCTGCTGGGATCCGGCGAGCGTCACAAGCTGACCGCGGCCGTCTACCGCCACCGACTCGACCGCGTCAGCCCGGCCGTTTTTCCGCTGGTGCCGTCATCCACCGAACGCACCAACTTCACCAACACCCGTCTCGGATGGGCCGGGTCCATCTACACTTCGCACCGCTTTCAGCTTGCCGTCGGTACCGAAATCGGCCGCCAGGAAGGAGAAAATCGCAGCACCCTTCTGTTGCCCGCCTTCCTCGGCGGCGAAGTACCCGGAGACTATCAACTCGTCCGCACGACCCCTGGCGCCTACGCCGAGCTGCTGGTTGATTACGGCGATCTGCTGATCGAAGTCGGCTCGCGCCTCGACTTCCCCGAAAACGCGGGGGCCTCCTCGGAGGGGGACTCGCGCAAGGTCGAATGGAGCCCGCGGCTGGGTCTGCGCTACCGTCTGGGGAGGCAGGGGTCGACGCGGCTCCGCGCCTCCGCCGGCCGGTCGTTCAAGCTGCCCAGTTTTTTCGCTTTGGCGAGCCCACCACAACTCGGCGGCAACCCGGAGCTTCGGCCAGAAACGATGATCGGCGGTGATCTTGGCGTCGAGCATGGCTCCGAGAGTGCCCCGCTGTCGGGCGCCCTGACTCTCTTCTACAACCGCTACGAGAACCTGGTGGACTTCGATTTCGAAACCTTCTCCCACGTCAACCGTTCGCGGGTCGCGGCACGAGGCATCGAGAGCTACCTCACCTGGCGGCCCGGCCCGACCTTCACCGCCCGCGTCAACGTGACCTGGCAGGAGGTGGAGAACTTGGACTCTCCGGTCCGGCTGCGCCACCGACCGCAGTGGGTCGGCGGGCTGAGACTCACCTGGAAGCCCCAACCCGGCCTGCGTCTCGAGCTCTCAAGCCAGGGCACATCCAGCAGCTTCGACGAGCAGATTCCGGTGCCCGAGCTCAATACCACCGCCGGTTACGGACTGCTGGCATTCGCCAGCTCGTGGGAGCTCGCTCCCGGCTGGCAGCTGCGGGGACGAATCGACAACCTGGCGGACAACAATTACGAAGCCCTGATCGGCTTCCCGGGCCCCGGCCGCTCGCTGCGTTTGGGCTTGCGCCGGACGTTCGGACCGGGTGGCCGGCCTTCCGCAGCGTCCTCCGCAGGACGCCCCCAAATCCCGCAGGACGCCCGAGAGGGAGACCAGCGATGAGACGCTACTGGATCCTGACGGTGTCGATGATGGCAGTTTTCCTCGGCCTCTTTCTGGTAGTCGAGGTGCTCCAGATTCCGATCCTGACCGACCCCGACCCCTGGCTCTCTGGGGGCGGATTGATCGCGGCACTCGTCGGCGTCGGCCTGTTGGTTGGTGACATCATTCTGCCGGTGCCGGCAACCCTGGTGATGATCGCTCACGGGGCTCTCTTCGGCATCGCAACGGGGACCCTGGTGTCGCTGATCGGCGGTCTCGGGGCCGGCCTCTTCGGCTTCTTCCTCGGCCGCCGGGGTGGCCCGCTGCTCGACCGCCTGATGAGTGCCGAGGAGCGCCGCAAGGCCGACGCGATGCTCGCCGAATGGGGAGATCTGGCGGTGATCGTCACCCGACCGGTACCGATCGTCGCCGAGACAGTGGCGATCCTCGCCGGCACCTCGACCATGCGCTGGCACCGCATGGCGCTCGCCACCTTCGCAGGCTGCCTGCCGGCTGCCGCGATGTATGCCGTTGCTGGCGCCACCGCCCGCCGCTTCGACAACACCATCCTGGTTTTTGCCCTGGTGATGGTCGTCGCTGGCCTATTCTGGGCGGTGGGCCGCCGCTTCAGGCTGTCCCTGCACCCTTCAGTGGCGGTCGAAGCGGCGGGCGACGTCTCGACCACCACTCAGGGGTCCGACGAACAAGACCCAGCGGACCATCTACAGCAGTAACTAGATTGCATCCAGAAACCCATTTCTCGTCTCCCAGGGAGGCTCCTGTGGAGCGAGCACGCGGCGAGTATGTATGAGCAAGAAAGAGATCAGTGCTCTCCAAACTACTGTAAATAATAGAGTTGGCAGACACTAGGACCACCGAGGCGAGTTACACAGCAGTGCGCGCAGTCCACCAAGGGGCGACCGGACAACCGACGTCTTTGGACGGGCTCTAACGAGCCTGTTGCACAACAACAGGCTCGTTGCCATGGTGGGCTGGGCTAGTCCCCCTGGAGCGCCTTACGGCACCAGGCTTGGAGCAGCTTTCTCCGGCTGTTCGAGAGATCACGGGTCGGCGGCATGTACTTATTCGACAGCCAGTTCGACGGAGCGGGATCGGTACGCTGCAGAATACTCGCGGCATACTGCGCCACCTTCTCCTCCGAATTGAGCGGCAAGAAGGGGTGCATCACCGGATAGAGCAAGTAGAAGACCCGGAGAACGTGGTCGTAGAGGAATTCGAAAGTCAGTAGGTCATTAGCAACCGGGAACTCCGCATTCGGATCCACGAAGTAGGCGTCGTAGTCCTCATTCGGCAGGATGCGCAGGCTGATCTGCGGCGAGTTCGTGACATACGGCGGATTCATGAACTGGTTGTAGGAGGTCGGAGGAGAGGCACCTTCGACGGTAAACGTGAACAGGAAGTTGCCCGGCAAGTTGGTATCCACCACCAGAGAGTCACCCGGCTTGAAGGTGGTCGAGATCGGCACTGCGTCTCCGGGGCTCTGCAAGGGTGTCGAAGCGTATTGCCAGACTGTGATGTCAGGACAAGTCTGCGGCGTCAGCTCAACACCACGATGGAAAACCGCGATCGTTGCCGGCTCGTTGGTGCCATTGTTCAGGAAAAGCCGATCGCTGCCACCCTGCTCGCCGTAAATCGCTTGCTGATTCGAGACGAAGTAGTAGGCCACCTCGGCGAGAACGTCACCGAAGGTGTCACTGATGAGCTTGAAGGTCGCATCGGCGAGCAGCGGCGGCGGGATCGCCGAAACGTCGAAGTCGAAGAGCCAGCCGGCTGCGTTGCCCTGCGCCGTATCAGCGTAATCGACGGGCCAAACCCCGAGTCGTTGACCACTGAGCTCGGCCACCAGACTCACCGGCCCGAAGTCAAACTTCGGATTATCTCCATTGCCGTTGGCGTCATAGTTGTCCGGGAAGGTGCCGGAGAAATCGGCCGTCACCATGTCCCCATTTTGATGTAGGACGCACGGTCCCAAGGCCATCTTGCCGCCGGGCCCATTGTTGCTGTTTTCGGGTGGGGTTGTAATATTGGGTGTGTCCCAAGTCATCAAGCGACCGGTGGGCGCGGCGACGATCGTCTCCGTGGCATACAGCGGCGCAAACGTGCCGACGAGTTCCAGAATCTTGGGGTTCTGGGTTCCTGTCTCGTAAAGCGCCTCGATTTGCTCATTGGTTGTACCGGTCTCCGGATTCTCGAGTAGCGCCCGGGAAAGGTAGTAGCGAAAGATGACGCCGCTAGCGCCGAGCGTCTCCCAGCCTGGGATGTTGACCGTCGCCCCGGCAATGCCGTGATACACACTGGCACCGGCACCGGCATCGGCATTGAGGTTGACGTTGCGGTAAAAGTTGATCCACTGGCCGACACCCTTAGAGAGCTCGGCGCTGATCAAGTCCGAGCCCAAGATGAGCTTCTTGATGAAGAACTGGGTAGCTGGCGGCGAGCCTTCCGGGTTGATGTCCGTGAAGCAGCCGTTGAGCGTCAAGTCAGCGCCGAGACAGCTGCTCAGGTCGATACCAGACGTCCCCGCCTGCGTGCCGACGCACTTGATCGAGTCGGCTTGCATGGACATGTCGCCGTAGTAGTTCCATTCCGCCGGAATGATGTCTGAGGTCCCACCACCCTCCACGTTTGGGAACGCGTGGGCTTTCTGGACCCAGGCCAAGAACTCGGTATCCGACATACCGTAAGTTCGGGCGGCGACGTTCTTCGAGTCGATCAGGCCGAGAGCCTCGCCGTTGAACGTCACCGAGGCGGCGTAATCGTCGTTGTTGGCGGTGCCGGGATCCAAGCGGATCGTGCCCTGGACATTAATGCGCGGATAGTCAAAGACGCTCATTCATCACTCCTTATCGGTCTGCTGATTCAAAATAGTGCTCAGAGTATTACACAAAAATATCGAGGCGGCAGTGGAGTGTGGCACCATGAAGTGATGTTGCCGACGATGTCTTACGTGATCTCTATGGCTCTGATGGTTCGTATTCAGTACCATCGCCCGCGGATCCGATGTAGCCCGGGATCCAATCCTCGTTGGTGGGGGTGACGGCTAGAACTGAGTAGTAAGTCATAGGTTTCTCCATTCGCCTTCAGCCAATGTGGCTCATTTCGTTAATAGTGAAATTAGCAACCGCTCCGTCGGTTGCTGTCATGCAGGCCGCCAGGTGTGGAGCGTTCATGTGTGTCTGCCAAAGCTCGCGAGACTTCCAATTTTCATAAAACAGAAAGTGGACTGGACGGCGAGCCACTCACGAACACCGCGTGAAGTTCAACACTCAGTGTCCCGCAGCGCCGCCGTTGGGTGTACTCGACCGGCTCGCTGGGCAGGCAAAGCACAAGCGGCAAGCGCCGCGGCCAGAATCGTGGCGATTGCCACGAGCCAAGTCCCGGGGTCGTAGGCCTGAACGTTATACAGCTGGCTGCTCAAAAGGCTGGCCCCGACGGAGGAAAACAGCCATCCCAGGGCCACGCCGGTGGCGGTCAACCGCAGGCCGCGACGAAGAATGAGCCTGGCGATGTCACCTGAGCGCGCTCCGAGCGCTTGCCGGATTCCCATCTCGCGGCGTTGGGAGGCGACCGTGAAACTGATCACGCCGTAGATGCCGACGACGGCAAGCACGACCGCCAAAACGGCGAAGCTTGCCAGCAGGACTGCTGCCAGGCGCTGAGGGCCGCGTTGCGAGGCCAGGCGATCGTCCATCGTCCACAGTTCGTCGAGCAAGAGACTGGGCTCGAGCATGGTCATTTCCGCCCGCACCACCTCCTCGAGCGTCACCGGATCGACCGAGGTCTGGAGCACGGCCCAGCCCCACCCCTCCTGAGCTTGCGCTGCTGGCTGATAGAACGTCGGTTCGGACGCCAGGTGAGGCCCCTGATAATGGGCGCGGTCGACGATGCCGACGATTTCTCGACCTGGGCTGTCCGGGGGGTCGGTCGACAGCCGGATGCGAGCGCTGACAACCTCGGAGTTCGGCGGCCAGAAGGTGGCGGCGAATTGACGGTCCACAACCAGCACGGGTGGCGACCCGGCACGATCGGTGGGTAGAAAAGCTCGGCCTTTCAGGATCTTCACACCCAACGTTGCAAAGTATCCGGGACTGACTTGGAAGGCCTTGGCGGAGAGCTTCTCTTCAGCGGGGCGTCCGGCGATCTCGAAACTCGCCGACCAATAGGCGGCGATCGGACGCGTCGTGGTTGCTGATTCGATACCCGGCAAGCTCTCGAGACGCGCCAGCATTGCGTCGAAGAATACGGCCTGCTCGGGTGCTGGGAAACTCTCGTCAGGGAGGCTGAAGGAGAACGTCAACAGACCTTCGGGATCAAAACCGAGGTCGTCACTGACGATCTGGTGAAAGCTGCGCACCGCAAGCAGGGCGCAGATCGACAGCACCACTGCCAGCGCAACTTCTACCACCACAAGACCTCGCTGCAGACGCCCGCCGCTCCGACTCATGGAGCCGCGGGTGCCACCCGTGAGGGCTTCGGAGCGACAGGCCGCGGCACCCCTCAGTGCAGGAGCGAGTCCCGCGGCGAGCCCGACCACGAGGGTGACAGCGGTGGTGAACAGCATGAGCCCGCCGTCGATCGCCAGCTCGCGGATGGCGGGAAACGACTCGACGTCGACGGCCCAATGTAGCCCCCGGAGCGTTGCCCAGGCGACCCCTACCCCAACCATCGCACTGGCCAGAGCCAGTGAGACACTCTCGACCAGCAACTGTTGGAGGATCCGTCGCCGCGAGGCGCCAACCGCAAAGCGAATGGCGAACTCCTGCGTCCGCCCGGCGCCGCGCACCAGCAACAGATTGGTGACATTGACACAGGCGATCATGAGGACACCCAACACGGCGCCGGCCAAAGCCCACACCCTGGGTCGCAGTTGGCCGAAAGATCGTTCCAAGACCAACTGCAAGGAGACGCCACGCCCGGTGTGGGTGTCCGGATGCTCGCCGGCCAACTCGCTGGCGAGACGTTCCATGTCGGCTCGGGCGGTGGCGAGGTCGGACCTGTCGGCAAGCCGACCGGTCACTGAGATCCCTGGATGGGTCGCATAGTCCCAGCCCCAGTCGTCGTCAGCCATCTGGCCGAGCGGCAGCCACAGAGCGAGGCTACGAAAATCCCCCGGGTACAACACGTCCGGTGGCATGACACCGATGACCTCGAAGGAATCGTCGTCGATGTCCAACGCCTCACCGATTACACTCTCACGGCCGCCGAAGCGCCGCTGCCAGAACGGGTAGCTCAAGATGACCACCGGCGGGGCGCCGAAGCGATCGTCCTCGGGAGTGAAGCTACGGCCGATCAAGGGCTCGGCGCCCAACATGGTGAAGAGGTTCGCTGACGCACCGACTCCGATCACCGGATTCGGCCGACCGTCGAGTTGCAGGCTGTGGCGAGCGAGGCGGTGTGCCGCAATCGATTCGAAGGCTCGGCTCCTCTCTTGCCAGGCTCGAAACTCGCGGTAGGCGACCCAGGTGGTGGGAGTGGTCGCAAAGCTGCCCCGCAAGGCGATCAGTTCGCTGGCGTCCTCGTAGGGCAAGGGGTCCAGGAGAATCGCCTCGACCACCGAGGCAATGCCGGTGTTGACGCCGATGCCAAGAGCCAGGGTCAGCAAGATCACCGCAGTGAACACCGGTTGTTTACGCAGCAAGCGCCAGCCGAACCGGAGGTCTATCGCGAGCAGGTTCATCATGTGCCTCATCTCGAGACCTATTCGGCAGCAGGAATCGTGCCATGAACCCGGGACGCACGTTCCGGTGGTCCGCCCTCACAGCCGGAACGTTCCTTGCAGTAAGGCTCGCCCAAGGCGTCGATTTTGTTTCGACGTGCCCATCCATGAAGCGATGCGCTTCACGAAAACCGCTTCACGACGTACAAGGAGCAGACATGAAGACGATGAGCCGTAAACTGAAGATTGCGCTGTTGACCGGCTACCTGTTGGCTGCGGGGCTTCTCAGCCTCGGTCTGACAGTTGAGCCCGTCCACGCGGGCGGCAACCCACTCGGCGGGGACTTCGCGGAGTAGTCAACCCAGACTCGGTTCGATGCCGAGGCGTTTCAATTTCTTGCCGAGGCCGTTACGGCTGATACCCAATAGCCGAGCGGCCTCGGCTCGATTACCACCTGCACGGCGCAGCGCTTCGCGAACCAGCACCGTCTCGAGTTCCAGAATCCTGGCGTCGAGACTCAAGGGATCGAGCGGTATCGTCGGCGTGGCACCGGCAAACATGGCGAGTCCACTCACCGCGCTAGACTCGATCGCTCGCCCTTCCGGGCATTGGTAGACCAGCCCGCGGACCACATGCTCGAGCTCCCGCACGTTGCCGGGCCAGGGGTGGGAAACCAGCCGATGCATCGCCTTCACGGTCAACCCACGGATGCGCTTTTGCGCCTCATCCGAGAAGCGGTGGAGGAAGTGCTCGACAAGCGCCGGGATATCTTCGCGACACTGGCGAAGCGGCGGTATCTCGAGCACAAATCCAGACAAGCGGTAGTAAAGATCGCGGCGGAAACGCCCGGCTTCGATCTTCTCTGCCAGGTCCGCATTGGTGGCAGCGAAGACTCGCACATCGATGGCTCTCGGGGCTTCGCCGACCGGATGGATCTCTTTCTCCTGCAAAACCCGCAGCAGCTTGGCTTGCAGCGGCGACGCCAGCTCGCCAATCTCATCGAGCAACAAGGTGCCGCCGGCTGCCAGTTGGAACTTGCCCCGTCGCCGCCGGACGCCGGTGGCCACACCGCTAGCGATCCCGAAAAGCTCGGCTTCCAGGAGTTCTGCCGGAATAGCAGCACAGTTGAGCGCTACAAAGGGAGCTGCGCGACGATCACAAGAATCGTGAAGAATACGAGCGATGCGCTCCTTGCCGACCCCTGTCTCGCCGAGGATCAGGGTCGGCAGATCGCCGCGCAACAGCCGCCGCATTTGGCCGTAAAGATGTTCCATCGGCGGGGCGCGCAGCCGCCGATACCCAGCCGGAAAAACCAGGTCCGAATCAACCCGGTCTGAATCAACCCGGTCTGCAGCTACAGAGGCCGGCGTTGACGCAGCCCCGTCTCGCGGCCGTGGATGGGTTGATTCGATGAGGCGTAGGAGCGTCCGCAGCAGGGGAATGCTGGCGCGTCGCTCGTCGGTTTCACCCCAACACAACAGGCCGCGGATTGCGAAGGTTTTGACGTTCGTTTCCTGGGGGCGGCGGACCGGTACCGGGCTCGCCAGCGCCAGGCCGATGAGCACCAGGCTCAATGGAGGTTGGGTCGCGAAGCGGGCAA
>JAJCXO010000002.1 GCA_029263395.1 Acidobacteriota bacterium | reverse complement strand
CGTTGTTGAGCCTCATCAGCCTTATTGCGCGTTGTAACAAGCGTTGTTGAGCCTCATCAGGCCTGATTGCACGTTGTAACAAGCGTTGTTGAGCCACATCAGGCCTTATTGCACGTTGCGGCAAGCGTTGTTGAGTCTCATCTGGCCTTCTGCACGGTGCAGCAAGCGTCGTCGAGGTATCACGAAGCTCGAGAGTCAGTCGGACCGAGCCGACTGGCCCTCGTCGTGACCTACTCGGCGCAGATGGTGAGTCGACCGTCTGCGCCCTTGACCTGTCTGTCCTTATTCCGTTGATATCCACGCGTCCACCGCAAACTGAAAGTGGGCGCGATAGAGACCGGGAGAAGCTCAGTTCAACGTTCCCGTGACGAAATTCCTCCACCGCCGTAGACAATAGGGAACACCCTGGGAGGACGTATGAACGAGGTCAAACGAGCCGCGGACGCGGTAATCGAACAGCTCGAGACGGTGATTTACGGCAAACGAGCCAAGCTCGAAATGGTGCTGATTTGCCTCCTTGCCGAGGGCCATCTGCTGATCGAAGATGTGCCTGGCACCGCCAAGACGCTGCTCGCCAAGACGTTGGCACGGACTCTGGGGGGTAACTTTCGACGCTTACAATGTACCCCCGACCTACTGCCAGGGGATGTTACCGGCACCAGTGTCTTCAACCAGAAAACCGCCGAGTTCGAGTTCCACCCTGGGCCGGTTTTCACTCAGATCTTGCTGGCGGACGAAGTCAACCGGGCCACGCCCCGGGCGCAGGCTGCGCTGTTGGAGTGCATGGCGGAAGGCCAAGTCAGTATCGAGAACAAAACCTACCGGTTGAAAGAACCGTTTTTTGTCATCGCAACCCAGAACCCTGTGGAGCACGAAGGCACCTTTGCCCTACCCGAGGCGCAGCTCGATCGGTTCCTGATGCGCCTCCAGGTGGGGTACCCAGGAGAAGCCGCCGAGCTCAAGATGTTGGCTGCCAGCCGCGGGCGGGACCCGCTGGCAACAGTACAGCAGGTGGTGAGCTTGGAGGTACTGGTCAAGCTGCAACAACAGATCCGGCAGGTCCATGTCCATCCAGAGGTCAGCAAGTACATCGTGCAGCTGGTCGCGTCGACCCGCCGTTCGAAAGAGCTAGTGCTCGGCGGCGGACCGCGGGCCACCAAAGGCCTCTATCGAGCATGCCAGGCGATGGCAGCCATAGCGGGACGAGACTTCGTGCTGCCCGACGACGCCAAACGTCTTTATCCGTCGCTGCTCTACCACCGAGTGATCCTGGGGGCCGAAGGCCGACTCAGTCGACGGACGGTGGCCCAAGTGGTGGATCAAGCCATTGGCTTGGTGCCGGCACCGATCGTGGAACCCGGAGCGCTGCGCGCCGCGCCGGGTCTATGAACTCAGCGCCGACACCCGCAGCGGACGCCACGGCCGATCTGCGGACCGAGATCGGTGCGGCCCGCCGCGGCCAGCTGTTCGGTTGGGGGCTGGTGGCGGCGGCGGTGCTCGGCTTGTTGTCGATCTTCTCCGGCGGCTTATTCCTCTATGCCGCGGTGGTTGTTGGCCTGTTGCTCGCAGGCTCGACGTTGCTCACTTCACTCAGCATTCGCCAACTTGACATCACCCGTCGACTGTCGGCTACCGAAGTTGTTTGCGGTGAAAAGGTGGATGTCTGGCTGACTGTTCACAATAGGAAACAACTGCCGGCGTCGGGACTGTTTTGGCGCGATCAAATCGAACCCGGGCTCGACGTCCAAGGTCCAACCTGCTGTGCCACCTCCCTTGCTGCCGACGAGAAACGCGGCATCGCCTACCGGCTGCACAGCATCCGGCGGGGGCTCTATCGGGTCGGTCCGACGATGGTGGAGGCTAGCGGCCCTTTCGGCTTGGTGCGTCGGTTTCTGCTGCACTCAGAGGCACGCTTCGTCACCGTGCTGCCACGGTCGGTGGCGATCGGCCGTGGCTGGCCCTTGGGCCACCGACCAATCCACGAAGTGCCACGACAGCGCAGCCTGTTCGAAGACCCCTCCCGCTTCCAAGGCATTCGCGAATACCAACGCGGTGATTCGCTGCGTCGCGTCCATTGGCGAGCGACGGCCCGCTCGGGCAAACTGCAAGTGAAGCTGTTCGAGCCGGCAGTCCTCGAAGGAGTCATGCTGGCGGTCGAAATGGGGCGAGACGTCTATCGCAAGGTTGCTCATGGCGACCTCTCGGGTCGCGACCTCGCTGAAGCCAGCGAAGAACTGGCAGCCACCGCCGCAGCATCCATCGCCGAGTTCGTACTCGGCGGTGGGCAAGCGGCCGGGCTACTATCGAACGGCGCCGACGCCGCCGAGCGTTATCCAGAGGACTGGTCCGGCAACACTTTCAGGCGGATCGAAGAAGCGCTCGAAGCGTCTAATGCGCGGCGCAAGATCACCGGCCTTCGGCCGCTCGAGGCGGCGCCGACAAAAGGTGCCTGGCAACTCGCCCAGCTGCGCCAGATGCTGGCTCGTTTAGTGCTGGCTCCCGGTCCAGCTCTGCCAGAACTGCTGCTCGCCGAGTTGCCGCGGCTGTCGCGTTCGCTAGTGCTGATGATTGTCACACCCCGGGTTGACGGTGCGCTGGCCAATACCGTGCAAGTGCTCCGGCGTTCCGGCATCGAAGTGGGTGTGGTGTGGGTCGGTGCCGACGAGGAGAGCCGGGCGGTGGCGCTCGAAGGCGTTCCAGTCTATGCGGTGAGTGACGAGGCTGATCTCGAATCCCTTGGCGGGCACCGATTATGAACGGACCCGAAGATCGATCCCCAGAACTGTCTCGGGCACGGCAGGATGACGTTGGGCTTCAAGACGTAGAGCTGCATGGCAGGCGCCCCTGCGCCGAACACTCGGACACCGCAGCCGAATATGAGTGCTGCGAATGCGGCCAGGCACTGTGTCAGCGGTGCGTCACGGTTGGCAGCCACCTGATCGTCTGCCGGCTGTGCGGTGAACGCGCCGTCGCCCTGGACGAAGTTGAGCAACCGCTGAATGTCCCAACCCCGTTCGAGCGCTCCCAACGCTCCCGCGACGCATTCGCCGAGGCCCCGGTACGTCCCCTCGACGTCCCCGGCTTGTGGCTGATCAATCACCTGGTTGTCCCGATCGCCACCATCTGCATGGTGGCCGCGCTGCTGTTCTTCCTGCTCGACGTGCGGTCGGTTTTCCTCGGCGGCTCGGCCGCTCTCAAATGGGTTGGTTTCTGGTTTGTCACCGCCACCGTGTTGATCGCTCGTTACGGTCATACGTCTAGCGATGCCGCACGCCAAGGCTGCTACACCTTGGCGCTTTCTGGCGCCACCATCTTGGCCATGACCGTTGCGCCCTGGGAGAGCTCGCAGGATGGTCCGATGGGTTTGATTGTCAACATCGCAATTGTGCTCGCGGTGTGGCGGTTCGCGAGTCGCCTGGTGGCCGCGCTCAGTCTCGAAAAACAATCCGCGGTTTCCAAACCTCGGTTGTACGGTGTCGAGCGCCAAGAGCTCGAGGCCTGGCGGCGTGAGCGCGGCCAGACACGATCACCTGCGAAAGTAGACGCAACCCGCAGCGATGCACAACGAGCCAAGTCCAAGAAAAGCGCTGCTCTCAACCGCCCCAACGCCGCGGTCACTCGCCTGGCTCTACTCGGCCTCATCATTTTTGCCCTCGGTGAGCCCTTGTTGCTCGCCGGACCGCCAGCGGCGGGTGAACGTGCGTTGGCGGCGATGATTGTCTTCTTGTTCGCCACCGGACTTGTCCTAGCCTGTGGTACCAGTGTCGGCACCCTGCAACGGGTTCGATCCCTGGGCGGCGAGGTCAGCCTCACCGCCCTCCCGGGGCGCACGTTTGCCGCCGCTCTGGTGATGATCATGGTGCTCGCCATCGCCTTGGCGATGCCTGGCGTCGAACATCAGGGGAGCGGCGAGCTGGCGCCCGTCAGGACCGATGACGGCCGTGCGGGCGGTAGCGATCCTGGAGACGCCACCTCCGGCACCGAAACCGAGAGCTCCGGTGACACCACGGGTGGCGAACGAGCCAACCCTGAAAGTAGCTCTCAGCCCAAGGGCTCGCAATCCAACAAACCTCAGCGAGACGCCGGCAAGAGCACCACCGGAACATCGCTCTCAGCCAGCTTGATCAGCTTCCTCGCTGAGCTGGGCCAATGGCTCCGCTGGCCGTTCTATCTTGTTGTCGGCTTGATGATCCTCTACGGCCTGTGGCGCATGCGCTCACAGCTCGGCCACCTAGGCCGACAGTGGGCCGGCCTGTTCCGCGGTCTGATCGGCCGGCTCAGCCGTGGCCTCCGAAGCCTCTTTGGTCGACGCAAGACGGCGTCGACCAACACCTTCGACGACCCGCTGGCCAACCTCGATGGGCTGCGCCAGCAGGAACCTCACGACGCCGTCCTCGCCGCCTACACTCGCCTGCTCGTCGCGTTCGACCACCTTGGTCATCCGCGCCACGAGCGCCACACGCCCTATGAATTCTTGGCAACCTTACCGGCCCGCATGCGACCGCTCTGCGAACCCGCCCATCAGCTCACCGATCGCTACGTCCGCGCCGCCTACAGCTCGCAAGCGGTCGATACTGAGGATCGTTCGGCGGTCATCGCCGCACTCGAACGGCTGCGGGACGAAATCGAGCGGCAGAGGACGAAACAGGTCGAGTAAACTTGGGCCGTCGTGCACCGCGCCGCCTTCCAAGTTGTTCTACTTGTTCTCGTTGCCCTGCTCACCGGGCTCGGCGCGGCTCAATACGGTATCGCCCAGGACACAGCCGATGACGATGACCCACGTGAAGCCGAGCTGGCGACGCTACGGCTGGAGATTACCGAGCTGGAAACTCGGCTGGTGGCGATGCGGGGCCGCGAGACCAGCCTCGAAGACCAGTTGGCGCGGGTCAAGCTGGAGCTCGAGCTCCAACAGGCCCAACTCGACGAAGCGACCGCAGCGTTCGAGCTCGCCGAGGAGCGCACGCAAGCAACCGCCGTCGAAGTGGAAACACTCGAAAACGACTTGGCGACATTGCGTGACGACCTTCGCCGGCGTTTGGTCGGTCTCTACCGCCTGGGCGGCCGTGGCTACCTACGCCTCTTCCTCTCCTTGGAGCCTAATGCCGACCTGTTGCCGGCGATCCGGCAACTACGCTTCCTGGCGCAGCGCGATCGTCAGACGATCGAACGCTTCACCGCAACCCGCGACGCGCTCGACACCCGACGATTGCAACTGGCCGAAGAACGGCAAGAGATGGACGTTTGGCGCCAGCGCGAGCAAGAGCGACGTGACACGTTGGCGGCGATGCGCCGTCGCCAAGAACGCACGCTCGCCCAAGTGGCCCGCGAACGTCAACGCCTGATGCAACGAACCAAGGCATTGCAGGATAAGGAGCGCAAGCTCGCCAAGTTGATCGGCTCGCTGCTCGAGGGTCGACTGTCGCCCCTCGGCGGAACTCCCATCCAGGACTTCCGAGGCGCTCTCGATTGGCCTGTGACGGGCGACGTCACTGCAAAGTTTGGCCCACGGCTCGATCCACGCTACCGCACCGAGGTCCCCCACAACGGTATCGATATCGCCTCGACGACCGGCGCCGAGGTCCGTTCAATCTTTCCTGGCCAGGTGCTGTACGCTTCCGAATTCGAGGGTTATGGTCCCATGGTGGTGGTGCATCATCCCGGCCGGGTCTTCACCCTCTATGCCGGACTTGGTGAGCTGCAGGTGGGCAAGGGCGACAAACTTGCTCTCGGCCACATCCTCGGCAGCGCCACCGACGTGCTCTACTTCGAGATTCGCATCGAAGATCAACCCCAGGATCCCTTGGGCTGGTTGCGATGACAACTAGCTAGATCCCGTCCAAGAACGCCGCTTGTCCGGTCGCCTCCTGTGGACTGCGCGCGCAGCTGCGTAACTCGCCTCGGCACCTTAATGTCCGCCAACCCTCTTGGTTACAATAGTTTGGAGAGCTAAGAGCTGTTTTCTTGCTCATACATACTCGCTGTGTGCTCGCTCCACAGGGGGCTCCCTCGGAGG
>JAJCXO010000001.1 GCA_029263395.1 Acidobacteriota bacterium | reverse complement strand
ATCCGACGGAATCTGCGATGAATCCGCCGTGGGCTGGTTGACCACCCGTCGCGCCCACTCATAGCTACTAGGGCATGGACAACGCGGACGGGCAATGACGCCACACCGCACCTCTCAAGAAGATCCATCATGAGCAGCGGTTTCAACTTCTATGAAGGCAACGCGAGCGAGAACACCACCCCGAAGATCACCGTTCGTAAGGGCGGGCAACTGGTCTTGACCAGCGGCGCGGTCGACATGCTGGGTGACGACATCGAGTTCGTCCAGCTGGCCTACAACCAGGCGAAGGGTATCGTCGGCATTCGGGGTGCGGATGAGGATGCCAAGGGCCGCTACCGGCTACGCACCCAAAAGAACGGCGGTTCACGTTTGGTCACTGGCAAGCGCTTCTTCACCCACAACGGCCTGACGATCGACAAGGCGCAGACGTATGACGCCGAGGCATTTGACGGCGGCATCGTCGGCTTCAAGTTGACCGATGAGCCGGCCGAGATGGTGACCGAGACCCCGACCCCGGTCGAGACGGCACCGGCCAAGACTGCACCGGCGAAGAAGACTGGTGGACGGCGCAAGGCCAAGGCCGCTTGAAACCGGCGAGATCGACCATTGAACGGGGGCGGCTCAAGTCGAGCTGCCCCTTTGTTCGTTGGTCCCGATTCCCACCAGGCCCTCTGTTGATTCCCAACCTGGCCGGGATGGGTCACCTGCCGCCAGCCATGGATCACGCCCCACAGGCCCGCCCAGGCCCCTGTCACAAGCCTGCCCGTCCTTGCGTCTGACACCTGACCTGTCGCTCTCCTGATCGCCTGTCCGGCAGCTCTACCGATCAACCAGCCGGCGCACGAAACTTTCCGTCGATAAACGCCGAAATCCATCGCTTGCTGGTTGACCAACGCCGTCGCCACCTCATCTAGTGCCCAAAGACCGAGACAGTGATGACCTTCAAAAAAAGGAGAACGACATGGCCAACCAAGACGCACACACCCTGACCGAAGCACCCGCCGCCACAGACACCGCCAATGCCGCCACCGACGCGATCAACCAGCTCAAGGCGTTGGCGACTGAAACCCTCAGCCGAGAATTCCAAGCCATCGCCGAAGCCGCCAAGAACGATGACGCCCGGGCAGTCAGCCTCCGGCTCGAACGACACAACACGAAGTCCGATCTCGTTGGAACGGTTGCCTGGCTGGCTCGCGATCTGGTCGATGTGCTGCTGAAGGTCGCGACGGACAACGACCCGCACACGGTGATGGGCAGCGACCTGCCGGCCCGCATCCGCGAAGCTGAGATCCGCCTCGAGCTGCTCCGTGAGATGAGCCGATGACGTCGGCCCGCCGCAACCCGTACGAGCTCAACTACGCCCGCCTTGAAGCATTGATCGGTCAGCCGTTTGGAGATCTCAAAACCGATACCGCCTACCGTCTACGTGCGCCCGGCTTCATGGATCTCATCGTCGAAGTGCTCCCGCCATGTCCAGACACCGGCGCGATGGTCCTATCTCTCGCGCATTACTTCGAGCAGAACGGCGACCTCTGCCAGGACCCGGCGATGACGGTGCGGGTGTTCGGTCCTCGCGAGGGACGCCGAGGCACAGTCGAAGCGCTCACCTTCGAACAGTCGATCCCGCCGATCCATCAAGAGGTCTATCCTGCGCCGGGCAAGGTCACCCTAGCGATCAAGCGCGACCTCAACAGCTTCCTCTCTCTGTGGCTGCGCAACTTGAAGAGCCAGGGCCACCGGCTCGTCTCGGACTGATCGCACACTCAGCGCCGAATTGCGCGACAACAGCTTAGACAGCAGGCCGCTGTTCGATTGACCCCGGTCTCGGCCGCTCTGGACTAGTGGTGGGGCTAGCCCACATGCATGCGTCTGCTTGGCCGGTGGTGGTTGTTGCCCAGCATCGGGGATCGGGCCTTCCAGGGGCGTCCCAGGGCCTATGACAGGCCGGTCTTGACGTCATACCGGCGTACAGCCCGAAGCGCTAACAGTGACGCTCGACGATGCGCAGCAAACGCCGACATTCGGCGAACTTTCCGCCGCACACTGGTTGACCATCTGTTGGCCACGGCTTACTTCTTCCATCGACACGGCAACCGCACCACCGAGAGGAGTAAGAACAATGGCTACCACCGCGACACCCGCCCAGCTCTACCTTGCCGGACTCTCCACAGGCAGCCAGGGCATGCGGCAGTCCCTCGACATCATCGCCGGTATCCTGAGCGACAACCACGACGCCGACAGCTACCCCTGGCACGAGGTGACCTACGCCGACAGCATGAGCGTCCGCATCGTCCTTACCGAGCGCTACAAGCCCGCGACTGTCAACAAGATGCTCTCGGCCCTGCGAGGTGTGCTCAAACAAACCTGGCGGCTGGGTCTAGTCGACGCCGACACCTACCGCCGCGCCGCCGATGTCGAGAACGTCCGCAACTCCAACCTGCTGAGCGGCCGGGCACTGGCGAGTGAGGAGATCGGGAAGCTGTTTGGTGCCTGTGTCGACGACACTCCGAAGGGCGCACGCGATGCCGCTCTATTGGCGGTGCTGTATGGCTGTGGCCTACGACGCGGCGAGCTGGCCGGGCTCGACATTGACGACTTCGACCCCGAGGACTGCTCGATGGTGGTGCACGGCAAGCGGAACAAGCAGCGCACCGTCTATCTGGGCGGGAACGGTTGCCAGTACATCGAGACCTGGCTCCGTCACCGTGGCGATGATGCCGGCCCCCTGTTCTGCCCTGTCGACCAGACCGGCGAGATTAGGATCACCCGGCTACGCGGTGAGTCGGTGGCCTACATCATCAAGCGGCTTCAGCAGACGGCTGGCGTTGATCACTTCTCGGCCCATGACCTGCGAAGGTCGTTCGTGACGACGCTGCTCGACGCGGGCGAAGACATCTTCACCGTCCAAAAGCTCGCTGGTCATGCAGACATCACGACGACGGCCAGGTACGACCGCAGGGGCGAACAGGCCAAGCGGCGGGCGGTGCAGAGCTTGAGCTTGCCTGATGCCGCCTGACGCGAGTCATTGCAGGCCATGCCGACGCCTCGACCACGGCGCGCTACGACCGTCGCGGGGAGTCTGCGAAGCGGCAAACGGTGGGGTGCCTCGAGATTCCAGTAAGTGGTACCAGGTGCCTCACCTCGTCTATACTCTAGCCCGATTAGGAAGCGTCTCACCGGCTTCGGCCGCGATCTCTTGTTGGAGGAACTGACCGTGCTTCGTCGTCCGATTCCGATCTTCGTAAGCGCCCATCCGGCGGTACCGAGGCGGCAGAGAGGATGAAGCTTTACGTCATTGCGAGCGTCTAGCGTGCCGGATAGTGGGCACCGGATTGATCAGCAACGGTATGAGGCGCCTCGCCTTGTCCGAGAGTTGTTGGCAAGCCTGACCGAAAAAATAGAACCTATTAGTTCCGAGAGCGACACAGCATGAGGTTAAGCCGTTGTTTCGAGCCACATTAACTGCCCCTAAAGACATCGATAACGAGGCACCTATGGAAGCGCGGATAGTATTCCCCGATCGCGAAATCATCTTTCCAATTCCTGACGAACCAATAGCTCTCTGGCACTTAATAGACTCGTGCAATCTAGAATGCGCATATTGCTATGGAAGTTTTTCTGGCGGTTCATACAAACAAAATATTAGGAAATCCTTGCGAGAGAACAGTGCTGATCTAGATCATGCACGAAGGCTGACCGACCTCGGTATCCGGAGAGTTCACTTCGCCGGAGGGGAACCGCTGCTACGGCAAGACTTCTGGCAGCTGGCTGAACATTTCACAATGAGTGGTATCCGGACCGCAGCGACAACCAACGGAACGATCTACAGCTCACGAGAAGAAGAAGGATTAAGGTCGGGGGCCCTACACCGTCTCATGGTGTCGATTGACACTATGGACCCTAGCTATGGAAATCTCTACCGGGAAAAGCACAGCTTGGTTTTAAGGAACCTAGAGCGGATTGTTGAGCAACGGCATAAAGACAACTGGTCCACTGAGATCGGCATTTACTGTGTTGTGAGCAGGAAAAACCTTCAGGACTCTATCGAACTTGCAAGATGGGCATCTGACCAAGGTGTCGATTACTTCAGCGTGCAGCCAGTTCACCTCCCCAAAGATCACCGCCTCAAAAAAGAACTCTCCCTTCGAGCCGATGATTTGCCCGACATTAAAGCCCTATTTGAAGAACTTGAGCCTCTCCGCGCATCGATGCGCTTATCTCATCCGAGTTATTTAAGCCTTTGGGAGCCTCTGATCCTTAATCCAGGCCGCATCGACAGATGCTTTGCTGGCTCCGAGCTCCTAATGATTAACTCTCGTGGCGAGATCACTTCGTGTCCGGCCGTTGAGTTGATCCGCGTCGAAGGAAGACGGTTCGGACACCTAGAAGGCGACCAGATCAGAGATCAATTCCCTAGTCCTGTGCAAGATTGCGGGCTAATTAGCTTCGACTGCATCTGTATGTTTGAATTCGTACATGGAGGGTAGACCATGAAGAAACAAAACACGGATAGAGCCAATAATAATAGCGGAGAATCGCAAGCACTATCAGGCCAAAGAATTCTTGTCACTGGGGGTGCTGGCTTCATCGGAAGCCATGTAGTTGACCATCTCTTGATGGAGGGGGCTCAGCTCATCGTCGTTGACAACCTAACTTCGTCGGTTGCCACTGTAGGGTTACTTGAATCTTGGGAGAACGCAGGGACAGAAATTCATTCATGCTCTGTCTCAGACTACTGCCATTCATCGGAAAGCGTCGACTATATCATCCATTTAGCGTCGATCGTCGGCCCCCTTGGAGTACTGGGGAAAGTTGGGAGAATCGCGTCTGAGATCATAGAATCTTCTCTCAAAATGGCAAGGCTTGCTATCAAACACCGGGCTCAACTCTTGTTCGTGTCAACTTCGGAGATATTTGGCGTTCCAGGGCGCCTAGACGAAGAATCTCCTTGCTTTTTCCCCGCATCCGAATGCTCAGCAAGGAGAGAGTATGCGCAATCTAAGCTACTGGCCGAGACAGTGATTCAGAACCTCGGCTCTCATGGCCTACGTTACCAAATAGTGCGCCCTTTCAACGTCACAGGCCCCAGGCAGTCTCCACAAGGAGGATTCGTCCTACCACGCTTTGTAATCCAGGCTCTTTCGGGTCTTCCAATAACAGTCTATGGTCACGGCCTTCAAAGTCGCGCATTCACCAACGTTGTGGATATAGTCCATGGACTGATGAAGATTCTCCAGAGATCTGAGTCATCTGTCTGGAATCTGGGCAATGAGTCCAACAAAGTTACGATCGGAGAGTTGGCAGCTCAGGTGGTTGCACAGTGTCCATCAGAGATCATGTACGTCGACCCACGTATTCTTCACGGAGGAAGTTTCGCAGAGGCCGGTGACAAGATCCCCAACGCAGACAAGGCCCAACGACTCCTTGGTTGGAGTCCGTGTTTTGACGTGCATTCAACAGTTGCCGCCACTCTAACCTACTGGCGCAACAATAGTGCTCTCAACCACTGGGCAGCCATCCTGGAGAAAGAATCAAAGATTTCCTCACAGACGTCTAAAGCAAATTTAGTCGCTGACGGGATCGGATCACAATGAACTTACCCCCAACCATTCTTGGCTACCAAGTAGTACGAGATGAAGCTGACATCATCGAAGAGAACCTAGACTTCTATCTAAGCCAAGATATCCCACTCGTCATTATTGACAATGGCAGTAGTGACGGCACGTTCGAGTTGTTAGAAAAGAGAAGGAAACAGCTGGCTTCTCTGATCAGCAAGCCGACTACCACATTCGATCTTGAGTCGCTTCTCAGGTTCGCTCTCCAAAAGTGCAAGACTTTCAATCCCCGATGGATGCTCCATATAGATGCAGACCATTTCTACGATCCTCCCAGTAACTTTGGCTCTCTCTTCGAGACTGTGGAAGCCGCTGATTCAGAAGGTGCCAACTGCATCGTTTTCAACGAGTACACATTTTACCACACCGGGCGTGATGATCCGAAGTTGCACAAAGTTCAAGATCGAATGCGTCACTACAGGCTACACCTCGGGCTAGATCAGCCCCGTCTATTTCGATGCCTGCCTGGCGTCGACAATGCTCACCATGGAGGACACAAGATCCACTTCGATAATATTTCGCTTAACAATTTCCGCGAGGTCGGTGCTCTGCGCCACTATCCGTTACGGTCTTTCGCTCAAGGAAGGAAAAAACTCGCAGACCGGCGGCAAAGGTATAGCTCAGTCGGGAAACTGAGAGGGTGGCATCAGCAATATGATGGCCTTGTCGATTCGGGCTGGTATGTCCAAGAGCCTAGCAACTTGGCCTTTTGGGAGCCGGGACAACCCCTTCGAAGAGACATTACATCTACCGAGGAGGACGCGTGGCCAGAAACACAATAGTATGCACTACTAAGAACCACTTTGAGATGACCAGAATGTGTCTGGAGTCTCTAACTGCATCCATCGACATGGCGATGCATGAAATAATCTTGGTTGACGACAACTCGACGGATGCCACTTGGTCGCTCGCCGAAAATTTTCAGATCATAAGAAACCGTAAGGGCGGACTCTACAGATCGTGGAATATTGGAATCGAGGCGTCCGAATCGGAATTCGTTACGGTGATCAACAACGACTTACTCTTCCCCCAGAGAGACTGGTGGTTCTGGGTCGAAAAGAGTCTGAGAGAAACAATCTTTGAATTTGTATATCCAGTAGACCTTGAGTCTCTAAGGCTAAGTCCTAAGATCTACCACCTGGTCGGCCGTGCAGCAAAGGAGAACGATCTTGTTGTTCACTCTGGATTCGGGGACATCAGGGCCTGTTGCTTTTCAGGAAGGAGAGACCTTTTCAAGAACATATCTAGTTTCGATGAACGCTTCCAAGTTTGGTATGGAGAGAAGGACTTTGAAATTCAGTTGATTCGCGCAGGAATACCGTACGGAAAGGTGATCAACTCGTTTGTACAGCATCTAGGCAGCGCGACCTTGACAGACAAAGGGCGGGGGGCGTACGAAGCGGCCAAACGCTCTGACTACCAGGCCTTTCTAGATAAGTTTAGTAGCGCCGAACTTAGCGACATTGGATTAACACTCCCTGCTTTTGGCCCTCACCGTCTTCTGGACGGTGCCTCCCCCAATTGCCTCGAAGGAGTCCCGACGCGATGGCTGACCGACCACGACTACGACTACAGATGAGAGGATCTCCTACACCTGAGAAGAAACCATCCTCTTCAGACACAGCCGCTGATTCCAACACAAGTGCATCGCATCGACGATTGCTGACACAGGACGGGGCCGTATATATCCCTCAGCTAGCATCCAGTCTCCTGGTTGAAGCTCTTAGTGAAGAAGTGCAAAAGTTGGAAGCAAAAGCCCGGTCCAAGTTTGAAGAAGACGAGCCGGCATTTATTCGCATATTAGACGTCTCAAGTAAATCAATAGCTATAGGCAATATGCTGAGAAGGTCTTCGTTGCCTGCTGTGGCTGGTGGTCTAATGCAGGCGCAGGAAGTCCAGCATTTCGCCGACCTAGTATTTATTAAGGACAAAGGATGCCTCAAGCCTACGCCACCTCATCAGGATCTGCCCTATTGGTCAGTCGGGGGAGATCAGATAATCTCTATCTGGCTGGCTCTAACCCCAGTCCCCTTAGGTTCAGGCCTCTGTTTCTTGAGAGGGAGCCATCTTTCGAGTACTCTGTTTAAGCCATCCTGGCTTGGGAGCGGGAACTTCTTTAGAGAAAGCAACCTTCAAGAGCCGCCTGATCTTCTAGAACTCCCTCCCGATGAGATCCTAACCTGGGGATTGGCTAAAGGAGACGCGATAGCCTTCAGCGCAAGAACGCTACATTGGGCCCCAGTCATGTCTCGGTCCGTCCCGCTCCGTCGTGCGTTCGTCACCCGATGGGTCGGAGATAACGTCCACTACCTTCCTAAGCTTCAAGGATTCCCAGCACCATGCAGTGATCTAGTCGTCGGAAGAAAACTGCCAGAGAATCGATTCCCCATTCTTTGGCGACGGTGCGATTGAGATTAGTGTGCCTTGGCTCTCAAAGAGGAGTTTGCCTGTGTCGCAGCAACTGACGAAGATTTCGAATAAAGCAGGCAGTGACAACTTGCCTACACTGCCGCGACTAGTTACGATCGAGGCTTCCCGCAGCTGTCAACTGAAATGCCCTGCTTGTATCGTCCCCACTTTGAAGTCAAGGAGCCATTTTACAGAGAAGCTGCTAGAGCATTTGTTAACCTCCATCAGTTGGCCCATCGACGCGATCAATTTCGGATGGAGTGGGGAACCATTGCTTAACAAAGACCTACCTCGCCTGGTGTCCAGGGCGAGATTGACCGGTGCTAAGACAAACATCAATACAAATGGGATGCTACTATCGAAAGTTGCCCGGGAGTTGGTAGGCTCGGGAGTGGACTTCATCCAAGTTGCGGTTGATGGCATCAATCAGGAGACTCTTACGAAGTACCGCGTTGGCGGCAGCTATGAACGCATTATTAGAGGAGTCGAAGATCTAGTACGCATGCGTGAAGATTCCAAGAGTTCGACGCCTGAGGTTTCGATGCAGATGGTAGTCACAAAGCATAACGAGAAGCAAAAAGATGAGTTTGTCAGACTCGCCCGATTTCTTGGCGCCGACAGAGTCTACTTCAAGGCATTCTCTATAGACATCGGACAACACAAAAGCAGTGCAGAAAGAGATAGAATTGCGGCAGACTTCCTACCAGAAACAGGTGAGCATAGGTATTCAGAATCGGACATCGGTACTTCTGGCTGCCTTGAACCGCAGGACGTACTTACTGTTAGAGCCAACGGCGATGTAGTCCTATGCTGCAACGATATCTCAGGAGTATCCGTGCTCGGGAATATCCACGAAGATTCGGTGGCAGATATATGGCGCGGCGCTAGGGCTCGGAAAGCAAGAAGGGACGTTCGCAATGAGACTCAGCAACTCTGCAAAGGCTGTAGCTATCCTATCGCCAAGCATCTAAATGAGACGATTGTTCTTTGAGCAATGAGCTAAGAAATGACTTCCCGGCTAGAGATAGGCCCCGTCGATTCGATGGAAGAGGTGGACGTCAGCGGGACGATTAGTCCGCCCCGCCCTGCTACGAAGGTGCTGGTTTCCGTAATAATCCCTTCATGTAATTATTCAGAGTATCTCCCCCACTGTCTAAATAGCTGCTTTCGGCAAAGCTATCCGCACGCTGAATATATCATTGTGGACGATGGTTCTACTGATGGTAGCGCGCAGATCGCGCACCATTTTGTCCAGAAAGACCCGCGCTTTCGGCTAGTTGCTCTTGACCGAAATGCTGGACTCGCTAAAGCCAAGAACGAAGGAATCGTTCGCTGCAGGGGCGAGTTAATCACGACGATTGACGCTGACGATATGCTGTCAGAGGATTCTATCCTTGAGCGCGTCCATCACTTTATTAAAAATCCAACCTGTATGGTTGTCCATGCCCGGTCATATGTCTGTCATGGGCCCGGAGACTTCTTCGAGAAGCAGGAATCACTCACCGAAGAAGCGTTCCTGCCTTCGCTACTCCAGCACTACATAGAGTCAGGCGTTGATTCGGGCTGTTGTTGGGACACTGTACATGCACAGACTGTTATGGCCAGAAGGGGAGTGTACGTAAGGACAGGTCTCTATTGCGAAGAAATGCGATTCAAATCAGACCGAGAGATGTGGTTCCGAATGGTTTTATCAGGGCTAAACTTCACCTTTCTACATAAATTCGTTTCCATCTATCGCCGTCATGACAGGAACATGAGCACATCGAGGGAACGTCGAGAGAGCAATATTGAAGACTACTTTCAAAGAAGGTGTGCCCAGCTCCTTCGCGAAGGAGTATCGGAGAGGAATTGCCGACCTTGGTCTGGGGACATAATTCATCCCAATACCCCAGTAAGTTCCGTCAAGGTGAACACGTAGTGTAAAGTGGCGATCAATGCAGTCTAATGAACGAAACCTTCATTAGACTGTGGCGCAACACGGGCCGCACAACGAGTGCATATTGCTGAGCGGGCGTCACCTCAGCTAGTCACGGAGTGTTGCCCCCTTGTCTACTTCTCTCCGAGGCGGTGTCAAACACCGAAGACAGACCATCGACAACTGCGAGAGGAAACATGAGCTGCGACTCCCCGAATCTATACCCGAGAAGTTCATACAGCAATCGACATAAGGACACGTTATATGCCGCTCAGGCCATCCTAGGAACGATACTAGAAATATTGCCGACTATCGGCTCGGCAGTCGACTTCGGTTGTGGAGTCGGCACCTGGCTCTCGGTGCTGAAGAACTTAGGGGTGGACGAGGTTCTAGGACTCGATGGCTCCTGGGTAGATAGCGAACTCCTTGAGATTCCAAGGGATTGTTTCCGAGAGTGCCAACTCGATCGTCCAGTGTCTCTTGGAAGATGCTTCGATCTCGCTATTTCATTAGAAGTAGGCGAGCACCTTCCAGGGACGTCTGCCGAATTATTCGTTGACTCACTTGTGGGTGCATCTGAGTCTGTCCTTTTTTCAGCTGCAATTCCTTTTCAGGGAGGAAACGGTCACCTTAATGAACAGTGGCCAGACTACTGGATTGCCTTGTTTCGGTCTCGCGGCTACGTAGGTTTAGACCTCATCCGGAGAGCGATTTGGGATGACCTCCGAATTCCCGTATGGTATCGTCAGAATACTCTCTTGTTCGTCAGCCAACGCCAGAAAAAAGACTTGATGGTCCGAACTGAGTACGAGGCGGACCCGGTTTCCCTCGTGCACCCTGAAATTTACCTGATGAAGACAAGAGATATTATGCGGCTCAAGGCGGAAATATCAGATCTTCGTTCGAAGTTGAAGTCAGCTTGACCAGAAGTGCCCCACATCTTGGTAGGCTCCGTAGATCTTCTTGTAGCCGCCTGATGCTGAGTAGCCAGGTAGTGATCGAGCTATTCGTAATGTGCCTTCGAGTTAGCGCATTCAGCGACGAGGCACGGATGCTGTATGCTCACGGCACGGGATGCGATATTGAAGGACACGGAATCCGTGGCTAACTCGAAGGCCGATTGGACTAAACCGCTCCGCGGTAACCCCGCTGAGGATCCTGCCTGAGTTGAGCTGCCTCGATCGCGGGGGGTTCTGGTTTCCGCGCTTCGCGCGTTGAGACCTGCGCGTCGCTTCGCTCCGCTCCCTGAAGA